>NZ_CP107551.1:1208623-1510779 GCF_025837095.1 Rhodococcus sp. Z13
GTAGGAGTCCATGCGGCCGGCGGTGGTGGGGCCGAACGAACCCGACGGCAGACCGTCCGGGGTCTTCGCCGGACCGGCGTAGTAGACCGGGTGGTCCTTCATGTACTGCGGCATGTCCTCGCCGCGGTCCAGACGCTCCTTGATCTTCGCGTGCGCGATGTCGCGCGCGACGACCAGCGGGCCCGTCAGCGACAGGCGCGTCTTGACCGGGTGCTTGGACAGCTCCGCGAGGATCTCCGGCATCGGGCGGGTCAGGTCGATCTTGACCGCGGCACCCTTGCCGGTGCCCGACACACCGTCGGTCTCGGCGTCGAGCTGGCTGTCGGTGACCTCCGGCAGGAACTGGCCCGGGTTGAACTCGAGCTGCTCCAGGAACACACCCTCGGGAGTGATCTTGGCCTTGGCCTGACGGTCGGCCGAGCAGGAGACGGCGATCGCGACGGGCAGCGACGCGCCGTGCCGCGGCAGGCGGACGACTCGGACGTCGTGGCAGAAGTACTTGCCACCGAACTGTGCGCCGATGCCGATCTTCTGGGTGAGCTCGAAGACCTTCTTCTCGAGCTCCAGGTCGCGGAAGCCGCGGCCGGTCATCGCGCCCTCGGTGGGCAGCTCGTCGAGGTAGTGCGCCGAGGCGTACTTCGCGGTCTTGAGCGCGAACTCGGCGGAGGTACCGCCGACGACGATCGCGAGGTGGTAGGGCGGGCACGCCGCCGTCCCGAGCGACCGGATCTTGGCCTCGAGGAACTGCATCATCGAGTCCGGGTTCAGGATGGCCTTGGTCTCCTGGTACAGGTACGACTTGTTGGCCGATCCGCCGCCCTTGGCCATGAACAGGAACTTGTAGGAGTTCTCGTGGCCCTTCGCGGTGTCCGCGTACAGCTCGATCTGGGCGGGCAGGTTGTTGCCCGTGTTCTTCTCGTCCCACAT
The DNA here is from genome assembly GCF_025837095.1 of Rhodococcus sp. Z13. Lineage (NCBI taxonomy): Bacteria > Bacillati > Actinomycetota > Actinomycetes > Mycobacteriales > Nocardiaceae > Rhodococcus > Rhodococcus sacchari. The sequence goes on from NZ_CP107551.1 coordinate 1,209,551, forward strand.
CGTCAGCGGGGCGTTCTGCGAGTAGCGCAGGTTCAGTTTCGTGTACGCGTCGTACACACCGCGGGCGATGGCCTCCTCGTCGTCACCCGGGGTGAGCACCTGCTGGCCGCGCTTGCCCATGACGATCGCGGTGCCGGTGTCCTGGCACATCGGCAGCACGCCACCGGCCGCGATGTTCGCGTTCTTCAGGAGATCGAGCGCGACGAACTTGTCGTTGTTCGACGCCTCGGGGTCTTCGAGGATGTTCGCCAGCTGCTTCAGGTGATCCGTACGCAGGTAATGGGAGATGTCGTGCAGTGCGGTCTCGGTGAGCAGGCGCAGCGCCTCGGGCTCGACCTTCAGGAAGGTCCGGCCGTCGGGTCCTTCGACGGTGGACACCCCCTCGGTGGTCAGGAGCCGATACTCGGTGGGGTCTTCCCCGATCGGCAGCAGGTCCTCGTAGAGGAAGTCGGCCATTGTTTCTCCTGGAAGAGGGCTGTGGTTCCCATACACGTTAACGGCGCCGACGCAAGGTCTTGACAACGGGGTGTGTGACGAACACTGCTTTTCCCGGGGATGTGAGTTATCTCTCGCCGTAGCCGACGCCGTGTTTATCCCGACTCGTCCGGGAAATCCCCACAAGAGTCGGGGGCGACCGGAGCCCCGATCCGTACAGTTGAACGGATGCTCGGAGTACCACCGGAGGGAATGCACGTGACCGTGGAAGCAGGACGGTTGCCGTCACCCGAGGTCCAGCGCCTGCCCTCGCTGGCCTGGTTGCCACGTTTCCACGCCTGGATCGACCTCGCGGTCGTCGTGGCGGTGCTCGTGACCACCAACCTCATCGCCCACTTCACGACCGCCTGGGCGTCGATCGCCACCGTGCCGATCGCGGCCGGAGTGCTGGTCGCGATGATGCGCCGGCGCGGCATGCGCTGGTCCGAGCTCGGGCTCTCGCCCCGCCACTGGAAGCGGGGCACCCTCTACTCGCTGGCGGCGATCCTGCTCGTGCTGACGGTCGTCGCCGTCGGGATCGCCCTGCCGTTCACGCGGCAGTTCTTCCTGTCGGAGCGCTACGCCACCGTCTCCGGTGCCCTCGTCGCCTCGATGATCATCATCCCGCTGCAGACCGTCATCCCCGAGGAACTGGCCTTCCGCGGTGTGCTGCACGGCACCCTCGAACGCCTGTGGGGTGCGCGCGGGGTCTTCGCCGCCGGTTCGATGCTGTTCGGCCTGTGGCACGTCGCCTCATCGTTCGGCCTCACCGCCGGCAACGCCGGCCTGAGCGCCTTCCTCGGCGCGGGACTGCTCGCCCAGATCGCCGGTGTGGTCGGCGCGGTGATCGCGACGGCCGCCGCCGGGGTCGTCTTCACCTGGCTGCGCCGCCGCAGCGGCAGCATCCTCGCGCCCATCGCCCTGCACTGGTCGCTCAACGGCGCGGGTGCACTCGCCGCCGCCCTCGTCTGGCACGTGACCCTGAACTAGACGGGCCGGTGCGATGGCCCTCGCGGTCTGCCTCCTCTTCGACCCCGGGACCGACCGCGTGATCCGGGCACTGTGGGCCCGGCTCGAGGAACAGGGGATCCCCACCCTGCTCACCCACACGCACCGCCGGCACGTGCCGCACCTGTCGTACGCGGTGCTGCGCAGCTACGACCTCGCCGCCGTCACCGCGGCGTTCGGGGAGATCCCGGACTCGGGACCGGTCCCGGCCTACATCGACACCTTCGGGTTGTTCCGCCGCGGACGCGCGTCGCTGATCCCCGCTCCCTCCGTGGAGCTCGCGCGGCGACAGGAACGGGTGGTGGCCATCGTCGAATCCACCCGCGCGGATCTGCACCGCTACTACCGGCCGGGGCGATGGACCCCGCACTGCTCGCTGAGCCCGCGGACCCGCCGCGAGGACCTCGCGCGACTGTCCGCGGTCGTCTACGACGTGCTGCCGATCGAAGGGACGCTCACCCGCGCGGTGCTCATCGACACTGCGACGGGAGAGCACACCCCTCTGTCGGTCATCCCCTGAGACCGTCGACGATCCTCCGAGACCAGGGGGAGACGATCAGTCCTCCGGATTCTCGACCCAGGGACCGTAGGGCGGCGGGCCCTCGCTCTGGATCTGGAGGCCGAAGTGCGAACAGTGCTTCCACACGTACCCGTGCAGGACGTGCTCCTCCGCGGTTTCCGTGTTGGTCAGGACGATGTCCCCCGTGGGGCGCTGCTCGAGGGCGTATCCCGACTCCCGCCCGTCGAGGACCCACCATTTCGCAGTACTCATGATCGGTGCCTCCCGAATATCGGCCCGGCAGAAGCATCACCCACCGTAGCGCGGAATCCGTTCCGGATCCGCCGATTCGGTGGGGACGATCGCTCGCCACGGGGCGATCACGATTCGCTCCACGCGGGAGGATCACGCTCCGCTCAGGGCCCGGGCCGTCGCGTCGTCCGCGGGATAGAACGCCTCGATCGCCAGTTCCGACACCGTCACGTCCAGCGGCGTCCCGAAGAGCGTCGTCGTGCTGAGGAACGACAACTCGCCGGCCCCGGTCCGCAACCGCATCGGCACCACCAGCGAATGCGGCTCGACCTCCCCGACCGGATCGTCGCAGGGATAACCGGCGAGCTCGTCGTACAGGCGCAACAGGACCGGATCGGCGGTCGATCCGATCTGGTGCTGCAACCGGGCGAGCAGATGCCCGCGCCACTGCCCGAGGTCGACGATCCGCGGTGCCAGCCCCCGCGGATGCAGCGTCAGCCGCAGCACGTTCACCGGTGGTTCCAGCAGTTCCGGGGCACATCCCTCGACGAACACCCCGACGGCGTCGTTGGAATCGACCATCGTCCAGTGCCGGTCCACCACCACCGCGGGGAAGGGCCGGTGCAGGGTCAGGATCCGGGTGATCGCGTCGGAGACCGCCGCCATCGGCAGGTCGCCGAGCCGATGCTCGGGATAGACGGGTGCGTGACCGGCGGCCACCAGGATCGTGTTGCGTTCGCGCAGCGGGATGTCCAGCTTCTCGCTCAACTTCAGGACGGTCCGGCGCGACGGGCGCGACCGGCCGGTCTCGACGAAACTCAGGTGCCGCGGCGAGATCCCGGCGTTGTGGGCCAGCGTGAGCTGGCTCAGTCCGCGCCGGTCGCGCCACGCCCGCAGCAACGCCCCGGCATGGGGAGTGTCGACCGTGGTCATGACCCGACCGTAGAGCGCGCGGGGAGCGGTCACCATTACTTCCGGGGTAATCGATTCCCCGCCCACCGGGGTCCACCGTGGATGCCATGAACGCATACGCAGTGGCCCATCTCCGCACGATCGACTTCAACGACGACATCGTCCGGTACCTCGAGAGGATCGACGACACCCTCGAACCGCACGGCGGACGGTTCCTCGTCCACGGCACCGAACCGGAAGGAATCGAAGGACCCTTCGAGGGAAACCTCGTGATCATCGAGTTCCCCGACATCCACCACGCCCGCGACTGGTACGAATCCCCGGCCTACCAGGAGATCCTCCCGCTCCGCACCCGGAACTCCGAGGGCTGGGCGATCGTCGTGCAGGGCACCCCACCCGGCTACCGCGCCACCGACTTCCTCGACAAGGTGCTCGGCGCCCGGCGCCAGCAGGACGCTCGGCGGCGGTTCAGGACAGGGGCGGTTCAGGACAGGACGCCGGCCGCCCGTGCCGGTTCGGCATAGGCCCGCGCCAGCGACTCGACCGTCTCGTGGGCGTTGAGCCCGCTCGGATTGGGCACCACCCAGACCGGGACGTCCTCGATCGTCTCCTCCTGCAGCCCCGCCTTCGCCTTGCGACGGCCGAAGGCCGCACGGTAGGCGGTGATTCCCGCGACCGCGACCGCGCGAGGCCGGTACTCCGCGACGACCTTCGCCAGACGATGGCCGCCCTCGCGCAGCTCCTCGTCGGTGAGTTCGTCGGCGCGGGCGGTCGCGCGCGGCGCCAGATTCGTGATCCCCACCCCGCGCGCGAGAAGATGGTCGCGGTCGGTGTCGCTCATCCCCGCCGATGCGTCGATGAGCCGGTCGACGATGCCGGCGCGGAACAGGGCCGGATAGAAGCGGTTCCCGGGCCGCGCGAAGTGCGCGCCCGTCGCGGCCGTCCACAGCCCCGGATTGATCCCCACGAACAGCAGGCGGCACCCCGGCGCGACGAGGTCGGGGACCACGGCATCGCGGAAGGACTCGAGTTCGGCACGCGTGAAACCCATCCTCCCAACCTAGTCGGCGCGCCGGTCAGGAAGCGGGCACCCACGCACCGTGCAGGCCGGCGGGCACCCGGATCGGCAACCGCACCCGCGCGAGCGGACCCGAGGCGGGATCGGATGCGGGGAAGATCAGGAACCAGCTCGACATGTCCTCGCGGTCGGTGGCGATGGTGCCCCAGAAGTCCTCCCCGCCGCCCGGCATCAGGATCGGCTCACCCGGAGCCAGGCTGTCGTGCGTCCACACCGCCTCGGTGTCGGCCCTCACGTCGAACCAGCACAGCGAATCAGCCGCTCCCGGAGGGAGATTCGACGATACGCTCTTGCCGATCGTCGCGACCACGCGGTGATCGAGGGTCGTGGACCGGTCGTCGATGCGCGGGAACTCCATGTCGCGCTCGTACAGCACCGTCCGCGTGACGCCGTTCCTCCCGATCACCGCGCGGCTCAGCGTCGACCGGTTCGGTTCCCGCTGCCGGGTCAACGCACCGGGATAACACCATTCGACGTAGTCGAGCGCGACGTCGCCGCCGGGCAGATCGAAGGCGTTGGCGGTGTGCCACACCCAGAAGGTGTCGGTAGAGAACCAGCGCACCGCACCGCCGTCGCGGGGGACGAGGGCGATCCGGGTGCCGAGCTCGGGCCGCCAGTCCAGGGGCGATCCGCCCGAGAAGACCTGCGCCAGGTCGAACACCAGCGGCGCCAGCACCAGCACGATGTAGGTCGGGGTGAGCGCCATGTCGTGGATCATCAACGGCCGGTCGGCGCCGTCGATCGGGGTGGGCGCGCGGGTGACCGTGCCGTCCGGGGCGAACACCGACCAGGTCAGATAGGGCGGGTCGAGCATGTAGCAGAAGGCCACCATCTCGCCGGTCCGCGGATCGATCTTCGGGTGCGCCGTCAGCCCGACCGGCAGGGTCCCGCCGAAGGTCTCCCGGCCGAGGGTCTCGAGGTCGGAGCCCAGCGCGTACGGCGGCGCGGCCTCCGCGAGGGCGAGCAACCGGCCGGCGTGGGAGACGACGTTGATGTCGGGCAGCTCACGCATCGTGTTCGCCAGGTCCGGCCCGACCTCCTCCTCGGGCGGGAAGTAGGGATCGGTGATCCCCGCCCACAACGCGCGCCCGGCCTTCTCCTCGGCCACCAGCCGCGGTGTCCGCACGAAACGGTTCGTGTACCGCACCGACCCGTCGGTGATCTGCACGCGGTGCACCATGCCGTCCCCGTCGATGGGGTAGACGTAGGTGCCGATCGGATCGAAGCGCGGATTCGGTCCGTTGCGCAGGTAGCTGCCGTTCAGATCGCGGGGCAGGTCGCCCTCGACCTCGAGATCATGGACGTCCACCTCCTCGCGTTGCGGTGCGAACAGGCCGCTGAGATGCGGGTGATGTGCGTGGTCGACCGGCGCCGGACGGTTCATGGCGAACTCGATTCGAAAGAGGCGACAGCGTACGTGAGAAGAATCGTAGGTCCGGGCCGCGAACTCGGCAGCAATTCGGCGCGGCTCACCCGATCCGGTGGCGACCGGCGGCTTCGGTACATCGGATAGGGTTGTTTCCTACGTGCAGGACCGATACTGCGGCCGCACGGCCGCGACGTTAGGGGAAGGTGTGCAGCGCCGGAACGCGATCGAGAACACCGTCCGGAACACCGGCGACGGCGACGTCACGTTGCCGCCGTACACGGATCTTCTCTGGCCGACCGTGCAAGCGGTGATCGAGCTCGGTGGGTCCGGCGTCATCGAGGAGATCGACTCCGCCGTGATCGACCGGACGGGACTGTCCGAGGAAGCACGGGCCGTGCTCCACGGCGACGGCCCCGGCACCGAGATCGAGTACCGCCTCGCCTGGGCCCGGACCTACCTCAAGGGCATGGGCCTGCTGTCGAACACCCGCCGCGGCGTGTGGAGCGTGACCGACCGCGGCCGCGCCGTGCGCGAGCACGAGATCAAGCCGATGCAGGTCGCCTACACGGCCGAGAAGCGCCGCAAGCGCATGGTGCGCAACAGCTCGCAGGGCGCCCAGGTCGTCCCCCTCGCCGCCGCCCCGGAGGATCCCGAACTCTGGCGCGAACCCGTCCTCGGGGCCGTCGCCGACCTCACGCCGGACGGTTTCGAGCGTCTGGCCACCGCGGTGCTGCGCGCGGCGGGCTTCACCACCCTGACCATCCCCGCACCCGGTTCCCCCGAATCCACCGCTGCCTCCGGGTGCGTCGAGGGCACCGGTGTCCTGCGGGTGTCGCTGCTGAGCTTCTCGGTCTTCTTCCGGTTCCTGCGCGGCCCCGAGAAGGCGGGCGCCGACGTGGTCCGCGAGTTCCGGGCCGCGATGGTCGGCCGCGGCGAGAAGGGCCTGCTGGTGACCACCGGTTCGTTCACCGACGACGCCCGCTCCGAGGCGCACCGTCACGGTGCCCCGCCGATCGACCTCGTCGACGGCGACGCCCTGTGCGACCTGCTCAAGGAGCACGGTCTCGGGGTCCGCACCACGGTGCGCACCGTCGAGGACGTCGCGCTGGTTCCGGCGTTCTTCGCGGAGCTGTCCGGCCGCTGACACCCGCCCGACGAGGGCGGAACGTCGCAATCTTCCCGTAAGTGCCGCGTGAGGCACGTGTGAATGTGATGCAATACCGCGTGAACACGTGCAGTACGAAGGGAAACGAGGCTCGATGACTCTCTCGCGGCGGGACATGTTGCGCTATGCGACGCTCGGGTCGGGTGTCGCCCTGATCTCCGCCCTCGGGGCACAGGGGACGGCACAGGCGGGCCCCGTGCTGGGCACCATCGTCGACTACTCGGCCGCCGTGCCGTCCGCCTCGGCGATCCGCCGGGCCGGGCACATCGGGGCCATCCGTTACGTCTCCGATCCGCGACCCGACGCCGCGTGGATGAAGGCCAAGCCGCTCACCGCGTGGGAGGCCGACGCGCTCACCGACAGCGGCCTCGAGGTGGTCTCGTGCTACCAGTACGGCAAAGGCGCCACCGCCGACTGGCGCGGCGGCCTGGAAGCGGGCGTGCGGCACGCCCGGCGCGGTCTGGAGCTGCACCGCGCGGCCGGGGGACCGGCGAACCGTCCGATCTACGCCTCCATCGACGACAACCCCACCTTCGAGCAGTTCACCACCCTCATCGCGCCCTACCTCGTGGGCTGGCAGCAGGTCGTCGGCGCCGCGAACCTCGGGGTGTACGCCAACTCGCCGACCATCGACTGGGCGTCGGCGGCCGGGCTGGGGGCCTTCTTCTGGCAGCACGACTGGGGCACCCCCAAGGGCTATGTGCACCCGCGGGCGAATCTGCACCAGATCCCGGGCGAGGTTCGCATCGACGGTATCGGCGTCGACATCAACCACGTGCTCACCCCGGACTACGGCCAGTGGTCGCTGGCGGACAGCGTGCCGGACACCTCCCCGGGAATCCTGGGCAGCTGACACCGGCCTCCTGATCCCGTCTCGGGTCCCGTCTCAGGCCTCGTCGACGCTGCGCACCGTCCGTCCGGGCGACGGGATCAGGAGGGTGAACAGCAACGCGACCAGCGCGGCGACCACGGCGACGAGGAAGGTGGCGCGGAAGCCCTCCAGCGCGGGCACCACCGCGTCGCCGATCCGCTGGGTCATGGCGGCGAGCATCGCTCCCACCACCGCCGCGGCGCTCGTCGTCCCGACCGACCGCATCAACGCGTTCAGGCCGGTCGCCGCGGCGGACTCGTGCAGCGGCACCGCCGCCATGATGAGCGCGGGCATAGCCGCGTAGGCCAGGCCCACTCCACCGCCGATGAGCATCGACGCCACCACGATCTGCCACAGTTCGTGATGCAGCGCCCACGCCAGCAGGTATCCCACGGCGATGGTCGCGGCGCCGCACGCGAGCGTGACCCGCGCACCGAAGCGGGTCGTGATGCGGGCCGAGATCGGGGACAGGAACATCATGAGCAGGCCCGCCGGTGCGAGCGCGATACCGGCGGTGACCATCGTCTGCCCGAACCCGTAACCGGTCTGCGTCGGCGCCATGAGCAGTTGCGGGAACGCCAGGATGTTCGCGTACATGGAGAAGCCGACGGCGACCGACGCCAGGTTCGTCATGAGGACCGGCCGGCGCGCGGACACCCGCAGGTTCACGAGCGGCCGCGCGATGCGCAGTTCGTACCATCCCCAGCCGAGGAAGACGACGAGCGCGCCGCCGAGCATGCCGAGGGTGCGGGGGGTGTCCCAGCCCCATTCGTTGCCCTTGGAGACCGGTAGGAGCAGCAGCACCAGCGCGACGGCGAGCAGCAGCGCCCCCGCGAAGTCGAAACGCCCCGGATTCCGTTGCGGCGACTCCGGCACCACGAGCAGCACCGCCGCGATACCCACGCAGCCGAGCAGCAGCGACGCGACGAAGAGCATGTGCCAGTCGGTCGCCTGCGCGACGAACGCGGCGAGGGGGAGGCCGACGGCCCCGCCGACACCCATCGTCGCGCTGATCGTGGCCATCGCCCCGGGCAGTCGCCGGGGCGGGAGTTCGTCGCGCAGGATCGCGATGCCGAGGGGGATGGCACCCATCGCGGCCCCTTGCAGCGCGCGGCCCACGACGAGCGGGACCACCGAGGACGCCAGTGCGCACACGGCGGAGCCGAGCACCATCACGGTGAGGGAGGCGAGGAGCATCCGGCGTTTGCCGAACATGTCCCCGAGGCGGCCGCTGATCGGGGTGATCACGGCCCCGCTGAGCAGCGTCGCGGTCACCGCCCACGAGGTGTCCTCGGGGCCGGCGCCGAGGAGCACCGGCAGGCGGGGGAGAACCGGCACGATGAGCGTCTGCATCAATGCCACGCCGATCCCCACCGTGGCGAGCACCGGCACGATGGCGCGCGGGGCGGGTGTCTGCCTGGTGGGGACGGGAATGTCGACGGCCATGCGGCTCCTCGGTCCGGGCCGTCGGATGCGCGGCGGACGATCACGGTGCGGCACCGACGATTTCGGTGCGCTTACGAACGATGTCGTCCTATCTATCTAGCACAGACCGGCTCAGGACTGACAGTGCTGCTCCGGCTGCGGCTCCTCGACGGTGATCGTGAAGGGCGGGTGCTCATCGGGTGCGGTGTGGTCGCCGCGCCAGGCCAGCAGCGACCAGCGCGACAGGCCGGACAGGGCCGAGCCGAGGCTGGCGAAGGAGAACGACGACAGGGCCGAACCCGCCGAGCCGATCGACCCTATGGACAGGATCGACCCGCAACTGCCGACGGACAGGACGGAGTAGGAGGAGCCGATCGACAGGATCGACCCCTCGGAGGCGATCGACAGGATCGACCGGTGGGATCGGAGGGACTTCCACGAGGTACGACGCGCGGTGAAGGCCATGCTCTGGTCTAACACGCCGGGACGCGACGTGGGGGCGGTTCGGAACCGGGGGACGACGAAGGCCACCGGATGGATCCGGTGGCCTTCGTACGTGCTCTGTGCGTCCGCCCGATCAGGGGACGGCGACGAGTCCCACGGTGGGGAGGAAACCGCACGAACGCGGCTCCGCGCCTTCCTTCTGGGTGGTGATCCCGCCGGAGATGGCCGCGAGGACCTGGCCGGGGCCGGTCTCGACGATCGCACTCAGCGTGGTCGGGCCCTCCGGGTTGATCTTCGCCTCGTTGTGGAGCGTCGCCGTGCCGGTGCGTCCGTTGGAGACGTTGATCCAGCTGACCGTCAGGCCCTGCTCCACGTCGGCGGCCGGGGCGGTGCCGAGGGCGGTGAAGACGAAGCCCACCTGGCCGGCGGCCGGGCCGGGCGGCGGCAGCTTCGCCGGACCCGGGACCGCGAGCGCGGTGCCGACGGAGTCCTGGCCGTCGCCGATGCAACCCTGCCCGATGGTCGGGTAGAGGAACTGGGAGATGACCACGGTGTCGGGATCCGGGATCTCGGGGCCGCCGCCACCGCTGCCGTCGAGGAAGGTGATGACCCGCAGCAGCGTGCTCTTCACGTTGTCGGGCAGCTGGGAGTTCTCCAGCAGTTCCCGCGCGGTGGCGAGGAGATCGTTCTTGCCGTCGGCGACGTCGGCCGGGCCGGCGGCGGCACCGAGGATGGCGGGCGCGAGGGAGGCGAGGGCCTCGACCTCCTTGCGATCGGCGTCGACGCTCCCGAACAGTTCGGTCAGCGATTCGACCGAGAGGTCGGCCGGCACGGCGAACTGGGGAAGCTCCAGGATGTGCGCCGGGTCGGGCAGAGCCGGAGGTTCCGGTTGCGCGACTGCGTGCGTCGGCACGATCAGCCCCGCGGTGGCGGCGAGTGCAGACACCATGAGCGCCCGTCGCATTCCTCGAGTACGAAGCACTGTTCCCCATCCTTGTCGTTGAAGCACGCGGACGTTCCGGGCGAACGACCGAGCGCTGACGGCCCGAGGAGACACTTTATGGAGCCTCCTTGGTACAGGACAAGCCCGCCGTGCCGGAGCGGCCGGCCGGTTGCCCGTGGGGGGAGTGTAGCCACAGGCCGTCCTGAACTCTCGATGCGACGACGGTAACCCGTCCGACCTGTGAAGATTGGGGCTGGAGATGAAATCGTTACAGGAGTGACGTTCGGTTCCGTTTTGTTCCTGTCCGAGCGGTAATCTCTAGCGCCGGGTCCGGTACAGCCGGAGAACGATCGACGGGAGAGGCCGTACCGCAGTGCCACGAGGTTTTCCGGTGCACCGGACGTGGGGGTGTGCGGCGCTGCTGATCGTCTCCGTCGTCGTGCGCCTCACCTGGGGGTTCCTCACTCCCAACGGCATGAATCTCGTCGACCTGCACGTCTACGCGGACGGTGCCGCCGCGCTGCTGCAGGGGCACCTCTACGACTTCACCTACTCCGAGGACACCCCCGACTTCCCGCTGCCGTTCACCTACCCGCCCTTCGCGGCGCTGGTGTTCCTCCCCTTGCACCTGGTGCCCTTCGGGGTGCTGGGGGTCGCGTGGCAGCTGCTGACCGTCGCGGCGCTGTTCGCCGTCGTCCGCCTCGCCCTCGAACTGATCGTCGGCCCGGAGCGCGCCCACAGCCGCACCTGGACCGGGATCGCGCTGCTGTGGACCGCGGTGGGGATCTGGACGGAACCGGTCCGCACCACCCTCGACTACGGGCAGATCAACGTCTTCCTCGTGCTCGGCGTCATGATCGCCGCCCGCAGCGCCCGATGGTGGGTGTCCGGCGGCCTCGTCGGCATCCTCGCGGGCATCAAGCTCACCCCGGCCATCACCGGGCTGTACTTCCTGGCGCAGCGGCGTTGGCGGGCGGCGGTGTTCTCCGCGGTCTCCTTCGCCGCGACCGTCCTGGTGAGCTGGCTCGTCCTCGGCTCCCAGGCCGCCACCTACTTCACCTCGTTCTTCGGCGACGCCGACCGAATCGGCCCCGTGGTGTCGGTGTGGAACCAGTCGCTGCGCGGGGCATTGAGCCGCCTCGCCGGGGAGGACATCGGCAACGGTGTCCTGTGGCTCGCCGGGGCGACGGTCTGCGCGGCACTCGCCGTCGCCGCCTGGCGGGCGCTCGACCGCATCGCCCCCGGCGACCGGCTCGGCACCCTGCTGATCGTCCAGCTCTTCGGCCTGCTGGTCTCGCCGATCTCGTGGGTCCACCACTGGGTGTGGGTGGCTCCGATGCTGCTGTGGCTGGTGCACGGGCCGCTGGCCCGGGAGACGGCCGCGCGCGTGGTCGCGGTGGGCTGGGCGCTCATCACGCTGATCGGGGTGCCGTGGGTACTCAGCATCGCCCAGGACTCGATCTGGGACGTCGAACGGCCCGCGCCGCTCGCGTGGCTCGGCGCGATCAACGTCGCCGGTGTGCTCGTCTTCTACGGTCTGCTCGTCGGCGTGGGCCGGAGGAACCGGCGCGACGCGGCCGGCGCTACAGCCCGACCCGGCGGGCTTCCTGGTCGATCCGGTGCGCAAGCGCCGGATCCGACGCCGTGATGCCCCCGGCCGAGTGCGTGCTGAGCAGGAAGGTCACCTTCCGCCAGCGGATGTCGATGTCGGGATGGTGATTCATCTCCTCGGCGACGACCGCGACCTTGTCCACGAGGGCGATCGCGTCGAGGAAGGTCGGCGCCTCGATGGTGCGGACCAGGGCGTCTCCGGCGCGATGCCACTGCGACAGGTCCGCCAGCGCGGTGTCGATCTCTCCGTCCGTCAGCAGCTGGGCCATGATCCATTCTGGGACGATGCACGTCATGACTGCAACAACACCGGCCCCACCGGGCCACGTGGTGGCGGGCGCCGTCGTCCGTGACGGCCGTGTGCTGCTCGCGCAGCGCACCCGTCCGGCCGAACTCGCGGGACTGTGGGAGCTGCCGGGCGGGAAGGCCGAGCCGGGGGAGAGCATCGAGGCCGCCTTGGTCCGGGAGCTGCGGGAGGAACTCGGGGTCGAGGTGCGCGGCGCCGAGCGGATCGGGCCGGCGGTGCCGCTGGCGGGCGGACGGGAGCTGTGTGCCTACCTGGTGGAACTGGTGTCGGGGGTGCCGCGGCCGCTCGACCACGCCGCCCTGCGGTGGGTCGACGCCGACGAACTCGACTCGGTCGATCTCGTGCCGGCCGACCGCGCGTGGATCCCGGACCTGCGGGAGCATCTGCGGCGTTGAATCTGCGGTGCTGAAGCGGGGCGGGATCCGGACCGCCGGGCTCAGGCGGCGCGGGCCTTCTCCAGGTACTTGCGCAGTTCCTTCTTGCTCAGGCCGTCGTTCTCGACCTTCTTCATGCGCATCACGACCACCGGGCACTTGAGGCACCGCGTCTTCTTGCGGCAGCACTTCTTCTTCGGCTTCAAGCTCGCGACCTTGCTCGGCTTGACCTTTCCCATGGGTCTCCCGTCCTGCCTTCCCGGACCGAGGGATCGTGACTGTTCCGGTCCCGTGAAGGGGAGGTTAGCATTCCCTTACTCGCCATCCCGGGAACTGTGCGTCCGGAAAGTCGCGGTCGAGCACGGCGGAAGCGGGTCGGGGAGTGTCGAGCGTCACGCCCGTCGGGCACCGACCTGCGGCGATGAGGTGGGGTAGGCGCGCCGACCCGCACGAAGGCTGTAAAGTGTATCGATGGCCGCAGTACCTGCGCGCGCCGACGGCGACGTCGCGGGTGGCTCGCAATCTCGCGTCGCGGCCATCGAGACGAACGCCGTACGGGCGAGGTGCCGACCGGGTCCAGTGCCGTGTGGCCGGACTACAGCCAGGAGAGCTATCGCGTGAGCACCGCTGATTTTCGGAACGTCGCCATCGTGGCGCACGTCGACCACGGAAAGACCACTCTCGTCGACGCCATGTTGCGCCAGTCGGGCGCGTTCGCCGAACGTGCGGAACTCGTCGACCGGGTCATGGACTCCGGCGACCTCGAGCGCGAGAAGGGCATCACCATTCTCGCGAAGAACACCGCGGTGCACCGGCACCACGCCGACGGCACCGTGACCGTCATCAACGTCATCGACACCCCCGGCCACGCCGACTTCGGCGGTGAGGTCGAGCGCGGCCTGTCCATGGTCGACGGTGTCGTCCTGCTCGTCGACGCGTCCGAGGGCCCGCTCCCGCAGACCCGCTTCGTGCTGCGCAAGGCGCTCGCCGCCTGCCTGCCGGTGATCCTCGTGGTCAACAAGACCGACCGCCCCGACGCCCGCATCGCCGAGGTCGTCGAGGAGAGCCAGACCCTGCTGCTCGATCTCGCCTCGGACCTCGCCGACGAGGCCGCCGAGGCCGCCGAGCTCGCGCTCGAACTGCCCGTCCTCTACGCCTCCGGCCGCGAGGGCAAGGCCTCCAAGAAGCAGCCCGAGAACGGCCAGGTCCCCGACGCCGAGAACCTCGACGAGCTCTTCGAGGTCCTCATGGAGTGCATCCCCGCCCCCAAGGGCGATCCGTCGGCGCCGCTGCAGGCCCACGTCACCAACCTCGACGCGTCCGAGTTCCTCGGCCGCCTCGCCCTGCTGCGCATCCACCAGGGTGAGCTGCGCAAGGGCCAGACCGTCGCGTGGATGCACGCCGACGGCGTCAAGAACGTCAAGATCACCGAGCTGCTCAAGACCGTCGGTGTCGAGCGCCAGCCCGGTGAGGTCGCCGTGGCCGGCGACATCGTCGCCGTCGCCGGTATCCCGGACATCATGATCGGCGACACCCTCGCCGATCCGGAGAACCCGGTCGCGCTGCCGCGCATCACCGTCGACGAGCCGGCCATCTCGATGGTCATCGGCACCAACACCTCGCCGCTCGTCGGCCGCGTGAAGGGCCACAAGCTCACCGCCCGCATGGTCAAGTCCCGCCTCGACGCCGAGCTCGTCGGCAACGTGTCGCTGCGCGTGCTCGACATCGGACGCCCGGACGCCTGGGAGGTCCAGGGGCGTGGCGAGCTCGCCCTCGCGATCCTCGTCGAGCAGATGCGCCGCGAAGGCTTCGAGCTGACCGTCGGCAAGCCCCAGGTGGTCACCAAGACCATCGACGGCAAGCTGCACGAGCCCTACGAGGAGCTCACGATCGACACCCCCGAGGAGCACCTCGGCGCGATCACCCAGCTCCTCGCGAACCGCAAGGGCAAGATGGTCCAGATGACCAACCAGGGCACCGGCTGGATCCGCATGGAGTTCCTCGTGCCGTCGCGCGGTCTGATCGGTTTCCGCACCGACTTCCTCACCGAGACCCGCGGCACCGGTATCGCCAACGCCGTCTTCCACGGCTACGCGCCGTGGGCCGGCGAGATCCGGGCCCGCCACACCGGTTCGCTCGTCTCCGACCGGGCCGGCACCGTCACCCCGTTCGCGATGATCCAGCTCGCCGACCGTGGCACCTTCTTCGTCGAGCCGGGCAGCGACACCTACGAGGGCCACGTCGTGGGCATCAACCCGCGCGCCGAGGACCTCGACATCAACGTCACCCGCGAGAAGAAGCTCACCAACATGCGCTCTTCGACCGCCGACGTGATGGAGACCCTCGCCAAGCCGATCGAGCTCACCCTCGAGGCCGCCCTCGAGTTCTGTGCTGTCGACGAGTGCGTCGAGGTCACGCCCGAGGACGTGCGCGTGCGCAAGGTGCACCTGTCCGCGACCGACCGTGCGCGTGCCCGGTCGCGTGAGAAGGCCCGTAACAAGTAGTCAGGCTGTGGGTGGCCCCGGCGAGCACGTGCTGGCCGGGGCCACCCACGTACCAGCCGCCCGACGGAAGGGAGCCCGAGTGTCGCGTACGTCTGCCCGCCGCTGGCGCACCGGGGCGACGGCCGGACTCGCGGTCCTGGCGCTGACGCTGACCGCCTGTACCGCCGATCCGCCGCCGCCGATCGAGCAGGCCGAACCCACCCCGCCACCGGCTCCCGCCCCGAAACGCACCACCGTGGTGGTCTCGGTCGACGAGATCGGCTCCGGCTTCAACCCGCACCTGCTGGCCGACCAGACCCCGGTCGCGAACGCCGTCGCCGAACTCGTGCTGCCCAGCGCCTTCCGCGCCGTGCCCGACCCGGAGAGGCCCGCCGCCTCCGTGTGGG
The DNA here is from genome assembly GCF_025837095.1 of Rhodococcus sp. Z13. NCBI lineage: Bacteria > Bacillati > Actinomycetota > Actinomycetes > Mycobacteriales > Nocardiaceae > Rhodococcus > Rhodococcus sacchari. The sequence continues at coordinate 1,225,173 of NZ_CP107551.1, forward strand.
TCCCCGACGACGCGCTGCTGATCTCCGCCGAGGTCACCGACGAGAACCCCTTCACCATCACGTACCGGCTGCGCGGCGATGCCCAGTGGTCGGACGGCGCTCCGATCGCCGCCGAGGACTTCCGTTATCTGTGGCGGCAGATGGTCACCCAGCCCGGCGTGGTCGATCCCGCCGGCTACCGCCTCATCGACGACGTGAAGTCCTCCGGCGGTGGCAAGACCGTCACGGTGACCCTGCGCGAGCCGTATCCCGCCTGGCGCGAACTGTTCACGAACCTGCTGCCCGCCCACCTCGTCAAGGACACGCCCGGCGGGTTCTCCACCGGTCTGTCCGAGACCGTCCCGGTCTCCGGCGGCCGGTTCCATGTCGACACCGTCGACCGCGGCCGCGGCGAGGTGCTGCTCGAACGCAACGACCGGTTCTGGGGTACCCCGGCCGTGCCCGACGAGGTCCTCCTGCGCCGCAGCGGCAGCGACGCGCAGGTCACCCAGTCGATGCGCAGCGGCGACACGCAGGTCGTGCAGCACCGCGGCGGCCGCGCCCTCGAAGCCCAGCTCGGCGCCGTACCGGGCGTGCGGACCGGCGTGCAGCTGCAGTCGCGCACCCTCGACCTGACGCTCAACACCCGCACGCCCGAACTCACCGACCCGCAGGTGCGACGCGGGCTGCTCGGCCTGCTCGACCCCGACCTGCTCGGCATGGTCGCCGCCGGCACCGAGACCGGTGTGGTGCCCGCCCGCGCGCAGGTGCTCGCACCCTCCGATCCGGGCTACGCCCCGTCGATGCCGCCGCGCCCCGACCGGGAGGGAGCCCTCCGTCTGCTGGCCGAGGCCGGATACCTGCCCGTCCCGCCCGAACCCGTCGCCGTCGATCCGGCGCCGGTTCCCGAGGACGCCGCGCCGGCCGAGCCGTCGGCGCCCGTCCCGGAGCCTCCCGTCACGACCACCCCTGCCGCGACCACCGCCGCCGGCCCGACCGGTCCCGCCCTGCCGGAGGGCACCCTGGTGCGCGACGGCCGGCCGTTGACGCTTGTCGTCGGGGTGCCGGAGGGCGACGACATCGCCCGCGCCGTGGCCCGCACCGCCGTCGACGTGTGGCGCGGCGCCGGTATCGACGCGTCCGTCGAGGAGATCGAGCCCGGCGAGCTGTACGGGGAGTCGCTCGTCGAGGGCGACGTGCACGCGATCGTCGGCTGGACGCGGGCCGGGGGAGATCCCGCCACCGCTGCCCTGTCGCGGTTCGGGTGCCTGCCCGCCCCGGTCGATCCGGCGGTGGAGACCGAGGAGACCGGTGAGGCCACTGCATCCGACACCGTCGGCGCCGATGCCGCGGTTCCCGGCGCCACCGCGGAGACCACCGACCGGCCCGACCCGGAGGACCTGCGCGAAGCACTCGAAGCGCAGCTGGAAGCGCCGAGCAATCTGTCGGGTGCCTGCGTCCCCGAACTCGAGCCGCGGCTGCTCGACGGGCTCCGTGGCACCGCCGACGCCGCGGAGATCCTGGCCGCTGCCCAGCCGCAGCTGTGGGATCTCGCCGTGACCCTGCCGATCTCGCAGGACCGAGCCGTCGTCGCCGCCGGACCGGGCGTCGAGAACGTCTCGCTGACCGCGGCGGTCGCCACCGGGATCCTCGGTGACGCCTCGCTGTGGTCGAGGACCACACCGTGAACCCGTGGGGAAGGACCGCGCCGTGACCGAAACCCCTGTACCAGAGAGCCCTGTACCCGGAATCGCCGATCGCCGGCTGCTCCTCGTACATGCCCATCCCGACGACGAGACCCTCACCACCGGAGGTGTCATCGCCCGCTACGTCTCCGAAGGCGTCGAGGTCACCGTCGTGACCTGCACCCTCGGTGAGGAGGGCGAGGTCATCGGCGACGAGTGGGCGCAGCTCACCGCCGACCGGGCCGACCAGCTCGGCGGCTACCGCATCGTCGAACTCACCCGCGCGCTCGGGGCGCTCGGCGTGGACCGGCCGCGGTTCCTCGGCGGGGCCGGGCACTGGCGGGACTCCGGCATGGCCGGCACCCCGTCGGCGGAGAACCCGCGTGCCTGGGTCAACGCCGACCCGGAGGAGGCCGTCGAGGCGCTCGTCGCGGTGATCCGCGAGACCCGGCCGCACGTGGTGGTCACCTACGACCCCGTCGGCGGTTACGGGCATCCCGACCACATCGCCGTGCACGAGCGTGTCACCGCGGCCGTGGAGGCGGCGGGGACCGAGGACTATCCGGCTGCCGGTGCACCCTGGACACCGGCGAAGGTGTACTGGACGGTGACCGAGCGCTCCGCTCTCGAACGTGGCCTCGCCGAGATGGGGGAGTTGCCGGAGGGCTGGCGGCGTCCCGAACCGGGCGAGCTGCCGAGCGTGCCGGACGAGCAGGTCACGACCGTCGTCGACGTCCGGTCGGTGCTCGACGCGAAGCGCACCGCCATGGCGGCGCACGCCACCCAGGTGCTGGTCGCGCCGGGTGGGGAGCAGTTCGCGCTGTCCAATCTCGTCGCGCAGCCGGTCTTCGACCAGGAGCACTTCGTTCTGGTGCGGGGCGAACGGGGTCATGTCGACGCCACGGGCCGGGAGGACGACCTCTTCTCCGGAATCGGATAGTGTGATTCAGGTCATTATCGTGTCGATGAAGTGACCTGCGTCATACAGGGGGTCCGATGTACAACTGGTCCGTCCAGAATCAGATCGTCGCGTTCGTGGACTCGCTGCGACCGTATGCCGACCAGATCCACGCCGACTACTGGAACGCCCTCTACGCCTGGGCCGACCAGCAGAGCGCGCTGCTCACCATGCTGGGCTACCCGCCGGTGCCCTGAACCACCCGCCCATCCCTGCCCCGACCCGGTTGCGAGGCCCGAGCCCCGGTAGCGCACCATCGAAGCATGACTGTCGATCCCGCAATCGCAGCCCCCGCCGCGGCACCCCTCGAGACTGGGCCGCGTCGAGGAGTGGTCGCGCTGCTCGTGCTCGACGGTGCGCTGTGCGCCCTGTTGTCGGTCTTCTTCCTGGGCCTGTACATCGGCGGGGTGCCGTTCCCCGTCACCCTCGTCCTGTCCGGCATCGCCAATCTCCTGCTGGTGATGGCGGTCCGCACCGAGACCGGCTCGCTGCGCCCGGCGGTGCTGCCGCTCGTCGCGTGGGCGGTGATGTTCTTCGTCTGCCTGTTCGGCGGTCCCGGCGGCGACGTGCTGCTCGTCGACGACTGGCGCACCCTGCTGCTGCCCGTCACCGCGCTCGCCCCGGCCGGCGCCTACCTGTTCTCGGCCCGCATCAAGGAGATCACCCGGCAGGTGTCGCCGGCAGCCCCGCAGCCCGGCCCGCGTCCCTGAGCACATCGGTCACCATCTCCCGGGTCAACCGCCCGGTGAAGGTGTTCTGCTGGCTGACGTGATAGCAGCCGAACAGTTGCAGCGGCCGCTCCCGCCGCTCGGTCGGCGCGAGGACCGCGTGCGCGCCGTGCCCGAATCTCGGCCGCGGCACCGGGATCGCCCACCCCGCCGCGGCGAGCACCGGCAACAGGGCCTGCCACCCGAAACCCCCGAGGACCACCACCGACCGCAGTGTGGGGGAGAGCAGGTCGAGTTCCTGCTCGAGCCAGTGCCGGCAGGTGTCGCGTTCGACGACCGTCGGCTTGTTCTCCGGCGGCGCACAGTGCACCGGTGAGGTGATGCGGGTGCCGAACAGTTCCAGCCCGTCACCGGTGCGGGTGGCGGTGGGCTGCGAGGCGAGACCCGCCTCGTGCAGGGCGGCGTAGAGCACCTCACCCGACCGGTCGCCGGTGAACATCCGGCCCGTCCGGTTCGCGCCGTGCGCCGCGGGCGCGAGCCCGACGATCAGCAGCGCGGCGTCGGCCGGGCCGAAACCCGGGACGGGCCGCCCCCAGTACTCCTCGTCGCGGAAGGCCGCGCGTTTCTCCCGTGCGACCCGCTCCCGCCACGCGACCAGCCGCGGGCAGGCCCGGCAGTCGATCAGTGCCTCGTCGAGTTCCATGAGTGTGCTCGGCGGTGTGCCGCGCAACGGTCCCCTCATCGCTGCATCCACCTCCCACCCATGCCCGGGGTGACCTCGTCGACGAGCGACCACGCCAGCTCCTCGGGCAGGTCCACCACCTCGTACCGGCCGGCGCCGGCGGGGGTCGCGGCGACGACGGTCGCGAGCCCGGACCGTCGCTGGAAGAAGGTCTGCCGGACCGTCCACCCGATCACCCCGTCGGCGTCCAGGTGCACGCGCTGCCGGTCGACCGACCCGCTGCGGGCGACCAGCCGTCCGCGCACCACGGCGTGCCCGAGCCCTCGATAGCGGTCCTGTGCGAGCGCCACCGCCGCGACCAGCAGCACCGACACCACGATCGTCAGGGGAACGGGGACGGGCCGTCCGGTGAGCCGGAGCACGACCCCTGCGACCGCCACGGCGACCGCCAGGGGACCGAGGGTGCGGACGTAGCGCCGCCGGCGCGCGGCCGGGCCGTGTGCGCGCAGTGGCACGTCGACGGGCGCCGGGTCGGTGAGCACCTCCGCCGCGACCCGCCGCACCTCCTGTTCGGGCGCCGACGGCAGGACCAGCGACGAGCCGCCCGGTCCCGTCTCCACCCCGGTCATCACGGCGTCGAGGCGGGCCGCACCCACCAGCCGGAGCGCGAGCGGTTCGCGCACCACGACCCCGCGCAGCCGGGCCCGGTCGAGGGTGGTGTGCCGGGTCTCGAGCAGACCCCGGCCGATGCGCAGCACCCGGCCGTCGTCGGTCACCCGCAGGTTGCCGTAGACCAGCAGGTACCGCACGCATGCTGCGACACTCGCGACCGCCAGGACGGCGACCAGCAGCACACCGAGGGCCACGATCGGCCCGATGGCCGCGACGGTCTCGACGCCGCGCCGCACGACCTGCGACTCGGCGATGCGCCGGCCCAGCTCGAACTGGAAGAGTGCACCCGCGACCGCGGCGACACCGGCCAGTCCGGTCGCGGAGAACGGCGCGTAGCGCACCCACCGCGGGTCGAACCGGGCCAGTTCGCGTTCGGCTCGCGCCCCGGCGTTCCCTGTCGCAGCGTTCCCTGTCGCAGCGTTCCCGGTCTCGGTGGTCCTCGTCTCGGAACTCTGCTCGGTTTCGCGGGCCACGGCCAGCAACGCGGCCCGCAACGCCGGCACCGCAGCGACCGGCAGCCCGGCGAGCTCGAAGCGGTTGCGGTCGTCGCCGCTGCGCTGCCCGGTCCCGATCTTCACCACGGCCAGGCCCAGCAGACGGTGCAGCACCCGCTGCTCGACGTCCACCGACCGGATCCGGCTGCGCGGCACCGACAGCTCCTGGCGCTGCAGCAGCCCACGCCGCAGTTCCACGTGGACGGGACCGATCCGGTAGGTGGTGGTGAACCACCGCAACAGGCCCACCGTCACGAGCACCCCGGCGACCGCGAGCCCCAGGAACGGATTGCCCTGGGCGGTACCCAGGATCACCGTGCCGACCAGCACCGGCAGCAGCCTGAGGAGCTCCTCGATCGGGTGGACGAGCAGCATCCGGCCGTCCAGTCGCGACCACGGCACCTGTTCGTCGGGGCGGGGTTCCGTCTCGGGGGGAGGGGGCACGGTCATGTGGCGTCCGCCTCGGCTGTGGCGGCGAGCGCGGTCAGACGGGCGACGGTCTCGTCGGCGACGTCCCGGTCGAGGGCTGCGATCCTCACCGCGCCCGCTGCCGACGCGGTGGTGACCGTGACCGTGGCCAGGCCCAGCCAGCGGTCCAGCGGCCCGCGTTCGGTGTCGACGGTCTGGATCCGCGAGATCGGGGCGATGCGACGCTCCTGCGTCCACCAGCCCGACCTGGTGTACACGGCGGTGTCGTCGATCTCCCAGCGGTGCACCCGGTACCGCCAGAACGGCACCACACCGATGTGAGGGCCGGCGAGCACGACGGTCGCGGCCGCGGCGACGAGATGCCAGACCGGGGCCACCGGGGCGACGACCACCCACACGACCTGCGCGATCACCACCGGCAGCCACATCAGGGCCGCTCCCGCCGCCCACAGGAGACGGGCCTTCGGGCTCGGGTGCCAGGCGGGTTCGCGCATCATCACCACGGTGGAGGCGTGCCCCGTATCGCTGTCGTCCAACCCGTACCTCCTGCTCCGCCCGACCCGTATCGTGAACCACGCTAGGCTGGATTCCGAAGCCCGGGCCGGAACCCGTCCCCGTCGGCGTGATCCGGCCCGGACCGACCACAGGAGGAGATCGCCGTGACCGAGTCATCGAACGCCCTCGACATCGAGATCCAGTCGGACAACGACTCCGAGGCCGACCGCCTCGAGCAGGCGATTCCCGTCTACGACGATCCTGCCGACGATCTGCCCTCGGACGTGCCGCTCGAAGCGGACCCGGCCGACACCTACGAGCAGTACCGCGAGGTCCCGGTCGACGACGACTACCCGCACGAATAGACCCCGAGGTGGCATGGGGGTGCTCGGAGGCGCATGATCGGGCGCATGACCGATTCCGCTGACGACGCCCCGCAGTCCGCGATGCTCCCCACGCCGACAGTCCGGCCCGGAGCAAACCCGTATCCGACTGCTTCGGCCATGCGCCGGGCGCTTCGGCGCGCCCGCGACGGGGTCACGCTCAATGTGGACGAGACCGCCGTGCTGCTGCAGGCGCGCGGCGCCGATCTCGAGGATCTGTGCACCTCGGCCGCCCGGGTCCGCGATGCCGGACTCGTGACCGAGGGCCGGCCGGGCACCGTCACGTACTCGCGGAAGGTGTTCGTGCCCATCACCCGGCTGTGCCGGGACCGGTGCCACTACTGCACCTTCGTCACGGTGCCGGGCAAGCTCCGCGCCGAGGGCCGCGGCATGTACCTCGAGCCGGACGAGATCCTCGAGATCGCCCGCCGGGGCGCCGAACTCGGTTGCAAGGAAGCGCTGTTCACCCTCGGTGACCGCCCGGAGGACCGCTGGCCCGAGGCGAAGCAGTGGCTCGACGAGCGCGGCTACGACTCCACCCTCGACTACGTGCGGGCCATGGCGATCCGGGTGCTCGAGGAGACCGGTCTGCTGCCCCACCTCAACCCGGGGGTCATGAGCTGGGCGGAGATCTCACGCCTGAAGCCGGTCGCGCCGTCGATGGGCATGATGCTCGAGACCACCTCCGAGCGGCTGTTCGCCGAGAAGGGGCAGTGCCACCACGGCAGCCCCGACAAGAACCCCGAGGTGCGGCTGCGGGTGCTCACCGACGCGGGGCGGCTGTCCGTGCCCTTCACCACCGGCATCCTCGTGGGCATCGGTGAGACCGTCACCGAGCGCGCCGAGTCGCTCCACGCCATCCGCAAGTCGCACAAGGCATTCGGTCACATCCAGGAAGTCATCGTCCAGAACTTCCGGGCCAAGGACGACACCGCCATGCGCGACGCCGACGACGCCGACCTCGACGAGTTCCTCGCCGCCATCGCCGTCGCCCGCCTCGTGCTCGGCCCCGGCATGCGCATCCAGGCGCCGCCGAATCTCGTCTCCCTCGACGAGTGCAAGGCCCTGCTCGCCGCCGGTGTCGACGACTGGGGCGGGGTGTCGCCGCTGACCCCCGACCACGTCAATCCCGAACGGCCCTGGCCGAATCTGGACGTCCTCGCGCAGGTCAGCGCGGAGGCGGGTTTCGAACTCACCGAACGCATCGCGGCGCAACCGAAGTACGTGCTCGCCGGGCAGCCGTGGATCGACCCGCGCATCACCGCGCACGTGCAGGCGCTGGCCGATCCGCGAACGGGCCTGGCGCGCGACGTGATCCCGTCGGGCCTGCCCTGGCAGGAACCCGACATCGACTGGGAGTCCTCGGGCCGCATCGACCTGAACTCCGAGATCGACGTGACCGGACGCAACACCGAGCACCGCTCCGACCTCGGCAGCGCCTTCGGGGACTGGGAGACCGTCCGCGAACAGGTCCTCGCCCTCGGCTCGTCGGCGCCGGTGCGGCTCGACAGCGACGTGCTGTCGGCGCTGCGCTCCGCCGAACGCGACCCGGGGGGATGCACCGACGCCGAGTACATCGCCCTCGCCAACGCCGACGGCGCCGGGCTCGAGGCGATGGTCGCGCTCGCCGACCAGCTGCGCCGCGACACCGTCGGCGACGACGTCACCTTCGTCGTCAACCGGAACATCAACTTCACCAACATCTGCTACACCGGCTGCCGGTTCTGCGCCTTCGCACAACGCAAGGGCGACGCCGACGCGTTCACCCTGTCGACGAGCGAGGTCGCCGACCGCGCCTGGGAGGCCCACGTCGCCGGCGCCACCGAGGTCTGCATGCAGGGCGGCATCGACCCCGAGCTGCCCGTCACGGGCTACGCCGATCTGGTGCGGGCCGTGAAGGAGCGCGTGCCCACCATGCACGTGCATGCCTTCTCGCCGATGGAGATCGCCAACGGTGTGGCGCGCGGCGGCACCTCCGTCCGCGACTGGCTCACCGAGCTGCGCGCGGCCGGTCTCGACACCATCCCGGGCACGGCGGCCGAGATCCTCGACGACGAGGTCCGGTGGGTGCTGACGAAGGGCAAACTGCCCACGGCCGAGTGGATCGACATCGTCACCACCGCGCACGAGGTGGGCATCCGGTCGAGCTCGACGATGATGTACGGGCACGTCGACCAGCCGCACCACTGGGTCGGTCACCTCAACGTCATCCGCGGGATCCAGGACCGCACAGGCGGTTTCACCGAGTTCGTGCTGCTGCCCTTCGTGCACCAGTCGTCGCCGCTGTACCTGGCCGGCGCCTCGCGTCCCGGCCCGACCATGCGCGACAACCGGGCCGCGCACGCGCTCGCGCGGATCATGCTGCACGGCCGGATCGCCAACATCCAGACCAGCTGGGTCAAGCTCGGCATCGCCGGGACGCAGGCCATGCTCGAGGGCGGCGCCAACGACCTCGGTGGCACGCTGATGGAGGAGACCATCTCACGGATGGCCGGTTCGCAGCACGGCTCGGAGAAGACCGTCGCCGAGCTCGTCGCGATCGCCGAGGGCATCGGCCGTCCGGCGCGGCAGCGCACCACGACCTACGCACCGGTGGAACTTCCGCTGACCGTGCGCTGACCTCGCCGAGCGTCTCCGGCCGTAGTAGGGCACCCTTACTCCGGGGTGCCTCCGGGTGTCGGGGGATACTGGAGGACCGGGGGCGTCGAGGACGCCCGGTTCGGCGAGGCCGCACAGGTCGGCGGGCTGACAGAGAGGCAGGGAGAACAGCAGTGACGTACACGATTGCGGAACCGTGCGTGGACGTGATGGACAAGGCATGCATCGAGGAATGCCCCGTCGACTGCATCTACGAGGGTGGACGCTCGCTGTACATCCACCCCGACGAGTGCGTCGACTGCGGCGCGTGCGAGCCGGTCTGCCCCGTCGAAGCGATCTTCTACGAGGACGACGTCCCGGACGAGTGGTCGGAGTACATCAAGGCGAACGTCGACTTCTTCCAGGACCTCGGATCGCCCGGCGGTGCCGCGAAGCTCGGCAAGATCGACTACGACCCGCCGTTCATCAAGAACCTCCCTCCCATGGGTGAAGAGTGACGAACGGGTCGGTGGAACTTTCGTGAGCACGCGCGTCCGCCGGTCGGTGGCGAAAAATCTGCCGGACTTCCCGTGGGATTCCCTGACCGACGCGAAGAACAAGGCAGCCGCTCATCCCGACGGAATCGTCAACCTGTCGGTGGGCACCCCCGTCGACCCCGTCGCGCCCGTCATCCGCGAAGCGCTGACGGCGGTCGCCGAGGAGCCCGGTTATCCGACCACGCACGGCACCGCCGAACTGCGGGCCGCGGCGGTGGGCGCCCTCGAACGGCGTTACGGCGTCACCGGTCTCGACCCGGCGGCGATCCTGCCGGCGATCGGCACCAAGGAGATGATCGCCTGGCTGCCGTCGCTGCTCGGTCTCGGTGCCGACGACCTCGTCGTCATCCCCGAACTGGCGTACCCCACCTACGAGGTGGGCGGACTGCTCGCCGGCGCCCGCATCATCCGCGCCGACGGCCTCACGCGCCTCGGACCCGAGGTCGCGTCGCTGGTGTTCGTGAACTCGCCGTCCAACCCGACCGGCAAGGTGCTCGGCGCCGACCACCTGCGCAAGGTCGTCGAATGGGCGCGCAGCCGCGACGCGATCGTGGTGTCCGACGAGTGCTATCTCGGCCTGACCTGGGAGGGTGAGGCCCCGTCCATCCTGCACCCGAGCGTGTGCGGCGGCGACCACACCAACCTGCTCGCGGTGCACTCGCTGTCGAAGACGTCGAATCTCGCGAGCTACCGCGCCGGTTTCGTCACCGGCGACGCCGAGCTCGTCGCGGACCTGCTCGAGGTCCGCAAGCATGCCGGGATGATGCTGCCCCTGCCGATCCAGTCGGCGATGACGGCGGCGCTGAACGACGACGAGCACGAGAACGCCCAGCGCGAGAAGTACCGCAAGCGCCGCGAGGTGCTCCTCGAGGCGGTCCGCGGGGCCGGCTTCACGGTCGACCACTCGGAGGCCGGGCTGTACCTGTGGGCCACGCGCGGCGAGGAGTGCCGGGCCACCGTCGACTGGTTCGCCGAACGCGGCATCCTCGTCGCCCCCGGCGAGTTCTACGGTCCCGGCGGGGTCCTGCACGTGCGGATCGCGCTCACCGCGACCGACGAGGCGATCGCGGCCGCGGCGGAACGGCTTCGCTGACACGTCCGGCAGGGACACGCCGGTAGATTGGCCCCGTGACTTCGTCCGGTGAGGATCCGCGCCTGTGGGTGCTCTACGTCGCCGTCGTGGGGGTCGCTGCGTTCGCCGCGGCCCCCACGACGCGAGCGGCCGCCCGGACGTTCCGGTGGCCACCACCCGCGGCCGCCGTCGTGCTGTGGGCGACGGTCACGGCCGCGTCCGTCGCGCGGCTGATCGCCCCGGACCTGCTCGACGTCCTCGACCGCAGACCGGTCCGCACCCGCGACTCGGGTGAATGGTGGCGGGTGCTCACCGCCGGTGTCGTCGAGGACGGCGGGGTGCTGCTCACCGTCGCCAATCTGGTGCTGCTGGCGATCGTCGCCGTCGCCGCCGTCCGCAGCTGGGGCTGGTACCGCGCCGTCGGCCTGTTCGTCCTCGGCCAGATCCTGTGGGGACTGTTCACGACCTTCGTCGTCCCGTCGGTCGGCGCCGGCACCACCGGCGCCACCCTCGCCCTGGCCGGGAGTCTGGCGGGCCTGTGGCCGATCGTCGGCGCGAGCCGTCCGCAGGTGATCGCGTCCGTCGCGACCTTCCTGCTCGGCGCGGTGCTCGTGGCCCTCGGCGACGCCCACGGCGTCGCGGTGCTCATCGGGATGTTGCTCGGTGCGGTGCTCGGCACCGTCCTGCCCCCGCTGCGCCCGGCACACACCGGAACCGGCGAGGACCGCCCGGCACACCCGCATCCCGAACTGCAGGCTCCGCCTCCCGGGACGCCCCGCCGCGATATGGGATCGTGACTGTCGTGTCTGCACTGCTTCGTTCGCTGAACCCGCTGGCCGTCGCACGCGGCGACGACCTGCCCGACGCGGTCCGCATCGACGGCCACAGCTTCTCCCGCAGCGGCCTGCTCGGTGCCGCCACCGCCGTCGCCGCGCGGGTCGCCCGCGCCGACCGGGTGGCCGTGCTCGCCGTCCCCACCGCGACGACCGTCGCCGCCGTCACCGGATGCCTGCTGGCCGGCACCACCGTCGTGCCGGTGCCACCCGACTCGGGCCCGGCCGAACTCGCCCACATCCTCACCGATTCGGGGGCGCAGGCGTGGCTCGGTCCCGCCCCCGAGGCGCACCCCGACGTGCCGCAGCTGCCGAGCATTCCCGTCCGCCTGCACGCCCGCGACTGGCACCACCTGCCCGAGCCGGATCCGGCCCGGCCGGCGTTCGTGCTGTACACCTCGGGCACCACCGGCGCCCCGAAGGGCGTGCTGCTGAGCCGCCGCGCGATCGCGGCCGGCATCGACGCCCTCGCCGAGGCCTGGGCCTGGACCGAACGCGACACGCTCGTCCACGGCCTGCCGCTGTTCCACGTCCACGGCCTCGTACTCGGGGTGGTCGGGGCGCTGCGGGTCGGCAGCCCGCTGATCCACACCGGCAGGCCCACCCCGCAGGCCTACGCGGAGGCGAAAGGAACGCTCTACTTCGGTGTTCCCACCGTGTGGTCGCGGATCGTCGAGGACGAGGACTCCGCCCGCGCCCTGAGCGGTGCCCGGCTGCTGGTCTCCGGCAGCGCACCGCTGCCCGTGCCCGTCTTCGAGCGGCTGCGCGACCTGACCGGCCTGACCCCGATCGAGCGCTACGGCATGAGCGAGACCATGCTGACCCTGAGCACCCGCGTCGACGGGGAACGCCGCCCCGGCTGGGTCGGCACGCCGGTCGCCGGGGTCGAGACCCGCCTGCGCGACGAGCAGGGCCGCGACGTGCCCCACGACGGCGAGAGCATCGGGGTACTGCAGGTACGGGGCCCGATGCTCTTCGACGGCTACCTGAACCGTCCCGACGCGACCGCCGCCGCGTGGACCGAGGACGGCTGGTTCGTCACCGGCGACGTCGCGGTGATCGACCCGGACGGCTTCCACCGGATCGTCGGCCGCGAGTCCACCGACCTGATCAAGTCCGGTGGGTTCCGGGTCGGGGCGGGGGAGATCGAGACCGTGCTGCTCGGACATCCGTCGGTGCGGGAGGTGGCCGTGGTGGGGCTGCCCGACGCCGATCTCGGACAGCGGATCGTCGCCTTCGTCGTGCCCGCCCCGGACGGGCCGCCCGTCGACCCGGACGAGCTGATCGACCTGGTGGCCGGGCAGTTGTCGGTGCACAAACGCCCACGTGAGGTGCGGGTCGTGGACGCCCTGCCCCGCAATGCGATGGGGAAGGTCCAGAAGAAACTGCTCGCTTGAGGATCCGATCGGCCCGCGCACGTCGCGGGCCGATTCTCGTTGCCCGGATCACAGGAACATCGGCACCAGGGGTTGCATGTGTCACACTGCGAGGCGGATTCTCTACTGCACAGTATGTAGATCTACTCTTCGATGGGGGTTCGAGGGATGTCTGTAACGGATCATGTCCGGGTGCCCGGACACGACCGCGGGGGGGAGAACGACCGGACCCCGGCGTTCGTGGTCGACGGCGAACCGGCGTCCGTGCCGCTGCGCGACCTGCCCGCGGTCGCGCGCAGGCTCGTGGCGCACTTCGCCGAGAACGTGGCGCCGTGCTCCCTCAGGCCGGGCGAATCGCTGCGCGGCGACGTCACCGAGGTGACGGTGCGCTGCCTGCGCATCGCCATCCACCTCCTCGACTCCGGGGAACTGCCCACCGACGCGGAACTCGCCGACCTGCGCAGCAGCGCCGCCCAGTGGGCCCGCGCCGGGTTCCGGCTCGAGTACATGCTCCGGATCTACCACGAAGGGATAAGGCTGGGCTGGGAACTCGTCACCGACCGCGCGCGCGAGGGCGACGTCGCATCCGTCGCCGACGCCTCCCGGCTGTGGATGGCGCTGCTCGAGAAGGTGACCGTCGCGGCGACCACCGGTTTCGTCGCCGAACTCGACGCCATCCGCCGCGAACGCGACGTCGCGTCGCAGGAACTGGTGACGGCGCTGCTCAGCGGCCAGGACGCCGCCGCCGTCGCGCAGCGTTCCGGGCTCGTGCTGGCCGACACCTACGCGGTGCTCGCCGTCGCGCTCACCCGTCACCCCGACGAACGCAATCCGCACGTGCGCCCCGAGGTCGTCGCGCGACGCACCCTGCGTCGCGTCGAGACCGAACTCGAGGCGATCTGCGAGGGCCGGCACCTGGCGATGCTCGGGCCCGAGGGCGGCACCGTGCTCCTGCCGGAAGCCCCCGGAGTCGACAACGTGGAGGAGTTCCGTACCCGCCTCGAGTCGGTGGCCGGGGTGTCCGTGACGATGGCGCTCGTCCACGCGACGGTGCCGGAGGTACCCACGGCCGCGAAGCAGTCCCACGAACTGCTCGACCTCGTGCGCCGGCTCGGACGCCCGGTGGGCACCTACGGCATGCAGGACCTCGCCCTCGAATACCAGCTGACCCGGCCCGGTCCCGCCCGACGGCATCTCGCGCGGGTCCTCGACCCGCTCGACGACTCGCCCGAGCTCGTCGAGACACTCGAGACGCACATCTCCCACGACCTGAGCCGTCAGCTCACCGCCCGCACCCTGCACGTCCACGCGAACACCGTCGACTACCGGCTCAAGCGGGTCGCGCAGCTGACGGGTTTCGATCCGACGCGGCCGTCCGGTCTGCGTCAGCTCCAGGCGGCGCTCATCGCGCGGCGGCTGGAGCAGGAGAGCCCCGAATACGCCTGAGATCGCGCCGGATTCGGCGTGGTCACCGGACCCGGCCGATACGATCGGTGTTCGGATGCACACCCGTGCCGGTCGGTCGGTCCGGGTAAGGGGGGCGAGGCATGGCGGCGGAGTCCGACGAAGCGGGACCACCGGTGACGTCCCGCGGCGCGCGGAGCCGCCGCCGACGGTGGGTCACGTTCGCGGTGGTCCTCGTGCTGGCGGCGGGCGTCACGGCCTATTTCGTCCTGCGCGACCGCGTGGAGTGCGGCTCCGTCGAGGAGTACCGCGTCGCGGTGGCCCCCGACCTGGCCCCGGTGATCGAGGAGGTCGCCGGCCGGGTGCGGTGCACCCGCTACGAGATCGTCGCGCAGGAACCCGGCGAGGTCGCCGCGCAGCTCGGCACCAGCGACGTGCCCGACCTGTGGATCCCGGCCGGCGGGTGGTGGGCGCCCTGGGCGGGCCGGACCGCCACCGGTCCCGTCCGCACCATCTCCCTGCCCGTCGCCACCACCCCCGTGGTGCTCGCCGGCGCCCCGGACGCGGTGGATCGCGCGGCCGACTGGCAGACCGCCCTGCAGGGTCCCGATCTCGTGTTCGGCAACCCGCTCCGGACCGGTGCCGCGGCGGGGGCGATCCGGGCGGTGCTGGCCGAGGCGGAGGGTGACGCCGTCGCGATGAGCACCGTGCGTCCCGTTCTGGCGCCGCTCGCCGACCGCGAGAGCATCCGCAACGAGGAACCCCCCACCGGCACCAACCTCCTGGCGGAGGTCGTCGCGGCCGGAGGTGTCGCGGTGACGACGGAACAGCAGGTCGACACCTACCGTCGCACCCACGAACGCGATCTCGAGACCGCGGTGCCGCTCACCGGCACCCTGCTGATCGACTATCCGCTGGTCGTCACCGCCCGCGACGGCCGCCACGACCCGGCGGGTGCCGCGGGGGCGTCGCTGATCGACATCCTGCACACCCCCGACGGGCTCGCGGCGCTGGCCCGGCACGGCTTCCGCGACGGCGGGGGACGTCCGTTGCCCGACGGCCGCGGGGTCGGCCCGGTGCCGATCCTCGAACTTCCCGACGAGAGCGTGGGGGAGGAGGCGATGAGCGTGTGGGCGCTCATGGCGCTGCCGGTGCGCACGATCTTCGCGGTCGACGTTTCCGCGTCGATGAACCGGACGCTGGGGGAGGAGACCCGCATCGAACTCGTCCGGCGCGCTGCGGTCGCTGCGAACGACATCCTTCCCGGCAGTGTCTCCGCCGGTCTGTGGCTCTTCGGTGGGGACGTCGGCGGCACCGCACCGGGCGGTACCCCGCAGGACGGCGACGCGCAGGCCGGCGGTCACGTCGTCGCCGCGCCGATCCGCCGGTTCGACACGATCGTCGAGGGACGCACTCACCGCGACGTGATGACCTCCCTCGTCGAAAGCATGCAGGGCACCGGCGAGGAGGAGACGGCCCTCTACGACACGATCCTCGCGGCGTTCCGGCACGTCCAGGAGACCTACGACCCGCGCGCGTCGAACAGTGTGGTCGTGGTGACCGACGGCACCGACGAGGGCTCGTCGATCACGCGGGAGGAACTGGTCGCGACCCTCGAGGCCGAGAACGATCCGGCGCGTCCGGTGCGGGTGGTGACGATCGGGCTCGGCGACGACGTGGACTCCGCCTCGCTCGAGGAGATCTCCACCGCGACCGGCGGGACGAGCTATCTGACGAGCGATCCGCTCGACATCACCGATCTGGTCGTCACGGCGCTGGCGGAGCGGACGGGCGGCTGACCCGGGCGTCCTGCCGGCGGTGCCAGACCGCGCCGATGGCGGTGATGATCAGGAACAGCACGAAGGTCGAGACGAGCTGGGCACGGGCGTCGGTGTCGGTGAGCATCAGGCAGATGAAGCCGATCAACATGGCCAGGGTGAACCAGCTCAGGTAGGGGAACAGCCACATCCGCAGGCGCAGCGTTCCTTCTTCCTCGAACTTCCGCCGCAGCCGCAGGTGGGCGACGACGATGAACAACCAGATCGCGATGAGCGCGGACCCGACGGCGTTGAGCAGGATGCCCAGGATGGTCTCGGGCAGCAGCCAGTTGAGGAGCACACTGACGAAGCCGAAGAAGACCGAGACGAGGACGGCGTTGCGCGGCACCCCGTTGCGGGAGAGTTTGCTCAGCCAGGCCGGGCCGTCGCCGCCACGGGCGAGGGAGTAGGCCATCCGCGATGTGCCGTAGACGTTGGCGTTGAACGCCGACAGCAGCGCGATCACCACGACGAGTTCCATGAAGCCGGACACGTAGGGGATACCGGCGATGTCGAGCACGGAGACGAAGGGTGAGGTCTCGCCGCTCGCCGCCGTCCACGGTAGGACCAGCACCATGATCGCGATCGACCCGAGATAGAACACCGAGATGCGCCAGACGACGCTGCGCACCGCGGTAGCGATGGACCGCTCGGGGTCCTTCGACTCGGCAGCGGCGATGGTGACGATCTCGATGCCGCCGAAGGCGAACGCCACGGCGAGCAGACCGGCCGCGATGCCGGCCAGGCCGTTCGGGGCGAAGCCGTCCCCGTCACCGAGGAAGTGCTCGGTGCCCACCGGTTCGGTACCGGGGAGCAGGCCGAAGACGAGCAGCACACCGATGACGAGGAAGCCGAGGATGACCGCGACCTTCAGAGCGGCGAACCAGAATTCGAACTCACCGAAGTTGGCGACCCGCGTCAGGTTGATCACCGCGAAGACGGTGACGAACACCAGCGCGACGACCCATTGGGGTACCGAGGGGATCCACGACTGCACGATGCCCGCGGCGCCGGTGATCTCGACGCCCAGGACCATGATGAGCATGAACCAGTAGAGCCAGCCCATCGAGAAGCCGGCCCACCGGCCGATGCCGATGCGGGCGTAGTGCGAGAACGACCCGCTGACCGGCAGTGCGGCGCCCATCTCGCCGAGCATCCGCATCACGAAGATGATCATGATGCCGGCGATGACGTACGAGACGAGGATCGCCGGTCCGGCTGCGGAGATGCCCACCCCGGAGCCGAGGAAGAGCCCGGCGCCGATGGCGGAACCGAGGCCCATCATCGTCAGGTGGCGGACCTTCAGGCCGCTCCCGAGGTTCTCGGTTCCGGTCGTGGGCTGCCGGGCTTCGGTCACAGGCTCCTCGGTTCCGCAGTATCAGTCGTTGGCGTGCAGTGCCGCGTTCAGTTCGACACCGCTGCCCTTGTTCGGGACGACCTCGACCGCTCCGCTCACGGAGTTGCGGCGCAGAAGCAGGTTGGACGCGCCGCTGAGGGTCTTGGCCTTGACAACCGTACCGTCCGGTCCGGTCACCTTGGTACCGGCGGTCACGTACAGCCCGGCCTCGACGATGCAGTCGTCACCGAGCGAGATGCCCACACCGGCGTTCGCGCCGAGCAGGCACCGCTTGCCGATGGAAATGACCTCCTTGCCGCCACCGGACAGCGTGCCCATGATCGAGGCGCCACCGCCGATGTCGGAGCCGTCGTCGACGACGACACCCGCGGAGATGCGGCCCTCGACCATCGAGTTGCCCAGCGTGCCGGCGTTGAAGTTGACGAAGCCCTCGTGCATGACCGTGGTGCCGGACGCGAGGTGCGCGCCGAGACGGACACGGTCGGCGTCGGCGATGCGGACACCCGACGGGACGACGTAGTCGACCATCCGCGGGAACTTGTCGACGCCGAAGACGGTCACCGGGCCGCGGATGCGCAGGCGCGACCGCACGGTCTCGAAGTTGTCGACCGCGCACGGGCCGTAGTTGGTCCACACGACGTTGGCGAGCAGACCGAAGATGCCGTCGAGGTTCAGGCCGTGCGGGCGGACGAGACGGTGCGACAGCAGGTGCAGACGCAGATAGGCGTCGTGGGTGTCGACCGGGGGCTGCGACAGGTCGGCGATGGTGGTGCGCACGACCACCTGGTGGACCTCGCGGGCCTCGTCGTGTCCGGCGAGGAGAGCCAGATCCGACGGGATGTCGGTGCCCTCGAGCCGCGTCGTGCCGGTCTCGGACTGGTCGCCGAGGGCCGGGCCGGGGTACCACGTGTCGAGGACGGTGCCGTCCTCCGTGATGTTCGCGATGCCTACTGCTGCTGCTCCGTGTGCACTCACGGGTGTGAAGCGTACGCGAGGCACCCGTCGGGCTGTGGACGCCCTGGGAAAATCGTGCGGCGCCCCGGGGCGACCCGCACGTTTCGTATCGTTCAGGTATGCCGCTGCCCCAGTTGGACCTGCACGCCGACCCCATCGACCTCACCGCCGCCCTCGTGGACGTCCCGAGCGTGTCGCAGGACGAGACCCTCATCGCCGATGCGGTCGAGACCGCCCTGCGGGAACAGACGCAGGGCTTCGAGATCGTCCGCAACGGCAACTGCGTGCTGGCCCGCACCAACCGCGGGCTCGGCAGCAGGGTGATGCTCGCCGGGCACATCGACACGGTGCCCATCGCCGACAACGTGCCCTCCCGCCGCGAGGGGAACCTGCTGTTCGGCTGCGGCGCCTCCGACATGAAGGCCGGCGACGCGGTGTTCCTGCACCTCGCCGCGACCGTCACCGATCCCGCGCACGACCTGACCATCGTCATGTACGACTGCGAGGAGATCGCCGCCTCCTACAACGGTCTCGGGCGGATCGAGACCGAACTGCGCGACTGGCTCGACGCCGACGTCGCGATCCTGGGCGAACCCACCGGCGGTGAGATCGAGGCCGGATGCCAGGGCACGCTGCGGGTGCGGATCACCACCGAGGGTGTGCGGGCGCACTCGGCCCGGTCCTGGCTCGGCGACAACGCCATCCACAAGCTCGCCCCGGTCCTCGACCGGCTCGCCCGCTACGAGGCGCGCTCGGTGGACATCGACGGCTGCGTCTACCGCGAGGGCCTGTCTGCGGTGCGCATCGAGGGTGGCATCGCCGGCAACGTCGTGCCCGACTCGGCCGCACTCGACGTGAACTTCCGGTTCGCCCCGGACCGCACCCCCGACGACGCCCTCACCCACGTCCGGGAGGTCTTCGACGGCCTGCCGATCTCGATGGAGCTCACCGACATGTCGCCGGGGGCACTGCCCGGACTGTCGCACCCGGCGGCGGCCGCGCTGGTGGAGGCCGCGGGCGGGCGGTTCCGCGCCAAGTACGGCTGGACCGACGTGTCGCGCTTCGCCGCGCTGGGCATTCCCGCCGTCAACTACGGGCCGGGCGATCCGAACCTCGCCCACAAGCGCGACGAACACGTCGAGGTGGAGCGCATCACCGAGGTGACCGCGGTGCTGCGCCGCTATCTCACCCGATAGCCTGACCGGCATGTCCGGCGACAACTCCTCCGAAGACGGTCGATCCTCCGAACAACCTTCGCGGCGGACCCGCGAGATCGTGCACCGCGGTCCCGTGCAGCTGCGCGGGGAGCGGGCCCGCGAGGTCACCACCATGGACCAGCGGCTGCTGGACCGCCGGGGTCCGTCCGACTGGGTGCACACCGACCCCTGGCGGGTGCTGCGCATCCAGAGCGAGTTCGTCGAGGGGTTCGGTGCCCTCGCCGAGGTGCCGCGGGCGGTCGCGGTGTTCGGGTCCGCCCGCACCCCGGAGGGACACGAGGAGTACGAGCTCGGGCGCCGGCTCGGCGAGGCCCTGGTCGAGGCCGGCTACGCGGTCGTCACCGGTGGTGGCCCGGGCGCGATGGAGGCGGCCAACCGGGGTGCGAACGAGGCCGGCGGGTTCTCGATCGGCCTGGGGATCGAGCTGCCCTTCGAGCAGGGCATCAACGAGTGGGTCGATCTCGGTCTCAACTTCCGGTACTTCTTCGTCCGCAAGACGATGTTCGTGAAGTACTCGCAGGCGTTCGTGTGCCTGCCGGGTGGGTTCGGCACCCTCGACGAGCTGTTCGAGGCCCTCACCCTCGTCCAGACCCGCAAGATCACGCAGTTCCCGATCGTGCTGTTCGGGTCCGAGTACTGGGGCGGGCTGGTGGACTGGCTGCGCGACACCATGATCCGCGGCGGCAAGATCTCGCCGAAGGATCTGGACCTGCTGTTCGTCAGCGACAGTGTCGAGGAGACGGTGCAGATCATCCTCGACGCGCACCGCGGTGAGGACGAGGGCGCACTGTACGGGGAGGCCTCGTGGTGACCCGGCACGTGGAGAACCGGCCCGTGGTGACGCAGCCCTTCGCCGTATGCGTGTACTGCGCGTCCGGCCCGGTGGACCGGTCGTTCCTCGATCTCGCCGCCGCCGTGGGCAGTGAGATCGGCCGGCGCGGCTGGCAGCTCGTGTCCGGTGGCGGCAACGTCGGGATGATGGGGGTGGTCGCCGAGGCCGCCCGCGCCGCCGGTGCCCGCACCGTCGGTGTGATCCCGAAGGCGCTCGTGCACCGGGAGGTCGCCGACGTCGACGCGGACGAACTCGTCGTCACCGAGACGATGCGCGAACGCAAGCGGATCATGGAGGACCGTTCGCAGGCCTTCCTCACGCTGCCCGGCGGGATCGGGACGCTCGAGGAGCTGTTCGAAACGTGGACGGCCGGGTATCTCGGTATGCATGACAAGCCGGTCGTGCTCCTCGATCCCTCGGGACACTTCGACGGCCTGCTCACCTGGCTCGGGTCGATGGTCGACACCGGGTTCGTGGCGCGGCGGGCGCTCGACACACTTCAGGTCGCCACCGACCTCGGTGACGCGCTCGACCGGTGCGCCGCGCCGTACGCCGCGGTCTGACGGTTCCGCTCGGGCCCACTCTTATCTACTCTTCGG
Organism: Rhodococcus sp. Z13; assembly: GCF_025837095.1. Classification (NCBI taxonomy): domain Bacteria; kingdom Bacillati; phylum Actinomycetota; class Actinomycetes; order Mycobacteriales; family Nocardiaceae; genus Rhodococcus; species Rhodococcus sacchari. Next base: position 1,246,213 of record NZ_CP107551.1, read on the forward strand.
TAAGTTCGGGGGAACGCCGCGGAGCGCTCACCCGAGCGCCCCGCCCGTCCCCGATGCAGCCGTGAGGATCCCGTAGTGACCACTCCAGCTTCCACCGACCGCGCCCCGGTCGTCTCCCTGCCCGGACTCGTCTCGAAGCTCCCCGGGATGGCCGTCGACCTGCCCATCGTCCTGCGCGGGGCAGCCGGGATGGCCCGCCGCCCGCAGGCCCGCGAGAGCATCGGCACGGTCTTCCAGAAGCTCGCCGAACGTCAGCCCGAGCATCCCTTCCTGCGGTTCGAGGGCAGGACCATCACCTACGGCGAGGCCGAGGAGCGGGTCAACCGGTACGCCTCGGTGCTCACCGACCACGGGGTCCGCACCGGCGACGTCGTCGGCATCCTCATGGGCAACCGGCCCGAGACGCTGCTGCTGGCCCTGGCCACCGTCAAGCTCGGCGCCGCCGCCGGGATGCTCAACATCAACCAGCGCGGCGAGGTGCTCGAGCACAGCCTGTCGCTGCTCGACAGCGCCGTGCTGGTGGTGGGGGAGGAGTGCGAGGCGGCCGTCGACTCGCTCGGCGGTGCCCCGCAGGCCCGCACCGTGCTACGCAGCACCGAACTCGACGAGCTCGCCGCCGACGCCGACGCGGCACCCCCGGCCGTCACCGAGCAGCTGAAGGCCTCCGAGACCGCCTACTACATCTTCACCTCGGGCACCACGGGCCTGCCCAAGGCCAGCCGGATGACGCACTTCCGCTGGCTGAAGTCGATGTCGGGACTCGGCAGCCTCGGGGTGCGCCTGCGCCGCAGCGACACCCTGTACTGCTGCCTGCCGCTCTATCACAACAACGCCCTGACGGTCGCGCTGTCGTCGGTGCTCGCCGCCGGCGCCACCTTCGCCCTCGGCAGGAAGTTCTCGGCATCGAACTTCTGGGACGACGCCGAGCGCAACGGTGCGACGTCCTTCATCTACATCGGCGAGATCTGCCGCTACCTGCTCAACCAGCCGCCGCGCCCCGACGACCGCGACCACGGCATCCGGCTCGCCGTCGGCAACGGCCTGCGCGCGGAGATCTGGGACGAGTTCGTCGACCGCTTCGGCATCGGCCGTGTCGCCGAGTTCTACGGCGCCAGCGAATGCAACATCGCCTTCATCAACGCCCTCGACCAGAAGCGCACCGCGGGGATCTGCCCGCTGCCCTACGCCGTCGTGGAGTACGACCCCGAGACCGGGCAGCCCCGGCGCGGCGACGACGGGCGGCTGCGCAAGGTGGGGCGCGGCGAGGTCGGTCTGCTGCTGGCCAAGGTCACCTCCCGGGCGCCCTTCGACGGGTACACCGACCCCGAGGCCTCCGAGAAGAAACTGGTGCGCGACGCCTTCTCCGACGGCGACGTCTGGTTCGACACCGGCGACCTGGTCCGCAACCAGGGCTGGATGCACGTCGCGTTCGTCGACCGCCTGGGCGACACCTTCCGGTGGAAGGGCGAGAACGTCGCGACCACGCAGGTCGAGGGCGTGCTCTCGACGGACGGCCAGGTCGACGAGGCCGTCGTCTACGGCGTCGAGGTGCCCGGCGCCGACGGTCGCGCGGGCATGGCCGCGGTCACCCTGAAGGAGGGCACCGAACTCGACGGGGCCGCCCTCGCGCGGACCCTGCACGACGGCCTGCCCGACTACGCCGTGCCGCTGTTCGTGCGCGTGGTGAAGGAGCTCGAGTACACGACCACCTTCAAGAGCCGCAAGGTCGATCTGCGCAAGCAGGGATTCACCGAGGTCGGCGACGATCCCGTCTACGTGCTGGCGTCCCGCAAGGAGGGTTACCGGCCGATCTTCGACGGTTACGTCGACGGCGTCGCGCGGGGTGAATTGCCCGAACGCTGAGCGTGTCAGGATGGGATCCATGAGCGGCCCCGTGAGCGATGTCCACGAGCATCCCCCCGTGACCCGTCCCGGTCCGGTCCCGTCCACCCTGTGCGGGCGTCCCGTCGCCACCGACCGGGCCCTCGTCATGGCGATCGTCAACCGCACCCCCGACTCGTTCTACGACCGGGGCGCGACCTTCTCAGACGACGCCGCCCTCGAGCGGGTCGACCGGGCCGTGGCCGAGGGGGCGGACGTCGTCGACATCGGGGGAGTGAAGGCCGGTCCGGGCGACGTCGTCGACACCGCCGAGGAGATCCGCCGGGTCGTGCCGTTCGTCGCGGCGATCCGCGAGCGCTATCCCGACCTGATCATCAGCGTGGACACCTGGCGCAGCGAGGTGGCGCGCCGCGCCGTGGCCGCGGGCGCCGACCTGATCAACGACACCTGGGCCGGGGCCGACCCCGAGCTGGTCGCGGTCGCGGCGGAGCTCGGGGCGGGGCTCGTGTGCTCCCACACCGGCGGCGCGGTGCCGCGCACCCGCCCGCACCGGGTGCGCTACCGCGACGTCGTCGCCGACGTCGTGCAGGAGGTGGTCACGGCCGCCGACGCCGCCGCCCGGGCGGGCATCGCGGCCGACTCGATCCTCATCGATCCGACCCACGATTTCGGGAAGAACACCCATCACGGACTCGCCTTGTTGCGGGAGGTCGACGTTCTCGTAAAAAGTGGATGGCCTGTGCTGATGGCCCTGAGCAACAAGGACTTCGTGGGAGAGACTCTGGGTGTCGAACTCGCCGACCGGTTGGAGGGCACATTGGCAGCGACAGCACTGGCCGCGGCGGCGGGGGCGCGGATTTTCCGGGTACACGAGGTAGCGGCCACCCGGCGGGTGGTCGACATGGTCGCGGCGATCGCCGGCACCCGTCCGCCGGCGCGCACGGTGAGGGGACTGGCATGAGTGCACCGGCGCGCAACTGGACCGCGGCGAACAGCTGGGACCGCCCCAGCTGGACCGTCGAGGAACTCGAACGGGCCAAGGCGGGACGCACCGTGACGGTCGTGCTGCCGGCCCTCAACGAACAGGAGACCGTCGCGGGGGTGATCGACACGGTCCGCCCGCTCCTGGGCGGTCTCGTCGACGAACTCGTGGTACTCGACTCCGGCTCCACGGACGAGACCGTCGTGCGGGCACGCGCTGCGGGCGCCCGGGTGCTGTCCCGGGAGGAGGCGGTGCCGGGGCTCGCCCCCGTCCCGGGCAAGGGCGAGGTGCTGTGGCGGTCGCTGGCCGCCACCTCCGGCGATCTCGTCGCGTTCGTCGACTCCGATCTCATCGATCCGGATCCGGCGTTCGTCCCGAGGCTGCTGGGGCCGCTGCTGCTCTGCGAGGGCATCCACCTGGTCAAGGGCTACTACCGGCGGCCGCTGCGCACCGGGGGGTCCGAGGACTCGCACGGCGGCGGCCGGGTCACCGAACTCGTCGCGCGGCCGCTGCTGGCGGCGCTGCGACCCGAGCTGACCTGCGTGCTGCAGCCGCTCGGCGGCGAGTACGCCGGGACACGGGAGCTGCTGCAGTCGGTGCCCTTCGCTCCCGGTTACGGGGTGGAGATCGGCCTGCTGCTCGACACCTACGAGCGGTTCGGACTCGATGCGATCGCCCAGGTCAACCTGGGTGTGCGCAAGCATCGCAACCGTCCGCTCATCGAACTCGGGGCGATGAGCCGGCAGATCGTCGGGACCATGCTCGGGCGGTGCGGCATCCGCGACTCGGGGGCGCCGCTGACGCAGTTCCTCGTGGAGGGCGAGGGCTTCGTCCCGTTCGACACCACCGTCGATCTCGCCGACCGGCCGCCCATGGTGACCATCACCGGCTGAACCGGCATCCGCCCTGTCGGCGGTCCGTGCCAAGATCGGGGCATGCTCACGGTTCTGATGTACGTGCTCGTGATGGTGGGCGTCGGGGCGGTGCTGTTCTTCGTCGCGAGCGCCGTCTTCGGGCGGGGCGAGACATTGGCGCCGCTGCCGCCGGGCACCACGGTCACGGTGCTCCCGGTCACCGACGTCACCGGCACGGACATCCGCGACCTGCGGTTCCAGCAGACCCTGCGCGGTTACAAGATGAGCGAGGTCGACTGGGCGCTCGACCGGCTGGCCCGCGAGGTCGACGACCTGCGCGACCGCCTCGCCGCCGCCGAGGCCCGCGCGGCCGTTCACGAGCACCGCGTTCACGAGCCCGGCACCCGCGAACACGACGACGCGGACGTTCCCGTCACGAAGGGGGAGTCCTCGTGACCGACGACGGCCGCATCCGGTGCCCCTGGGCGGTGGACGGGCCGGGAGCGACCCTCTACCGCGACTACCACGACACCGAATGGGGGCGGCCGCTGCACGGCCGCGACGCGCTGTTCGAGCGGCTGTCCCTCGAGGCGTTCCAGTCGGGGCTGTCGTGGCTGACGATCCTGCGCAAACGCGAGGCCTTCCGCGCCGCCTTCCACGGCTTCGACGTCGAGGCGGTGGCCCGGTTCACCGACATCGACGTCGAGCGGCTGCTCGCCGACGCCGGCATCGTGCGCAACCGCAGCAAGATCGAGGCGGTGATCGCCAACGCCCGCGTGGTGCTCGAGCTGCCCGTCGATCTCGACGAGCTGCTGTGGTCGTTCGCGCCGCCGCGACGCGCGCGACGGTGGGAATCGATCGAGTCGATCCCGGCGGTCACCGAGGAGTCCACCGCCATGGCCCGCGAACTCAAGCGGCGCGGTTTCCGGTTTGTCGGTCCTACCACGGCTTATGCGCTGATGCAGGCCACCGGGATGGTCGACGACCACCTCGCCTCGTGCTGGGTCGCGGCCGAGACGGTGGGTGCGGAGAAGGCCGACGGGAAAGAGTCGGCTACGCGGTCACCGACCGAATAGGGAAGAATGGGAGGGCGCGCGTCGCCGTCACCGGCGATGCAACCACACGGTAACCCACGCGCCCGGCGGTCGGGTGCAGATTTGGAGGGAGCAGAGGATGGCGGCCATGAAGCCCCGGACCGGGGACGGTCCCCTCGAAGCAACCAAAGAGGGACGAGGAATCGTCATGAGGGTTCCACTCGAGGGCGGCGGACGTCTGGTCGTCGAGCTCACGCCGGAAGAGGCTGCGGCACTCGGCGACGAACTCAAGAGTGTCACCAGCTGATCGGCGCCTCTCAGGGCACTCCGGGCCCCGCGCTCTTCCGTGCGCGGGGCCCGGTGCCGTCCTGAGCCCCGCCCGCCCGGAGGAGACGTGATGCTCGCGGATGTGATCGACCTGCTCGCATGCCCGCACTGCGGGACCGGCCTCGATCTCGACGACCGCACCGTGGTGTGCGAGCGCGGGCACAGCTTCGACGTCGCCCGCCAGGGTTACGTCCCGCTCCTCGGCGGCGGGTCCACTCCCTTCACCGGCGACACTGCCGACATGATCGCCGCGCGCGCCGACTTCCTCGGCGCCGGTCACTACGACCCCATCCGCACCGCCGTCGCCCGCGCCTGCGCCGACACCGGCACCGGTCCCGCTCGTGTCCTCGAGGTGGGGGCGGGCACGGGTCAGTATCTGGAGACCGTCCTCGACACGCTGCCCGACGCCCGGGCCGTGGGCCTGGACGTCTCCAAACCCGCGGTGCGCCGCATCGCACGCAGTCATCCCCGGGTGGGGGCCGTCCTCGCCGACGCGTGGCAGCAGCTGCCCGTCCGTTCGGGGGCGCTCACCCACGTGCTGTCGATCTTCGCTCCGCGCAACGCCGCCGAGAGCCATCGGGTGCTCGCACCCGGTGGTGCGCTGATCGTCGTCGTCCCGACCTCCGAGCACCTGCGCGAGCTGGTGTCGCTGCCGGGCATGGTGACGGTGGACGAACGCAAGACCGAGCGGCTCTCGGCGGCGCTGTCGGGGCACTTCGAGCGGACGGCACGCGAGGACGTGCGGTTCGTCGCCCGGCTGCCGCGTCCGGCGCTCGAACACGTCGCGGGCATGGGCCCGTCCGCGCACCATCTCACCGCCGCGGACCGCGCGGCGCTGCTCGACCGGCTGCCGGATCCGTTCGAGGTGACGGTCTCGGTGACCGTCTCCACCTGGAGGCGGCGCGACTCCTGACCGTCCCGGCCGTCAGCGACCGGCGATGACGTGCTCGTAGACGGTGACGGTCTGGCGGGCGATCTGCGCCCAGGAGAACTCCGAGATCGCGCGGTCGCGTCCGGCGCGACCCCACTCGGCGGCCCGCACCGGATCCCCGGCGACCTCGTCGATCGCGGCGGCCAGGGCACGTTCGTAGGCCTGCGGATCGAAGGCGTCGTAGTGCACCAGCCGGCCGGTGACCCCGTCGCGGACGACCTCGGGGATGCCGCCGACATCGGAAGCGACGACGGCGGTTTCGCACGCCATGGCCTCGAGGTTCACGATCCCCAACGGCTCGTACACCGACGGGCACACGAACACCGTTGCCGCGGACAGAAGTTCGCGCACCGCTTCGGTGGGCAGCATCTCGCGGACCCAGTGCACGCCGTCGCGCACCGACTGGAGTTCGGCCACCGCCCGTTCGGTCTCGGCGGCGATCTCCGGGGTGTCGGGCGCGCCCGCGCACAACACGAGCTGGATGGCGGGATCGAAGTGGTGGGCCGCCGCGATCAGGTGCCCCACCCCCTTCTGCCGGGTGATGCGGCCGACGAACACGACCACGGGCCGATCCGTGTCGAGACCGATCCGCTCGACCACCGACTCGCGGCCGGGCACGGCCGGGCCGGGATGCCAGACGGCGGTGTCGATCCCGTTGCGCACCACGTGGACCCGCGCGGGATCGAGGAAGGGGTAGGCGTCGAGCACATCGAGGCGCATGCCGTCGCTCACGGCGATGACGGCGTCGGCGTAGCGCACCGCGTTGCGTTCGGACCACGACGAGATGCGGTAGCCGCCACCGAGTTGCTCGGCCTTCCACGGCCGGCGGGGCTCGAGCGAGTGCGCGGTGAGCACGTGGGGCACGTCGTAGAGTTCGGCGGCCAGGTGCCCGGCCAGGCCGGTGTACCAGGTGTGCGAGTGCACCACGTCGGCCCCGTCGGCGGCGTGCGCCATGCGCAGTTCCGCGGAGAGGGTGGTCAGCGCCGGATTCGCGCCGAGCAGAGCGGGATCGGGGGCGTGCACGATCGCCGTCTCACGCGGTGCGCCCATGCAGTGCACGTCCACCTCGATCAGCCTGCGGAGCTGCTCGGTCAGTTCGGTGACGTGGACACCGGCCCCGCCGTACACCTCCGGCGGGTACTCCCGCGTCATCATTGCCACCCGCACCGCCTCAAACTATCCGGCCGCGGCGCGTCCGGCCACCCGACCCCGGTTTCCCGGCGGGGCGTGTCTCGCCCGCGACCGCGCGGGGTGTGCCTCGCCTACGAGCGCACGAGGCGGGCGATCGCGGCCGAGGCCTCGGCGAGCTTGCGTTCGCCCTCCTCACCGCCGGACTTGGCGGCGTCGACGACGCAGTGCCGCAGGTGATCGTCGAGCAGGCCCAGCGCGAGTCCCTCGAGGGCGCTGGTCAGCGCGGATATCTGGGTGAGGACGTCGATGCAGTACTGCTCCTCGTCGACCATCCGGTGGATACCGCGGACCTGGCCTTCGATGCGCTTGATCCGGGCGAGGTACTTCTTCTTCTCGCTCAGATAGCCGTGCGGATGGGATGACTCGTTCACATCACCGATCCTATACCCCTCCCGGGTATGCGACCGGCGTGATCGGAGACGGAGATTCCGCTTCGCTGGCGGCAGGATGGGGCGGGGGATAGGTTGAGCGTGTGAGGAGCCAGCCACATGTGCTTGGAATCGTGCTCGCCGGCGGCGAGGGTAAACGCCTGTATCCGCTGACGGCGGACCGAGCCAAGCCGGCAGTACCGTTCGGGGGTGCCTACCGCCTGATCGACTTCGTTCTGAGCAATCTCGTCAACGCCGGGTACCTGCGCATCTGCGTACTCACCCAGTACAAGTCGCACTCGCTCGACCGGCACATCTCCCAGACCTGGCGACTGTCCGGTTTCACCGGCGAGTACATCACCCCGGTTCCCGCGCAGCAGCGCCTCGGTCCCCGCTGGTACACCGGCAGCGCCGACGCGATCCTGCAGTCGCTCAACCTGGTCTACGACGAGGACCCCGACTACATCGTCGTGTTCGGCGCCGACCACGTCTACCGGATGGACCCGGAGCAGATGGTGCGCCAGCACATCGAGTCCGGGGCGGGCGTGACCGTGGCCGGCATCCGGGTGCCGCGCAGCGAGGCGTTCGCCTTCGGCTGCATCGACAGCGACGAGACCGGGAAGATCACTCAGTTCCTGGAGAAGCCCGCGCATCCGCCCGGCACCCCCGACGACCCCAACGTGACGTTCGCGTCCATGGGCAACTACGTGTTCACGACCAAGGTGCTGGTCGAGGCGCTGCGGGCCGACTCCGAGAATCCCGACTCCGACCACGACATGGGCGGCGACATCATCCCCGCCCTCGTCGAGCAGGGCGTCGCGCACGTCTACGACTTCAACGACAACGTCGTCCCGGGCGCCACCGAACGCGACCGGGGCTACTGGCGCGATGTGGGGACCCTCGACGCCTTCTACGACGCGCACATGGACCTGGTGTCGGTCCACCCGATCTTCAACCTCTACAACCGGCGCTGGCCCATCCGCGGCGCCGCCGAGAACCTCCCGCCCGCCAAGTTCGTGCAGGGCGGCCTGGCGCAGGAATCCATCGTCGGCGCCGGCAGCATCCTGTCGGCCGCGACCGTCCGCAACTCGGTGCTCAGCTCCAACGTCATGGTCGACGACGGCGCGACCGTCGAGGGCAGCGTCCTCATGCCGGGGGTGCGGATCGGCAAGGGTGCGGTCGTCCGCCGCGCCATCCTCGACAAGAACGTCGTGGTGGGCGACGGTGAGATCATCGGCGTGGACCTCGAACGGGACCGTCAGCGCTTCGCCGTCAGCAACGGCGGTGTCGTCGCCATCGGCAAGGGCGTGTGGATCTGACGGTCCGGTGGACTCCGCCGGGAGGCGGGGAGATCCTCAGCTGAGGCGCACCGCGCACAGCAGGCCGTCGCCGAGCGGCAGCACCACCGGAGCCAGCCGTTCGTCCGACGAGACGGCCCGCGCCGCCTCGCGCACCGCGAGGACGGTGGCGTCGCGCGCCGAGGGGTCGGCGACGCGCCCGTCGAGGAGCGCGTTGTGCAGCACGATCACCCCTCCGGGACGCAGCAGCCGCACCCCCTCGCGGACGAAGTGCGGGTGGTCGGCCGGGGTCGCATCGACGAAGACCAGGTCGTAGCCGGCGTCGGCGAGCCGCGGCAGCACGTCGAGGGCGCGCCCGTTGATGAGCCGGGTGCGCGAGGCGACGATGCCGGCCTCCCGGAACGCGATCTTCGCCGCACGCTGGTGCTCGGGTTCGCTGTCGATCGTGGTGAGGACCCCGTCCTCGCGCATGCCGTGCAGCAGCCACAGCCCGCTCACACCCGCGCCGGTCCCGATCTCGACGACCGTCTTCGCGTCGAGCATCCGGGCGAACATCGCCAGGGCGGCACCGACGGACGGGGGAACGGGGTCCGCGCCGAGATCCTCGGCACGTTCACGCGCAGCGACGAGCTGCTCGTCTTCGACGACGACGGTCTCGGCGTGGGTCAATATGCGATCGGCGTTGGTCTGCACCCCACTGAGGCTATCCTCAGCGTTTCCGTCCTGCAGGCAGGCGCGCTCAGGGGCGTAACGGAACTTGTGTGATTTCGGGACGGGGAACCGGGTCGCAGCGGTGTTCGTCGCCCCGGTTTTCTCAGGGTCGTTTCAGGTTACTCACACGGCGACCACATCGCGACGGTGAAGACTGATCACACGTAGAAGACGATCGTCTCGGCGCGGTCCTCGGCGGAACGCTCCGGCGGAATAACTCCGGCCGGATCGGTGTTCCAGTCGATGCTCCGTCACCGTAGCGATCCCGACAAGGAGGATCCAGCGATCCACATGACCCGAACCGTTCCCGAGTACGACGCCCCGGCGCTCGACGACGCCCTCGAGGCGGACCTGAGCGGCACCGCGGCGTTCGATGCCACCGGGGACCGTGCGGCCATGCCGTCCTGGGACGAACTCGTCCGAGAGCACGGCGACCGCGTCTACCGCCTGGCCTACCGGCTGTCCGGAAACGCCCAGGATGCCGAGGACCTGACCCAGGACACCTTCATCCGCGTGTTCCGGTCCCTGCAGAACTACCAGCCCGGCACGTTCGAGGGCTGGCTCCACCGCATCACCACGAACCTGTTCCTCGACATGGTCCGCCGCCGGAACCGCATCCGGATGGAAGCCCTGCCGGAGGACTACGATCGGGTACCGGCCCCCGGGCCGAACCCCGAGGAGATCTACCACGACGCACGTCTCGGCGCCGATCTGCAGTCCGCACTGGACTCGTTGGCCCCCGACTACCGCGCCGCGGTGGTGCTCTGTGACATCGAAGGTCTGTCCTACGAGGAGATCGGTGCCACACTGGGGGTGAAACTCGGTACGGTGCGTAGTCGCATCCACCGAGGCCGCCAGGCACTCCGCGAGTACCTGCGCGAGCACGGGAAGGTCGAAAACGGTCGCGTCGATGCGGGGTAGCCGCCGGGAGGTAGTGATGACGATGGTGCAACCACCTCGCAGGTTCGGTTCCACGGAACATCTCGCCAGCGAGGCCGTTGCGGCATTCGTCGACGGCGAGCTCCGCATGAACGCCTACCTCCGCGCCGCCCAGCACCTGTCGCTGTGCCCGGAGTGCGCCGCCGAGGTCGAGGCCCAGCAGCAGGCTCGTCACGCCCTGCGCGCGGCCGCCGACCACGTGCCCACCATGCCGAGCTCGCTGCTCGGGGCCCTGAGCAACATCCCCATGCATCTGTGCGATCCGGCCGGTTCCGATCCCACCCGGGCGCCGCAGGCCGACGACTGGTTCGGTGCGCGCCGGTGGTCGATCCGCCGCCGCCGGTGAGTGGACGGGCGATCACCGATCACCCGGCGTCATCGGTGATACTGGGCTGCGTGACGGACCGAGACGGGGGAGACGGACACGCGTGACGGCGGAATCTGCGCAGGACACCGGACGACGGACCACCGACGACCCTCGTGACGGCGAGGAGCTTCCGCACGCCTCCGAGGGCCGCCCCGGCACCTCCACACCCGCGGGCCGCCCGCAGGCGCCCGCGACGGACGCCGATCTGATCCCCGACGGCGCGATCCCCCGTCCCGCGGATGCGCCCCGCCTCGAACCGCGGCCGGTCTACCGGCCGGCGATCGACCCGGCCTCGGCGCAGGTCTTCGGCCGCCCCGAGGGCGCCGAGGGTTCCTTCGGTCCCGCGGAGGGCCCCCGGCTCCCGGACCCCGCCCTCCGTCAGGTCCCGCCCCCGGACGCGATCCTCGCCGAGGCCTACGGCCGTCCGGCCGACACCGCCGAGACGCTGCAGCGCCCGCCCGCGGAACCGGCCCCCGAACCGGACGACGACGTCGACGCCGATCCGTGGCGCGATCCCGACGCTCCCGTGCGCCTCGGCCCGCCCCTGCCCGGTGAGACGCAGGACGGCCCGCTGCCGCCCGCACCCCGCCTCACCCTGCGCGAGGTGCTGTTCGACCGCCGCGTCGAACCCCGCGCCCTGGCCACCCTCGCCGCCGTCGCCGTCGTGATCGGCATGGTCGGTGGGCTCGTCGTGGCGCTGGCGACCTCCGACACCGGATCTCTCACCAGCCGCGGAGTGACCCTGTCGCAGTCCTCCGGCGACGACGAACTGCCCAGCGGCGCGGTCGCGCGGGTTGCCGACGCGGTGCTGCCCGCCGTGGTGTCGATCCAGGTGGCCGTCGGAAACGACGCCGGCACCGGCTCGGGGGTCGTCATCGACGGCGCCGGCTACATCGTCACCAACAACCACGTGATCTCCATGGCCGCCGACAACCCCGACGCCAAGGTGCAGGTCACCTTCGACGACGGCACCAAGGTCCCGGCGTCCATCGTCGGCCGCGACATCAAGACCGACCTCGCCGTGCTCGCCGTCGAGGATGTGGACGGGCTCGTCGTCGCCGAACTCGGGAAGTCCGACGACGTGCAGGTCGGGGAGGACGTCGTCGCCGTCGGGTCGCCGCTCGGACTGAGCAAGACCGTCACCCGCGGCATCGTCAGCGCCCTGCACCGGCCCATGCGGCTCAGCGGTCAGGGCACCGACACCGACGCCGTGATCGACGCCGTGCAGACCGACGCCTCGATCAACCCCGGCAACTCCGGCGGACCCCTAATCGACATGGAGGGCCGCGTCATCGGCATCAACTCGGCGATCAAGTCCGAGACCGGCGGGTCGGTGGGCCTCGGCTTCGCCATCCCCATCGACGACGTCACCGCCGTCGCGCAGGAGCTGATCCGCACCGGCGAGATGCACCACCCCGACATCGGCGTCAACGCCCGCTCGGTGGTCAACGACGTCGCCAGCGGCGCGGAGATCGCCAACGTGCGGCAGGACAGCCCCGCCCAGCGCGCGGGGATCGTCGAGGGCGACGTGATCGTCAAGGTCGGTGACCGGGAGGTCACCAGCGCCGACGAACTCGTCGTCGCGGTCCAGCAGCAGAAGATCGGCGAGCCGGTCACCGTCCAGCTGGTGCGCAACGGCCGCCTCGTCGACGTCCAGGTCACCCCGGCGTCCGACTGACCCGGGCGCCGCGAGGGTGTGACCTTGCCCGTCGGTGCTGCGATCCGGCGGCGACCACGTACTCTGGATGCGTGTTCGGCAACATCGGTTGGGGCGAGTTCATGGTTCTGCTCGTGGCTGCCCTCGTGGTTCTGGGTCCCGAGAGGCTGCCCGGCGCCGTCTCGTGGGTGGCGAAGTCGCTGCGGCAGCTTCGCGAGTACGCCACGGGCGCGCGGGAGCAGCTCAAGAGCGAACTCGGCCCGGAGTTCGACGATCTGCGACAGCCGCTGTCCGAACTCAACCAGCTGCGCGGCATGACGCCCAAGGCCGTCATCACCAAGCATCTGCTCGACGGCGACGACTCCATCTTCACCGGCGACTTCGACAAGTCCTCGAAGCCCGGAGGCACGGGAGCGGGCATGCCGCGGCCGAACCTGTCGAAGCCCCTCGGGCCCGACGAGAAGCCCCCGATCGATCCCGACGCGACCTAGCGTCGAGCATTCCCACGACGAAGCCCCTCACCGTCCGGTGCGGGGCTTCGTCGTGGCAGAAGAGTCACAGGTGCCGGGTGGTGTCGATGCTCAGCGACATGCCCGCCAGGCCACGCTTGCGGACGGCCAGCTTGTCGGCGATCTCCCGGAGCGCCGTCCCCGGGGCCGAGTCGGGCGCGGAGAGCACGATCGGGGTGCCGGCGTCCCCGGCCTCGCGGATCGCGGGATCGAGCGGGATCTGGCCGAGCAGCGGCACCGTGGCGCCCACGGCGCGGGTGAGGCGCTCGGCGACGGCCTGGCCGCCCCCGGAGCCGAAGACGTCCATGCGGGTGCCGTCGGGCAGCTCGAGCCAGGACATGTTCTCCACGACACCGGCGATGCGCTGACGGGTCTGCAAAGCGATCGAACCGGCGCGTTCGGCGACCTCCGCGGCGGCCTGCTGCGGGGTGGTCACCACGAGGATCTCGGCGTTCGGGATCAGCTGCGCGACGGAGATGGCGACGTCGCCGGTGCCGGGCGGCAGGTCGAGCAGCAGGACGTCGAGATCGCCCCAGAACACGTCGGCGAGGAACTGCTGCAGCGCGCGGTGCAGCATCGGGCCGCGCCACACCACCGGGGTGTTGCCCTCGGTGAACTGCGCGATGGAGATCATCTTCACGTCGTGCGCGATCGGCGGCATGATCATCCGCTCCACCTGTGTGGGCTTGGCGGAGGTACCGAGCATGCGGGGGATGGAGTGACCGTAGATGTCGGCGTCGAGCACACCGACGGACAGGCCGCGCGCGGCCATCGCCGCGGCGAGGTTGACCGTCACCGACGACTTGCCGACGCCGCCCTTGCCGGACGCGACCGCGTATACGCGGGTGAGCGAGCCCGGCTGCGCGAACGGGATGACCGGTTCGGTGGAGTCGCCGCGCAGCTTCTTGCGCAGTTCGGTGCGCTGCTCGTCGCTCATCACGTCGAGCGTCACGCGGATCTCGCCGACCCCGGCGACGTCGGCGACGGCCTTGGTGACACGGTCCGAGATCTCGGTGCGCATCGGGCACCCCGCGGTGGTCAGGTAGACCGCGATGTCGACGCTGTCGTCGGCACCGATCTCGATGCTCTTGACCATGCCGAGATCGGTGATGGGCTTGCGGATCTCCGGGTCCTGTACCCGTGCGAGCGCACTGCGGATGTCGGACTCACTGACTGCCATGACGCCCATGGTAGGTGGCGGGCGGGGTGACGCCGCCCGGCAGGTCCGTCGTCAGTGGATGCGGGGCAGGTCGGCGGGGCTCGGGTCGATGCCGGTGGAGTAGGCCGTGGACCACGCGAGCACGTTGGCGACGTACGCCATCGAGTTGTTGTAGCGGTGGATCGCCTTGGTGGTGTCGGCGAGATTGCGCATGTCCAGCCCGCCGTCGCACAGGTACTTGGCGGTGGTCAGCGTCGAGTCGTAGAGGTTCTGCGGGTCGGAGACACCGTCGCCGTTGCCGTCGCCGGCGTACTGCGTCCACGTGGTGGGGATGAACTGCATCGGGCCGACCGCGCGGTCGTAGACCGTGTCGCCGTCGAGTACGCCGCCGTCGGTGTCGGTGATGACCGCCTGGCCGGGCAGGCTGCCGTCCAGCGGCAGGCCGATGACGGGCTCGAGCAGGTTGCCCTTGTCGTCGGCGCGCCCGCCGTTGGCGTGCCCGGACTCGACGCGACCGATGCCGGCGAGGAGCGTCCAGTGCATGCCGCAGCCGGGGTTCTCCTCGGCGAGGACGCGTTCGGCGTTGCGGTAGGCGGCGTAGTTGATGCCGGGGATGCCGAGCGGGCCCTCCTCGAGGACCTCGGGCTCGGGGGCCGGGGCGGGAGCCGCCTGGGAGGCCGCCTTGAAGGTGCGGACGGGCGCCGGTTCGGGCTCGAGCATGATCGTCTGCGCCGCGGCGACGGCCTGCGGGATCGACACGGCAGTCTCGGTGTCGGAGGACGACGCCGTCGGTTCGGTCTCGTGCTGTTGCACACCGAGCAGTGCGCGCGGGGAGGCGCCGGCCGTGGTGGCGGCCGCGGCGACCAGGCCGACCGGTACCAGACCCGTCATCGCGATCACGGAATTGCGCCGGAGCTTCGAATCCGATGGTTTGGCGTGGCGGCCCACTGGTTGACAACCTCCCTGGGGCATCTCGGCACGAGACACCTTCGTTACATAGCCGGGCCGAGGCTACATGATCCGATGTTCTTCCGTTACTCAAACGTGATGTAACGGCGGGACACGGACATATCCGTGTCCCGTTCGTGCTGATGAGAGGGAGGTCGGCCGAGTCGAGGCCGTGATGTGACTTCGAGCACACCTGGGTTTGCCGGGTGTGCGGGGCTTCGGTCAGCGGATCATTCGCAGAAAGTCGGTACGAGACACGGCAATTCGGGCAGTTCCGGCAATGCGGGCGCTGCCGGCTGCGGGGGCGCGGCCGGAGCCGGCTCGGCACCCGTGCCCTGCGCGTCCTCCGGCTGCGCGTCCTCCGACTGCGGAGCGGGCGGCTGCTCGGCGGGCGGGGTGGCCTCCGGCTGCTCCGCCGGCGAGGTCCCGGTGCTCTGCGCGACCACCGGTGCCGACGCCGCGACGTCCACCGGGATCGGGCGCGCGGGCAACGGCGCCAGATCCGCGGGCGCGACCTCGGCGGCCTTCGCGTAGGCCGCCGACCAGGCGCGCACGTTCGCCAGATACTGCGGGGACGGGTCGAACAGGGCCACGGCTCGGGCCTCGCCCTCGGGCTCGCGCAACCGGCCGCCCTCGGCGCACATCCACGCGCCCGCCGCGAGGGTGGAGTCGAAGACGTTCTGCGGGTCGGTGGCGCCGTCGGCGTTGCCGTCCTTCGCGAACCGCTCCCACACTGCCGGGGACAGCCGCATCGGGCCGATCCGGCCGTCGGGGGTGACCGACGGGGTGGTGAGCGTGCCCACCACGTTCGTGCGGCCGCCGTCGGCGTGCCGGGAACCGAGCCGGCCGATCGCGGCGAGCAGGTGCCACGGCAGCCCGCACTCCGGCTCGTCGATGTTCAGCTGCATCTCGGCGGCGCGGTAGGCGTAGAAGACGAGTTCGGGGATCGCGAGGGGGCCGTCGCCGAGCACGGCCATGCCGCCCGCGGCCTCGATGGCCTCCGGGGGCAGCTGGGCCAGCGGGTCGGTCTCGGGCTCGCCCTCGGTGCTGCGCGGCGGCTCGGCCTCCCGGGGCTCGCCCGGAATCAGCCCGACACCACCGGGCGCCGAGACCTCCTCGGCCTGTGCCACGGTGTCCACGACGACGGGCGGGGTCGACGACGCGGTCGCCGCGAGCCCGGCTGCGACGATCACCGGCACCGTCAGCGCGACCTTCCAGCGCACGCGATCACACTCCTTCCGCCGGTCCGCACGAATCGGCTGTGACGAAGGTTACAGAACCGGTGACGACTGTGTGCAACCGCGGGTCCCGGGCATCCGCGATCCCCCTCAGCGCCGGGGAGCGCGCGACCGGGAGCCCGGCTCGTCCTCGTTCTCGTCGTCGACGAGCAGCGCCCGCAGGTCGTCGAGTTCGCGCCGCAGGTAGTCGCGGGTCGCGACCTCACCGACGGCCAGACGCAGGGCGGCGAGCTCCCGGGCGAGGAACTCGGTGTCCGCCTTGGTCTGCTCGGCGCGGGCGCGGTCCTCCTCGAGCGACACGCGGTCGCGGTTCTCCTGCCGGTTCTGCGCCAGCAGGATCAGTGGTGCCGCATAGGCCGCCTGCGTCGAGAAGGCCAGGTTGAGGAGGATGAAGGGATAGGGATCCCACTGCAGGCCCACCGCGGTGATGTTCAGGGCGATCCACACCACCACCACGATCGTCTGGATCGCGAGGTAACGGCCGGTCCCGAGGAAGCGGGCGATGGACTCGCTGACCCGGCCGACCGCCTCGGCGTCGAAGTTGAAGCGGAATCGGGAGGTCCGGGGCGTCTCGAGGCGGGAGCGGCCCTGGGTGCTGCGGTCACTCATCCTCGGTGTCCTCCTCACGCCAGTCCTCGGGCAGCAGATGGTCGAGCAGGTCGTCGACGCTCACCGCGCCCAGCAGGTGCCCCTCGTCGTCCACCACCGGGCCGCACACCAGGTTGTAGGTGGCGAAATAGCGGGTGACCGTGGTCAGGGCGTCGTCGGGTGCCAGGCGGGGCAGGTCGTCGTCGACGACTCCGCCGACCAGGGTGGCGGGCGGTTCCCGCAGCAATCGTTGCAGATGGACGCAGCCGAGATATTTGCCGGTGGGGGTCGCGGTGGGTGGGCGCACCACGAAGATCATCGACGCCAGCGCCGGGCTCAGATCGGGATTGCGGGCCCGCGCGAGTGCCTCCGCGACCGTCGTCGCCGGGGTGAGCACCACCGGCTCCGGGGTCATCAGACCACCGGCGGTGTCGGGGGAGTGCTCGAGCAGGCGACGCACCGGCTCGGAGTCCTCCGGGTCCATCCGCTGCAGGAACGACTCGGCGTCGGTCGCGGGCAGGCCGCCGAGGAGGTCGGCGGCGTCGTCCGGGTCCATCGCCTCGAGCACGTCGACGGCGCGGTCGAGACCCAGCTGGGCGAGCAGTTCGGTCTGGTCGTCGGCGGGCAGTTCCTGCACGATGTCGGCGAGCCGTTCGTCGTCGAGCGCCCCGGCGACCTCGATCCGGCGTTTCGCCGGCAGGTCGCGCAGCGCGTTCGCCACGTCCGCCGGGCGCATGTCCTCGAACTGCAGCAGCAGCTGCGACACACCCTGCCCGGGCATCGACAGGGCCTGCTGGGTCAGGCCGTGCACGTGCGCCCACTCCACGATGTGGATGGGGGCGCGCCGGGCCAGCCGCCCGCGCTGGCGGCGCACCGCGACCCGCGCGACCACCCAGTCGCGGGTGCGAGTCAACTCGATGCCCAGGTCCACGACCACCGCGTCGCTGCCGATCAGCTCGGGCAGCTCCGGGTCGTCGACCCGCACCCGCGAGTCGAGCACCTGGCCGAGGGCGAGCACCTCGGAGGGACGCTGCGTGAACCGGCGCAGACTCACGTTGCCGGTGACGAGGGTGACCGCGCCCGGCTCGATCGCGGTCACCCGCAGCATGGGAACGAAGATCCGCTTGCGCGTCGGCAGTTCGACGACGAGACCGAGCACGCGCGGCGGCTGGCGGCCGATCCGGATGGTGAGCACGACGTCGCGGACGCGACCGACCGATTCGCCGTCGGGGCCGAGTACGACGAGACCGGCCAACCGCGCGACGAACACCTTGCTCACTGCTGCCATGATTGCCAGGCTAGAGCGTGCCCACGCTGTCCCCTGAATGCGGAGGTCTTGTCAGGTCATGTCGTTTTCGTTCAGGCCCAGAAGGTCGGTCCTCGCCGTTCCCGGCAGCAGCCGGAAGATGATCGACAAGGCCAAGGGCCTTCCCGCCGACGAGATCTTCCTCGATCTCGAGGACGCCGTGTCGCCGCTCGCGAAGGAGCAGGCCCGCGCCACCATCGTCGAAGCACTCAACGAGGACGGCTGGGGCGACCAGATCAAGGTCGTGCGGGTCAACGACTGGACCACCGACGCCACCTACCTCGACGTGACCACCGTCGTCGGCGGGGCCGGGGCCAACCTGGACGCGATCCTGCTGCCGAAGGTGCCCGACGCCAGTCACGTCAAGGCCCTCGATCTGCTGCTGACGCAGGTCGAGAAGGCCCACGGTCTCGAGGTGGGCCGGATCGGCATCGAACCGCAGATCGAGGACGCCCTCGGCCTGACGAACATCAACGAGATCGCCACCGCCAGCCCGCGTGTGCAGACCCTCGTGTTCGGTCCCGCCGACTTCATGGCGAGCATCAACATGCGCACCCTCGTGGTGGGGGAGCAGCCGGAGGGCTACGACGTCGGCGACGCCTACCACCACATCCTCATGACGATCCTCATGGCGGCGCGTGCTCACGGCCTGCAGGCCATCGACGGTCCCTACCTGCAGATCCGCGACGTCGACGCCTTCCGCCGGTCGGCGCAGCGCACCGCGGCCCTCGGCTTCGACGGCAAGTGGGTGCTGCACCCGAGCCAGATCGAGGCGGCGAACGAGGTCTTCAGCCCGCGGCAGCAGGACTACGACAAGGCCGAACTGATCCTCGACGCCTACGAGTGGCACACCTCCGCAGCGGGCGGCGCCCGCGGTGCCGCGATGCTCGGTGACGAGATGATCGACGAGGCGAGCCGGAAGATGGCGCTCGTCATCGCCGCGAAGGGCCGCGCGGCCGGTCTGCAGCGCACGCAGAAGTTCGAACCGCCGACGGACTGACCCTCCGCAGAAAGAGTGCATATCGGGCGAACCGTCGCGGCGTGCCGTCCCGCCTCCGGGCAGAATGGAGACGACGCCGCGACGGTCGCCGCGCACGTGAAGGAGCCGAACGACATGACGAATCCCCTCGGACCCGGTCGTCAGCTGCCCGGTCTGCCGACCCCACCCTCGGGCTGGCCGGTCGGTTCCTACCCGACCTACGCCGAGGCGCAGCGTGCCGTCGACCACCTGGCCGACCAGAACTTCTCCGTCGAGGACGTGACGATCGTCGGCGTCGACCTCATGCAGGTCGAGCGGGTCACCGGACGGCTCACCTGGCCCAAGGTGATCGGCGGCGGCATCGTCTCGGGTGCCTGGCTCGGCCTGTTCTTCGGCCTGCTGCTCGGCATCTTCTCCACCGACTTCCTCGGCCCGCTGCTCGTCGGGCTCGTCGGCGGCATCGTCTTCGGTCTCATCTCGACCGCCATCCCGTACGCGGCGACCCGCGGCCAGCGCGACTTCTCGTCCACCATGCAGCTCGTCGCCGGGCGCTACGACGTGCTGTGCAAGCCGGCCACCGCGGAGCGGGCCCGCGACATCCTCGCCAAGCTCGCCCTCTGATCGTCTCGCGCTTCCCCGCTCGGTTGTCGGACGCGGCCACTAGGGTCGGGGACATGCCCGACCTCGACTCGGTCGCCGACGCCCTCTACGGGCTCGACCCAGGCGACTTCGTGGCCGCGCGTTCCGAGTACGCCGCCGAGGCGCGCAAGGCGGGTGACCGCGAACTGACCGCCGCCATCGGGCGGCTGCGCAAACCCACGGTCGCGGCGTGGATGGTCAATCTGCTCGCCCGCGAACGCGCCGACGAACTCGCCGCGCTGCTCGACATCGGCGCGGCCCTGCGTACCGCCCAGCGCCGGCTGTCCGGAAGCGAACTGCGGGCCCTGTCGGACCAGCGCCGCCGGGTGGTCGCCGCGCTGGAGAAGGACGCCGCCCGGCTCGCCGCCCAGCGGGGCCGCACCGTCTCCGAGGGTGCCCTCCGTGAGGTGGGCCGCACCCTCAACGCCGCGCTCGTCGACCCGGAGGTGGGCGAGCGCGTCCGGCAGGGCCGGCTCGACGCGATCATCGAGGTCGACGCCTTCGACCTGTCGGCGGTACCGCTCACCGTCGTCCCCGACCGGCCCGAACCGGAGGAGGACGAGGAGCCCGGATCCGGGGCCCGCGACGCCGAGATCGACGAGGCCGCCGCCGCGCTGGACGCCGCCCGCGACGCGGCAGTGGAGGCGCGCACCGCGGCCGCGGAAGCCGAGGACGAACTCGCCCGCCGCGAGGACGAGGTCGCCGAACTGCGCCGCGCCCTCGAACACGCCGAACAGAAGCGCACATTCGCGCGGCGTGCGGTGACCGAGGCGAAGAGCAAGGTGGTCGCCACGGAACGCGCCGTGGCCGCAGCCGAGGCGCGACTCGCCCGGGCACGGAACTGACGCCGCGTCAGGCCGTCCGCTCGACGAACCGTCGCTGCCAGGGCGTCTCGACCGCGCGCGGATGATAGTGGCGGCGCACGTAGTCGATCGCCTCGGAAGGTGTGAGGCCGTCCACGACGGCGAGGCAGGCCAGCGCCGTCCCGGTGCGTCCGCGGCCGCGCCCGCACGCGATCTCCACGCGGTACCGCCCGGCCCGCACCCACGCCTCGTACAGGACCTCCCGCGCCAGATCCGGGTCGCGGGGTGTGCGGAAGTCCGGCCAGCGGATCCAGCGCGACTCCCACTCCATCGGGATCGGGGGACCGGCGAGCAGATACACGCCGAAATCGGGGAGCTCCCCTTCCGGAAGCGACCGGTGCAATCCACGCCCGCGGACGAGCCGACCGGACGGCAACCGCAGCACGCCGGTCTCTGCTGGATCCCACTCGCGTCGCACGGGTGAAAACGTACTCCCCGAAGGCGACGGCATCGCGGTACGCGTATCGCTAGTGTCGGGATCATGACAGAGCGGACCGAACCCGAGATCCGGATCCTCGACACGGAAGCCGAACTCCGGGAGGCATCGGCCCTGTTCCGTACGGCGATGGTGGGGTTGCCGGCCTGGCCGGAGGTGCCCGACGGCACAGTGGACCGCTATCTCGAGTCTGGACGCACCTGGGGTGCCTTCCTCGACGGCAGGCTCGTCGGGACCGTCGACGCCACCTCCGGGCGGCTCGTCCTCCCCGGCGGCGCGCGGGTGCCGCACGCCGCGGTCACCCACATCGGGGTGCTGCCCACCCACACCCGCCGCGGTGTGCTCTCCGGACTCGTGCGCCGGCAGCTGCGCGACGCCCGCGACCGCAGTGAGGTCGTCTCCACCCTCCGCGCGTCGGAGGCGGTGATCTACGGCCGGTTCGGTTACGGCGTCGCCTCCCACTCCGTGGCCCTCGACGTCGAGACCCGGCGGGCGACACTGCGACCCGACGTCCCGGACTCCGGGCCGGTGCGGCTGCTGACCTATCCGGATGCGTGGGATGTGCTGGCGGCGATACATTCCCGGCACCTGCCCGACCGGCCGGGCATGATCGACCGGTCGGAGTACTGGTGGAACTCGCGGCGCTGGCGGGCCGACTCGCTCACCGACCCGATGTACGTCGCGGTACACGGGGAGCCGGGGGAGGAGAACGGATTCGTTCGCTACCACCCGATCGACACGCAGGCCTGGTTCACCAGCCGCGACCGGACCGTGGTGGTCGACGACTTCTTCGCACCCACCCCCGACGCCTACGTCGGGCTGCTGCGGTTCCTGCTGGGTCTCGATCTCGTGGACTGTCTGCGGTTCGTGGCGACCCCCACCGACGACCCGCTGCCGCTGCTGTTCCACGACGCCCGGGCCGTGCAGGTCCGATCGGTCTCCGATGAGACGTGGCTGCGCATCCTCGACCTCGACCGCGTGCTGTCCGCCCGCGCCTACCGCGGGGCCGGGACGGTCACGCTCGCGACGACCGACCGTCTCCTGCCCGAGAACGAGGGCACCTTCGTGATCTCGCCCTCCGGCGCGGGCCGTACCTCCGGGTCCGCCGACCTGACCGTCGACGTCGCGGACCTCGCCGCGGTGCTGCTCGGCGGGACCACCTGGCGCCGTCTGGCCGCGGCCGGTCGGGTCCGCGTGCACCGGTCCGGGGCAGTGGACGTCGCCGACATGTTGTTCGCGTGGCCCTGCGCGCCTTTCGCGGGTACGTCCTTCTGACCTGAGCCGGTCCTCCGGTGTGTTCGGCTCCCGCCGAAGGCGTGTTTGCCTCCCTCCGAAAGGGGGAACCTCATCGTCGGATCATGCGACGGCCGACAGCCGTCCCGCCGACCCGAGCGGAGGCCGATATGAGACGCACGGTGGGTCGGCACCTCACGGTCGCTGCGGTCGCAGTGCTCCTGGCGGCGGGTCCGGTGGCGTGCGGCAGCGACGACGACGACGGGATCGTCCTGAACTTCTACACCGCCGCCGACGGCGCCGAGCAGTACGCCCAAGCCGCCGAGGTGTGCACGCAGGAGGCCGCGGGCCGATATCGCGTGCAGCAGCGGACACTTCCGAAGAACGCCGACGATCAGCGCCTGCAGCTGGCCCGCCGTCTCACCGGCGGGGATCCGGGACTCGACCTCATGACGCTGGACGTCGTGTGGACCTCGGAGTTCGCCGAGGCCGGCTGGGCGCTGCCGCTGCCCGACGACGTCGCCGTCGCGGTCTCCGAGGGCACCCTCGCCGGACCGCTCGAATCCGCGACCTGGCAGGACCACCTCTACGCCGCACCGCTCAACACGAACACCCAGTTGCTCTGGTACCGCAAGGATCTGATGCCCGACGGGCAGCCCCCGGAGACCTGGGACGAGATGATCGAGATCGCGAGCGGGCTCGCCGCGGAGGGTCGCCCCTCGTGGATCGGGGTGCAGGGGCGGCAGTACGAGGGCCTGATGGTGTGGTTCAACAACCTGCTGTCGAGCGCCGGCGGTTCGGTGGTGGCCGACGACGGTGTCACTGTCACCCTCGCCGACGGTGATGCGGCGGTGACCGCTCTCGACATCATGAAGCGGGTCGCCACGGCTCCCGGCGCCGATCCCTCCCTGAACCAGGCCGACGAGGCCGCGGTCCGCCTCGGGATGGAGAGCGGCCGCACCGCCTTCCAGGTCAACTGGCCGTTCGTCCTGCCCGGCATCATCGAGAACGAGGACGCCCTCCCCTTCATCGACGAGAACGGCAACGTCACCGCGCAGAACACCGGCAACACGGTCCTGACCGTCGACGGCGAGCAGAACTTCCTTCCCGCACCGTATCCTTCGGTGATCCCCGGCGAACCGGCGAAGGTCACGATCGGCGGCTTCAACATCGCCGTCGCCCGCACCAGCACCCACCCCGACCTCGCATTCGAGGCGTTGCAGTGCCTGCGCAACGAGGAGAACCAGCGCAACAACGCCATCGGCGGCGGTGTACCCCCGACCCTCGCTGCGCTGTACGACGACCCGGAGTTCCAACGGGCCTATCCGGCCTGGCGGGAGGTCCGCGAAGGATTGGAGAACTCCGCCGTCCGACCGGCTTCGCCTGCCTATCAGAGCATCTCGACGCTGGTGACCGCGACCCTCAACCCGGTCGACAGGATCGACCCGCCCCACACCGTCGACGAACTCACCGAGCAGGTGCGCAAGGCAGTCGACTCGGAAGGACTGATCCCGTGACCGCCGTCGAACCGCGACCCTCCGACGACACCGCAGCACCTCCTCCGAGGAAGAGGAAAGCGGCGCTGTCCGAAGGGAAGAAGGCCGAGCGTCGCCTCGGGCTGCTGCTCGTCGCACCCGCGGCGCTCGTGATGGTCGCGGTGACGGCCTATCCGGTGGTGTACGCGATCTGGCTGAGCCTGCAGCGCTACGACCTCCGCTTCCCCGACGATCGCCGGTTCGTGGGGCTGTCCAATTACGTCGCGGTGCTGAGTGACGGGTTCTGGTGGCAGGCCTTCTTCGTCACCGCGATCCTCACGATCGTCTCCGTGGCGATCGAATTCGTCCTCGGCCTGGCGATCGCACTGGTCATGCACCGCACCATCGTCGGCAAGGGCCTGGTGCGCACCGTGGTGCTCATCCCGTACGGAATCGTCACCGTCGCCGCCGCATACAGCTGGTACTACGCGTGGACCCCCGGAACCGGCTATCTCGCGAACCTGCTGCCCGACGGCAGTGCGCCGCTGACGGATCAGATCCCGTCGCTGGTGATCATCGTCTTCGCCGAGGTGTGGAAGACCACGCCGTTCATGGCGCTGCTGCTGCTCGCCGGACTCGCGCTGGTGCCCGACGATCTGCTCAAGGCCGCGCAGGTGGACGGGGCGGGTTCGTGGACCCGCCTGGTGCGCATCATCGTACCGCTGATGAAGCCCGCCATCCTCGTGGCGTTGCTGTTCCGCACCCTCGACGCCTTCCGCATCTTCGACAACATCTACGTGCTCACCCGCGGGTCGAACGGCACCGGCTCGGTGTCGATCCTCGGCTACGACAACCTGTTCAAGGCCTTCAATCTCGGGATCGGATCGGCCATCAGCGTGCTGATCTTCCTGTGCGTCGCGCTCATCGCATTCGTGTTCATCAAGCTGTTCGGCGCCTCGGCACCCGGCTCGGACGAAGGGGGACAGTGATGGCCGAGACCAGGCGGCGCACCCTGTCGTGGTCGGCGGTGAACCTGCTCGTGCTGCTCTACGCGCTGATCCCGGTGCTGTGGATCGCGAGCCTGTCGTTCAAACCGCCCGGCACGATCCAGGACGGGCGGTTCGTCCCGCAGGAGTGGACCCTCGACAACTACCGCGGCATCCTCCGCACCGACGCGTTCACCAGCGCCCTGATCAACTCCATCGGCATCGGCCTCATCGCCACCTTCGTCGCGGTGATCCTCGGGACGATGGCCGCCTACGCGATCGCCCGGCTCGACTTCCCGGGCAAGAAGGTCCTCGTCGGCGTGGCACTGCTCATCGCGATGTTCCCCCAGATCTCGCTCGTGAGCCCGCTGTTCGAGATCATGCGCGGCCTCGGGCTGTTCGACACCTGGATGGCCCTGATCCTGCCGTACATCACGTTCTCGCTGCCGCTCGCGATCTACACGCTCTCGGCCTTCTTCAAGGAGATTCCCTGGGAACTGGAGAAGGCCGCGAAGATGGACGGCGCAACCCCCGCACAGGCCTTCCGCAAGGTCGTCGCTCCGCTCGCCGCACCGGGCATCATCACCGCCGGCATCCTCGTGTTCATCTTCTGCTGGAACGACCTGCTGTTCGCCATCTCGCTCACGTCCACGGAACGGTCGATCACCGCTCCGGCCGCGATCGCGAACTTCACCGGCGCCTCGCAGTTCGAGGAACCCACGGGATCGATCGCGGCCGCGGCCGTGGTCATCACGATCCCCATCATCGTGTTCGTGCTGATCTTCCAGCGTCGTATCGTCGCCGGCCTGACCTCCGGCGCAGTGAAGGGGTGAGTGCCGTGGCCGAGATCGTGCTCGACAAGGTGACGAAGGAATATCCGGACGGGGCGCGGGCGGTCAGCGACGTCGACCTCGAGATCGCCGACGGCGAGTTCATCATTCTCGTCGGACCGTCCGGATGCGGAAAGTCCACGACCCTCAACATGATCGCGGGCCTCGAGGACATCTCCGACGGCGAACTGCGCATCGGTGGCGAGCGCGTCAACGAGAAGGCGCCCAAGGACCGCGACATCGCGATGGTCTTCCAGTCCTACGCGCTGTACCCGCACATGACGGTACGCGAGAACATCGCCTTTCCCCTGACACTCGCGAAGGTGCCCAAGGACGAGATCACCCGGAAGGTCGACGAGGCCGCCCGCATCCTCGATCTCGGGCAGCATCTGGACCGCAAGCCGGCCAATCTGTCCGGCGGTCAGCGACAGCGTGTCGCGATGGGACGCGCGATCGTGCGCAGCCCCAAGGCGTTCCTGATGGACGAGCCGCTGTCGAATCTCGACGCGAAACTGCGTGTGCAGATGCGCACCGAGATCGCGCGCCTGCAGAAGCGGCTGGGCACCACCACCGTCTACGTCACCCACGACCAGACCGAGGCGATGACGCTCGGCGACCGCGTCGTCGTCATGCGCGGCGGTCTGGTGCAGCAGGTCGGGGCGCCCCAGGACCTCTACGACCATCCGGCGAACCTGTTCGTCGCCGGGTTCATCGGCTCCCCGTCGATGAATTTCGTTCCGGGACAGATCGAGAACGGGTCGATCCGCACCCCCTTCGGGGAGTTCCGGCTGCCCGACGACCGGTGGGAGCGGGTGCGGCGCCACGATCCGTCGCGGGAGGTCGTCGTCGGCATCCGGCCCGAGCACTTCGAGGACGCCGACCTGCTCGACCCGGCCCAGCGGGAAGCGGGCGTGATCTTCCCCGCCGAGATCGACGTGCTCGAGTCGATGGGCTCGGACAAGTTCGCGTACTTCTCCGCGGAGGGACCGGGGGTGCGGTCGCGTGATCTCGACGAACTCGCCGCCGACGCCGGGGCCGATCTCGCCGCCGACTCGCTGGTCGCGCGGTTGTCCGTCGAATCGCAGGCCCGCAAGGGCGGCACCGTCCGGCTGTGGTTCGACCCCGCGAAGATCGCCCTGTTCGACCAGGAGACCGGGGAGAACGTCACGCTCTGACCGGATCCACCGAAGTCGTCAGCGGGGAGCGCGGCCCCGCAGTTCGTCGACGATCTCCTCGTTCCACACGTGCCGGCGCACCAGCCGGTACCGTTCGCCCGCGATCCACAGGTAGACCTCGGCGTCGGTGCGCGAGGGCAGCATGTCCGCGCGGCGGGCCATCGCGACGACGGGCACGAACTCCTCCTCGTACCAGCGCCGCGCGACCTCCTCGCGGGTGAGGTACTCGCCGAGTTCCTGCATGAGCCGGTACCCCCACGCCTCGACGGTCTCGGCCAGCTCGGCGTAACCCCACGGGTCGGCGACACGGATCGCGTCCTGCGTCGCACCGGAGAGGGGAACCCGGCCGAGGAACATCCGGAAGTGGTCCTTGCGGACGAGATCGGACCGGCCGTGGATGCCCTCCGGCGGCACCTTGGTGGCGACCTCGGTGACGTATGCGTCGATGGTGCGGTCGCCCTGCGCGCAGGCGATGGACACGCGGTGGTGCCCGTCCTGCACGAAGTGCATCGAGCCCACCCGGTAGACGGAGATCGGCGGCATGGCTTCGCCGCGGCGCCGGGCCGCGGCGATCCGTTCCCAGCGTTCCCGCAGCCGCGCCGAGGTGGGCCGGAACCGGCGGTCGAAGTCGTCGGCGCGGTCGACGCTGCCCACGATGGAGTCGACGTCGATGATCTGCAGTCCGAGTCGCCGTTCGCCGAGCCGGCCGAGCGCCGCGACGACGTCGTCGAAGGGCAGCACCGTGTTCACGTCGGCGGGTTCGCGGCGCAGCCACGTGATCAGCCGCGCGTACTCCGCACGCCGCCGCTGCCGGGCGAAGTCGTCGCCGGCGTCGGAGACCGGAAACCCGGTGTCACGAGCCACGCTTCGACCGTACCCACCGCACCCCGGAGGCGGTCGGAAATCACGACGGCCGCGATGACGCTAGATTGCAGGAGTGACCGACGCAGTGCTTTCCGCAGTTCGCGCCCACCTCACCGACCACCTGTCCGCGCCGGGGGACCCGGAACCCGAAGCGGCCTCGGTGACCTTCCTCGGTCTCGAACCGATCGAGGTCCTGCGTTTCCGTGGCTCGGATCTCCTGCGGTACGCGACGCTCGGGTGCTCACGCCACCCCATGAGCGACCCCACGGCGATGGTCGCCGACCCCAGCCGCGGTCCCCGCGCGGAGTTGCTGCTCACCGTCCGCGACCACGAGGGTGTCACCAACGGCGTGCACCGGGCCCTGGCGGTGCTCGCAGCCCTGCCCGCGGTGGAGGGCGTGGTGCTCACCGACGACGCGCTGCTCGACCTCGGTGAGCCGCTGTGGCGGGGAGCGCCGTTCACCGCCGTGCTGCTCGAGCCCGCCGACGTGCCCGACCTCGACCTCCCCGAGCCCGCCGACCCGGTGTGCTTCTTCGAGGCCCGGCCGATCACCGGCACGGAGGCGGCGTGGAAGCGGCTCAAGGGCACTCCGGCGCTGCGGGAGGCCTGGGAGGAGGCGGGGATCGACCTCAGCGATCCTCGCCGCGCGCAGGCGCGTTTGTGACACCGCCGCGCGCAGACGCGTTTGTGACACCGCCGCGCGCAGGCGCGTTTGTGACCGGCTGGAGAAGCGTGCGGTCCGTGCGCCCCACGACCATCGGCAGATCGGCGGAGGTCCGCACCCCCGGCGGAGCGGCGACCACGTCCACCCCGAGGTTGTCGGTGACCATGCGCACCGCCTGGCGGTAGCCGCCGTCGAGCAGGCCGAGCATCGGCCCGGCGGCCGCCTCGTCCCGCCCGCTTCGCAGGCGGCGTTCATCCGGTCGAGTTCGGCCCCGGTCGGATGGAACCAGCCGACGGGGGTGACGATGTTCTTGCCCGACCGCAGCAGCTGTTCGACCTCCCGGCCGCGGGGGACGAGCGGCGCGTACATCACGGCGTCGGCGTCCAGCGCGAGGATCTCCTGCACGTCGGAGGTGTTCGTCAGTTCCGTGGGACGACCACGCCCAGTGCCCCGCCGTCGACGCACACCGTGGTGCCGGACGCCGTCACCTGCAGCGCCGGCCCGTCGCCCGACAGCCGCACGTACACCGTCCCGAGTCCCTCGGTGACCGGGACGGTGACGGTCTCGTGCCCGGGGAAACCCACGTCGAGGGTGCCGTCGCGCGCGGCGAGATGGTTCAGTTGCACCGTCCATTCCCAGTCGCCCGCCGGGGAATCGAGGGGCAGCGCGGTCACGGCGCCCTCGCCGATCCGGTGCCCGCAGCCCGGCTCGGTTCCGGGGCGCAGGGTGCGCAGCGAGAACAGGTCGGCGGGAACGCGGTCGCCGCGGTCGTCGAGCACCCACAACTCGGTGGTGTGCTCCCCGATGTCGGACCGTCCGGGCAACGCCGAGAACACCGACCCGATCAGGTTGTGCGGGTGGGTCACCGGCAGCAGGATCCACACCGAGACCGGCTGGTCGAACAGCGCGAGGTCGGGCCGGGCGGTGAGCGCGGCCTGCGCGCGGGCCAGATAGTCGCCGGTCGGGTTGTCCACCCAGCTGCGCGCGAAGGTGAACGTCGACCACAGCGAACCGGCCGTGAACACCGCCGCGCACACGACGGTCACGGCCCGCGTGTACCGGGACGGGATCCGGGTGGGAGCCTCCCGGGCTGGGGCGCGCAGGATCAGCGCCGCGGCGATCGCGACAACGACCGACGAGTCCGCGAAGTAGCGCAGGGTCTGCGCCAGTTCGTAGGTGGTCTCCGGCCCGAATCGGGTGCAGATCATCGCCGCCAGGGAGGCGAGCACGTAGGCGATCGCCGCGAGCCA
The DNA here is from genome assembly GCF_025837095.1 of Rhodococcus sp. Z13. Taxonomy (NCBI): domain Bacteria; kingdom Bacillati; phylum Actinomycetota; class Actinomycetes; order Mycobacteriales; family Nocardiaceae; genus Rhodococcus; species Rhodococcus sacchari. Next base: position 1,275,856 of record NZ_CP107551.1, read on the forward strand.
CACCGCGCCGGTCCGCCTACGCCGCCGCAGGCTCCATCCGGCCGCGACGAGCACCGCCACCCACGCCGCGACGACGAGCACGGCCGGGGGATCGGCCCAGGGCGGGCTCGGGTTCCACCGTTCCCACCGCCACGGTCCACCCAGCAGCGACGGCAGCAGCCCGTACGACAGGCCGTGGTTCGTCAGCCCGTCGACCATCGACCAGGGCGGCACCCCGAACCGCGACGACACCGTGCTCGTGTAACCGGCCGCCCACACGGCCAGGAGCGCGCCGGTGCCCACCCACAGCGGGCGTGCGTGACGCCAGGCGTACCGGACCGGGCGGGCGACGCCGTCCACATGTGCCGACAGTGCCACCGTGGCGAACGCGGTGAACGGCACCACGACGGCCTTCTCGAAGAACATCAGCGCGACCGCCGAGACGAGCACCGCGCTCACCAGATGCCGTCGCCGCCCGGTGCGGGAGTACCGCAGGGCGTCGCCCGCGACCCACGCCAGCGCCGCCTGCAGGGGCAGTGCGTTGAGCCCGGCCGCCCACCAGGCGAACGCCGGCAGCGTGAGCGGGGTGAACAGGTAGAACAGCAGCGGCCCCCACAGCGCGCGCCGCGGTCCCAGCAGCAGCCACAGCACGCGCAGTACCGCCAGCGACGCGAGCACCTGTCCCGCCACCAGCGTCACCGCGGCCGGCCACCACTGCAGCGGTGCCAGCGCCGTGAGCACCCCGGCGACGAGGAACGCGGCGGGCATGAGGTGCCCGTCGTGGTCGTAGCGCAGGAACTCCTCGGACAGCAGCGGATACGACCCGGCCCGTCCGACGAGGATCAGGTCGTCCCAGTAGAAGTCGCCCGAGACGGCGACCGCCGCGCGTGCGACGGTCTGGACCGCGACGAGCAGCAGGGCGACGGTGAGCACCCGCTGCGGGGACACCGGCCGGCACAGGGCCGGCGGAAGACGGTCGAGCAGGCCGGTCGTCACAGCCACTTGTTGCGGCGGAAGGTCACGAACAGGGCGGCGGTGATCGCCACGATGACTGCGAGCACGACGTAGTAGCCGTACTCCCAGTCCAACTCCGGCATGCGGTCGAAGTTCATGCCGTAGATCCCGGCGATCATCGTGGGCACCGCGGCGATCGCGACCCACGCCGAGATGCGGCGCATGTCGGTGTTCTGCTGCACGGTGACCTTCGCGATCGCCGTGTCGAGCAGGGTGCCGAGCGTCTCGTCGAAGGCGGCGATGCGGTCGGCCACGGTGGTGTGGTGGTCGGCGACGTCGCGGAAGTAGCGGCGCACGTCCTTCGGGACCAGGACGCCGGGTGCCCGGATCAGTTGCTGCAGAGGCTCGGCGAGCGGGACCACCGCCCGGCGCAGTTGCACGATCTCGCGTTTGAGCATGTAGATCTGCTCGACCGCGATCCGGCTGTCGGGGGCGAAGACGAGTTCCTCGAGGTCGTCGACGTCCGGCTGCACGGCCGTGGTGACCTCCAGATAGGAGTCGACGACGTGGTCGGCGATCGCGTGCAGGACGGCGGCCGGGCCGCGTCTCAGCCGCGCCGGGTCGGCTTCGAGCCGTTTGCGCACCTGCGACAGTTCCGAGTGGTCGCCGTGCCGCACGCTGACGACGAATCCGGGACCGGTGAAGAGCATGATCTCGCCGGTCTCGACGATGTCGTTGGTGGTGGCGACGGATTCGTGCTCGATGTAGGCGACGGTGCGCAGCACGAGGAACAGCACTTCGTCGTACCGCTCGAGCTTGGGACGCTGGTGGGCGTGGACGGCGTCCTCGACCATGAGTTCGTGGAGGGCGAAGGTGTGTGCCACCTCGGTCATCTGCTGCTCGTCGGGATGGTGCAGGCCGAGCCACACGAATCCGTCGCCGCGGCGGCGCACCTCCTCGACGGCCTCGGCGTGCGTGAAGCTCCCCGGGAGCCGGTGCCCGTCGACGTAGACCGCGCAGTCGACCACGGCGCTCTCGGCGCGCGCACTCGGCTCCGGGTGCAGCGCCGGGCCTCGACGCGCCGCGCGGGAGGGCAGGTTCGGCATCGGCTCCCTTCCTCGCGCGACAGTCGCTGCGACCCTTGCGGCAGCGGCTGCGACACGGTCTGGTGGTCCGTCGCGGACGCGGCCGGTCGCGTCGTCATGCTAGCCCGCCGACCCCGACGGACCGACCTGACAGACTGGTGGCGTGCGTATCGACCTGCATACCCATTCGACCGCGTCGGACGGCACGGACCGTCCGGCGGCACTCGTCCGTGCTGCCGCGGAGGCCGGCTTGGACGTGGTGGCCCTGACCGACCACGACACGACGGCCGGATGGGGTGAGGCGGTCGAGGCGCTGCCGCCAGGGTTGCGGCTGGTGCGGGGGATGGAGATGTCCTGCACGGGTCGCGGTGAGGACGGCGCCCCGGTGGCCGTGCACCTGCTGGCCTATCTGTTCGACCCGCACCAGCCGGTGTTCGTCGCCGAACTCGAGCGGTTGCGGGGGGAGCGGGTGCAGCGGATCCGGGCGATGGGAGAGGCGATGGCCGCCGACGGCCTGCCCGTCGACGTCGACGCGGTGCTCGAGGAGGCCGGGCCGTCCGCGGGACGGCCGCATCTGGCGCGGGCGCTCGTCGCGGCGGGGGTGGTGCCGACGGTCGCCGACGCGTTCACCGACCTGCTGTCGCCGCGGGGGCGTTACTACGTGCCGAAGGCCGATACCCCGCTCGCCGATGCGGTGGCGATGGTGCGGTCCGCCGGTGGGGTGACGGTGGTGGCGCACGCCCGGGCCCGGGCGCGTGGACGGATCCTGGCGCTGGACCACATCGAGGAACTCGCCGAGCTCGGTCTCGCGGGTGTGGAGGCGGACCATCCCGACCACGACGCCGACGACGTGCGGACGATGCGGGATCTCGCTCGCGGGCTCGGGATCGTCGTCACCGGGTCGTCCGACTATCACGGGGCGAACAAGGAGGTGCGGCTCGGCCGGTTCACCACCCACCCCGCCGCGTACGAGGAGTTGCTGGACCGGGCGACCGGTGTGGAGGTGGTCGTCGGATGAGGCGCGGAGGGCGAGGCTCCGGGTGGGGGCACGAGGCGTGGGAGGACGAAAACCGCTACGACAGTGACAACTACGCGGACGAGTACTACACGAATGAGTACTACGACGACGGGTACGCCGAGCCGCCCCGGCGCGCGGGGGTGCTCGTCCGCGCCGGACGGGTGGTCTCCGGGGTGGTGTGCGGCGCGGTCCTCGTCCTGACCGTGGCGGTGTGCGTCGCCCAGTACCTCGCCGACGGCCGCGGATTTCCCGGCCCCGGGACCACCTCGGTGGCCTCGCACGTGGCGGGAACGGTCGTGGCGGTCGCGGCGCAGGTGACCGCGGATCGTCGCCGTGGCGCATCCTCCCTGGTCGCCAGTGCTGTGGTCATCTTCACTGCATCGATTCTGATGCTGACGCAGTGGTGGGGTTAGGCCGCGGGGTGAGCTCGGGCGCTACCCGCCGGTAGCCGTGGCGGAACTGCAGAAATCGGATTGCCGAACCGCATCGGGGCGTGATTCGCGGCCGTAAACTCACAGGTGAGACAGCAAAACCGTGAGACCTTCGCAATCGATGCCGATTTGATTGTTCGTCTGCGAAGGTGGCAAACTTGCGGTCAATCCGAAGCCGGAAACCCCCGGCGGCGGACGCAGGATGGCAGAACCCCAGGGCTCGATATCACCCAGGGCACGACGCCAGGGCCACCCGCCCGGTTCCATCACGTTCCGGAAGCCGTACAGGTTGTGCAGCGGCAACCATGATCGCGCCCGGAAGCTCAAACCGAATATGTCCTTGGCGAATCGCCGGCAGATCGAACATCCCACGTACGGAAAAAGCCGAAATGCACGCGATTTCGTAGCAACCGGGCCTCACCGGTATCGGAACACGCAGGAGTGTCATCGTGTCAATTGTGTCTGATACATCCACCCCCGAGAAGCTCACGCTGACCGACGAAGAGATCTTCAGCAGTCACGTGGACGGCAAGCTCTCGGTCGAGCTCACCGCTCCCCTGGAGAACCAGCGCGACCTGTCCATCGCGTACACCCCGGGTGTCGCACAGGTCTGCCGGGCGATCGCCGCCGACGAGACCCTCGTCGACCGCTACACCTGGACCAACCGCCTGGTCGTCGTCGTCTCCGACGGCACCGCGGTCCTCGGCCTCGGCAACATCGGCGCCCGCGCCTCCCTGCCGGTCATGGAGGGCAAGTCCGCGCTGTTCAAGAAGTTCGCCGGTCTGAACTCCATCCCGCTCGTACTCGACACCACCGATCCCGACGAGATCGTCGAGACCCTCATCCGGCTGCGCCCGTCCTTCGGTGCCGTCAACCTCGAGGACATCTCCGCGCCGCGCTGCTTCGAGATCGAGAAGCGCGTCGTCGAGGCGCTCGACTGCCCCGTCATGCACGACGACCAGCACGGCACCGCGATCGTGGCCCTCGCCGCCCTCAAGGGCGCGCTGAAGGTCCAGTCCCGCGACATCGCCGACCTGCGCATCGTCATCTCCGGCGCCGGGGCCGCCGGCGTCGCCTGCACCAACATCCTGCTCGCCGCCGGTGCGCGGGACGTCGTGGTGCTCGATTCCAAGGGCATCATCTCCGCCGAGCGCGCCGACCTCGGTGACATCAAGGCGGACCTCGCGGCGCGCACCAACCCCAACGGCCGCACCGGTGGCATCGCCGAGGCTCTCGACGGCGCCGACGTCTACCTCGGTGTCTCCGCCGGCACCGTGCCCGAGGAGATCGTCGCGACGATGGCCGACAACGCCATCATCTTCGCGATGTCGAACCCGGATCCCGAGATCCACCCCGACATCGCCCACAAGCACGCCGCGATCGTCGCGACCGGTCGCAGCGACTTCCCGAACCAGATCAACAACGTGCTGGCGTTCCCCGGTGTGTTCAAGGGTGCGCTCGACGCGGGCGCCCGCCGGATCACCGAGGGCATGAAGCTTGCCGCCGCCGAGGCCATCCTCTCGGTCGTCGGTGACGAACTGGCCGCGGACAAGATCGTCCCGAGCCCGCTCGATCCGCGGGTCGCTCCCGCTGTCGCCGAGGCCGTCGCGGCCGCTGCGAAGGCAGAGGGTGTCACCGCCTGACGGCGACACCACCCCCGAGATCGCACCGTACGCCCCGGCCGGAACCGCACAACGGTTCCGGACCGGGGCGTCCGGCGTTCTGGGCAGTAGGCGACAATGACCGCCGTGGCGAAGAAGGCAGCACGGTTCCGGCCCGCAGCGATCGCACTCACCGTCTGTGCGGCGGTGGTGCCGGGCTGCTCGTCGTCCGTCCTCGACGACCCGGCCGCGTCGACGACGGTGACCGTCGGAGCGGGCGACGCCGCCGACGAGACCCTGCTCGCATATCTGTACGCCGGCGCGCTGCGCACCACCGGGATCGACGTGGAGGTCCGTACCGGGCTCGACGACCCGGCCGCTGCCCTGGACGCCGCCGAGGTCACGCTCGTCCCCGGCTACACCGGGCGTCTGCTCGATCGCTACGACCCGGGAGCCGGGCAGACCGACGCGGAGGACGTCTTCGCCGCGCTTGCGCGGGCGCTGCCCGACGAACTCACCGTCTCCGACTACGCCTCCGCCCAGGATCGTGCGGTGCTGCTCGCCGACACCGCGGCGCTCGCCGCAGGGTCCATCGCCGCAGGGTCCGTCACCACGGTGGCCGACCTCGTACCGCGCTGCCCCGAACTGACCTTGCTGGTCACCGAATCCTTCGGATCCGCAGGTGGACTCGACGCCCTCGACGCCGTGGACTGCCGTCCGCGGGAGATCCGGACCGTCGACGACGAGCGGGCCGTCGCGGACCTGACGGGACCCGGCCTGCTGCTGGGGACGACCACGACCCTGCCGGCGTTGTCCGGAACCGGCACCGATGCCACGGTGAAGGCGGTCCCGGACGTACCGGACCGCACCTCCCGCGACGAGGCGGACGCCGACGTGACCGCCGCCCCGGTGTTTCCCGCACAGAACGTGGTTCCGGTCCTCCGCAAGGGGATCCTCGGCGAACCCCAGCTCGACGCGCTCCGCACGATCGCCGGGGAACTGACCACCGCCGACCTCGCCGAACTACGGGCCCGCATCGACGACGGCGAGGATCGCGAGACGGTTGCGCGCACCTGGCTCGAGGAACACGCCTGAGTCAGACCGAGCGCGCACCCATCCGCTCGCGGAGGAACACACCGAAGTCGGTGATCGCCGCGGCCGCCTCCGGTACCAGGGAGGCCTGCAGCGCCGCCACGTGCCACAGCTCGGGCTGTTCGACGAGGGTGACATCCACCCCCGCCGTCCGCAGCTTCTCCGCGTACCGGCACACCTGCGGATGGAACATCTCCTGCGTGCCCACCTGGATCAGCGTCGGCGGGAAACCGGTCGGATCGGCGTGCATCGGCGCGTAGTCGGGATCGGTGGGGCCCCCGTCCCCGAGGTAGGCGTCCGCCGAGGAGTACAGCCAACCGGTGTTGATGACGACGTCGTCCACCGTCGGCAGGTCGCGGGCGCCGGGATCCGTCCACGGCGACAGCAGGCCGAGCGCGGGCGGCGTGATGCCGTGGCGGTCGATCAGCCGGCGGATGGTCGCCGCGGCGAGGCCACCCCCCGCGGAGTCTCCCGCGACCGCCGTGCCCGCCACGTCGAAGCCGTGCTCGCTCACGAGCTCGAGATAGGCCGCCTCGGCGTCGTCGACCGCTGCGGGACAGCGGTGTTCGGGGGCCAGCCGGTAGTCCAGGACGTACACCGCCGACTCCGCTGCCGCGGCGAGATGGGCCGCAAGCGACCGGTGCGTGGCGGGGGAGCCCGCCGTGTACGCGCCGCCGTGCAAATACAGGATCGCGGTGCGACGCTCGGTGGCTCCCACCGTGATCCGCTCGGCCGGACGCCCCGCCAGGGCGACCTTGCGGACGACCGTGTCCTTCGGCGGCCGCTGCAGGGGAGCGGCGAGCTCGAGCAGGCGACGCTGCGTGGTGAACGACCATCGCGGCGACAGTGCGGTTCGGAAGACGGGACGTAGGAGCGTCCGCGCCACCCGAGGGGAGAGCTGAGGTGACGGTAGTTCGGGCATAGCGCAGCTTAACCTTTGGGCACGACCCGTGCGGTCACTCCGGCCACGATGCGCTGGTAGGCGGGACCGGCGATGCGCACGAACGCGTCGAGCAGCTTGGCGTCGGCGCCGATGAGCACGCGCGGCTTGTTCTTCCGCACGCCGGCGAGAACGGTCTTCGCCGCGTCCTCCGGGGTGGTGCGGGCGAGCTTGCGGTCGAAGAACTCCGCGAAGGTCTTCTGGTCGTCGCCCTCCGGGACGGCGGCGTTGCGGGCGATGGCGGTCTTGATGCCGCCGGGGTGCACGCACGTGACCTGCACGGGATGCCGGGCGATCAGCATCTCCTGGCGCAGCGCCTCGGTGAAACCGCGCACCGCGAACTTCGCCGAGTTGTAGGCGGCCTGACCGGGAATGCTCAGCAGGCCGAACAGGCTCGAGACGTTGACGACGTGACCGTCGCCCGACGCGATGAGGTGCGGCAGGAAAGCCTTGGTGCCGTTGACGACTCCCCAGAAGTCGACGTCGAGGACCCGCTCGAAGTCCTTGAACTCGGTGCGCTCGAACTCACCGTGGTAGGCGATGCCCGCGTTGTTGTACACCTGGTGCACCGCGCCGAAGTGGGCGGCGACCTGCTCGGCGTAGTCGAGGACCTTCTCGCGCTGGGTGACGTCCAGGTGGTCCGCCTTCACTTCGGCGCCGAGTTCCCGTGCGCGGCGCGCGGTCTCCTCGAGGCCGGTGGTGTCCACGTCGGAGATCGCCAACCGGGCACCCTCGGCGGCGAGGGCCAGGGTGAGGGCCCGGCCGATGCCGGAACCCGCGCCGGTGACAACGGCGACGCGGCCTGCGAAATCACTCATCGAACTGCTGCCTCTCGGGACGGACGCTCCTGCACGGGAACATCGACGGGGGCCGGGAGATCGGCTTCGGCGACACTACGGTACGCCTCGAGGTCGAACTTCCGGGTCTGTCGGCGGAACTCGAAGGTGAAGCCCGGCCACAGCGTGGTGTTGTTGCCGTGCTTGTCGAGATACCAGCTCGCGCACCCGCCGTTGTTCCACACGCTCGACCGCAGCGCGTGCTGCAGCTGCCGGTTGTACTCGTCCTGCACGTCCTCGCGGACCTCGACCGTGCCGATACGGTTGCGGTCGATCGTGCGGATCGCGTCGACGACGTACTCGAGCTGCGACTCGATCATGTACACCATCGAGGTGTGGCCCAGGCCGGTGTTCGGGCCGACGAGGAAGAACATGTTGGGGAAGCCGGCGACGGCGCTGCCCTTGTAACCCTGCATGCCGGTCTCGTCGAAGACCTCGGCCAGCGAACGGCCGTCCTTACCGAAGATCCCGGCGAAGGTGGGCGAGTCGGTGACGTGGAATCCGGTGGCGACGACGATGGCGTCGACCTCGCGTTCGGTGCCGTCCTTCGTGACGATGCCGTGCGGGGTGATGCGTGCGATGCCGTCGGTGACCAGGTCGACGTTCGGTCGGTCGAGCGCTGGATAGTAGTTGTTCGAGATCAGCATGCGCTTGCAGCCGATGGCGTAGTCCGGCGTCACCTTCCGTCGCAGTTCCTTGTCGCGGATCTGGCGGCGGATCTGGAACCGCGCTGCGAGTTCGAGCGGCTTCATGAACACCGGGGCCTTGGCCAGGCCCACGACCTGCGTCTCGCGGGCGGTGTACTGCAGGGCACGCGAGAGGCGCTGGAAGCCGGGCACGTGCCGGAAGGCGAACTTCTCGGGGCCGGTGTACTCGCGGTCGAAGCGGGGGAGGATCCAGGGAGCCGTGCGCTGGTAGACGTCGAGACGTCCGACGGTGCCGGCGATGGCGGGCACGATCTGGATGGCCGAGGCGCCGGTGCCGATGACGGCGACGCGCTTGCCGGCCAGGTCGGCGTCGTGGTTCCAGCGGGCCGAGTGGAAGATCTCACCCTCGAAGTCGGTGATGCCCTCGATGTCGGGCAGCGACGGCTCGCACAGCGCTCCGACGGCGGAGACGACCACCTTGGCGCTGAACTGCCCGCGGGTGGTGGACACGTCCCAGCGATGGGTGCCGGTGTTCCACCGGGCGGACTGCACGTCGCACCCGAAGACGGTGTGCTTGCGTACGTCGTACCTGTCGGCGACCGACCGGATGTACGCCTGGATCTCGGGCTGGGGGGAGAAGGACCGGGTCCAGCCCGGGTTGAGGGCGAACGAATAGGAGTAGAGATTGGACGGCACGTCGCACGCGGCGCCCGGATAGGTGTTGTCGCGCCAGGTGCCACCGACCTCGGAGGCGCGTTCGAGGACGAGGAATTCCTTGCCCGCCCGGGACAGCTTGACGGCCGCACCGAGTCCGGCGAATCCGCTGCCGATGATGAGCGTGTCGACCTGACGGATCTCCGCGTCGGCGACGGTATCTGTAACCGGAAGACTCATGTATCTGAGGCTAGAGCCTTACTGAGACGTGGTCAACAGTTGTTGACCCTTATTCAATAGAGGTGTTTGCATGGATGTCGTGACCGACGACAGCCGTACCGACGCCGCCGAAGCCCGACGCACCCGCCTCGACCCACAGCAGCGTCGGGCACAGCTGATCGACCTGGGTCTCGAACTGCTCGCCGAACGCCCCCTCGAGCAGATCTCCGTCGACGAGGTCGCCGAGCGCGCCGGCGTCTCCCGCGGGCTGCTGTTCCACTACTTCGCTTCCAAACACGACTTCCACGTCGAACTCGTGCGTCACGTCAGCAGGGAACTGGTGGAGTACACCGCCCCCGATGAGGACCTCGAACCGCTCGGGATGCTGCGCGGCACCCTCGTCGCCTACGTCGACTTCGTGACCCGGCGACGCGACATGTACCTGTCGATCCTCAGCGGCGCCACCAGCGGTGACCCCGACATGCGCGCGGTCTTCGAGGACACCCGCACCGCGATGGTCGACCGGACCGTCGCACACCTGCCGATCATCGGCATCGAACCGACCCCCGCGGTGCGGCTCGCGGTCCGCGGCTGGATCGCCTTCGTGGAGGACACCACCATCGCCTGGCTGCGCGACCCCGACCTGAGCCGCGACGAGTTCATCGACCTGGCCGTCGCCGCGTTGCCCGGCGTGGCGCTCGCGGCGCACTCGCTCGCCGGAAACGGCACGGCGTTCAGCGATCCCCTCCGGGAAGATACTCCTGCAGCTTCGTCCTGACGCCCTTCTTCACGAACCCCCAACGGTTCTCGTCGCCGGCGAGGACCGCCTTCGCGACATCGGTGAACTGCTCCCAGGTGGCGTGCGGCGGGATCGGCGGCATATCGGGATCGGTGTACACGTCCAGCACCGTCGGGTGATCCGCGGCCAGTGCGCGCTCCCAGGCCGGTCCGAGTTCCTCGGTGGTCCTGACGGTTTCGGCCCCCAATCCGAGACTCCGTGCGAAGGCGGCATAGTCGACGTCCGGAAGCGTCTGGGACTCCGCGAATTTCGGTGCACCGCCCATCGCACGCATCTCCCAGGTCACCTGGTTGAGATCGTTGTTGTGGATGATCGCGACGATCAGCCGCTGGTCCTCCCACTGCTCCCGGTACCGCTGGACGGTGATGAGCTCGGCCAGACCGTTCATCTGCATCGCACCGTCGCCCGCGAACGCGATCACCGGCCGGTCGGGATGCCCGAACTTCGCGCCGATCCCGTACGGCACGGCCGGGCCCATCGTCGCGAGTGTGCCCGACAGCGAGCCGCGCACGTCACCGCGGAACCGCAGCTGACGCGCATACCAGTTCGCCGCCGACCCGGAATCGGCGGTGACGATCGCGTTCTCCGGTAGTCGCGCCGACAGCTCGGCGAACATCCGCAGCGGATTGACGGCGTCGACCTCGACCTCCGCCTGCTGCTGCATGGTCCGCCACCAGCGCTCGACGTTCCGCTCGATGCCCTCGCGCCAGGAGCGGCCCTCCTTGCGCCGCAACCGGGGGATCAGCGCGTCGAGTGCCGCGGCCGCATCGGCGACGAGCGCGACCTCGGTGGGATAGCGCATTCCGATCCGGTTCGCATCGACGTCGATCTGTACGCAGCGGGCCCGGTCGTATTCCGGCAGGAACTGACTGTAGGGCATGGACGAGCCGACGATGAGCAGCGTGTCGCAGTCGGTCATCATCTCGTGGGTCGGCCGCGTGCCCAGCAACCCGATCGAGCCGGTGACCCAGGGCAGCTCGTCCGACAGCACGTCCTTGCCCAGCAGTGCCTTGGCGGCGCCCGCCCCGAGCAGCTCGGCGACCTGTTCGAGCTGCGCCCGGGCGCCCCGGGCGCCGCTGCCGACGAGCATCGCGACCCTGCTCCCCTCGTTGAGGACGTCCGCCGCCCGCCGGATCGCGTCGTTGTCCGGAGCGATGCGGGGACGCGTGAATCCCAGGCTGGACGGCACCATCTTGAACTCGTGACCCGGGGGAGCGTATTCGAGTTCCTGCACGTCGCCGTGGATGATCACGGCGGTCGGGGTGCGGTACGCGATGGCGGTGCGCATCGCCCGGTCCAGCACGTTCGGTAGCTGCTCGGGCACGGTGACGGTCTCCACGTACGCCGAGGCCACGTCCTTGTAGAGGCTGTGGAGGTCCACCTCCTGCTGGTAGGAGCCACCCATCGCGGAGCGGTCGGTCTGCCCGACGATCGCCACCACCGGCACGTGGTCGAGCTTCGCGTCGTACAGGCCGTTGAGCAGGTGGATCGCCCCGGGACCGGAGGTCGCCACGCACACTCCCACCCGGCCGGTGAACTTCGCGTAACCCACTGCCTCGAAGGCACTCATCTCCTCGTGACGGGACTGGACGAAGGCCGGTTCGTTTCCGGTGCGGGTCCAGGCCGCGAGGATGCCGTTGATGCCGTCGCCCGGATAGCCGAAGACGTGCTCGACCCCCCATTCCCGGAGACGGCGCAGCAGGAAATCGGCGACGGTGGTCTCGGTCATCGGTACTCCTCGTCGGACGATCGGTGTCGTCCGGAGGGTGCCCGTGCCGCCCACCCCGAAACACGGTGCTCGCGAAGTGCCGTGTTTCCGAAGTGCAGTGTTCCCTGAATGCCGCGAGCCGGGCCGGCCGTCCCGGTGAGGGACGAGCCGACCCGGCTCACATGAGAACCGTCAGGGGCCCGAAGGGTCCGAAACGGAGTTTCTAGCGGGCGAACGCCTTCTCGAGGATCTCCTGCTGCTCGACGGCGTGGACCTTGCTCGAGCCGGACGACGGAGCCGACATGGCGCGACGCGAGATCCGCTTGATGCCGGTGAGCTTCTCGGGCAGGAGCTCCGGCAGGGCGAGGCCGAAGAACGGCCAGGCGCCCTGGTTCGCCGGCTCCTCCTGCACCCAGAAGAACTCCTGGGCGTTCGGGTAGCGGTCGAGGACCTCGGCGATGCGGCGGCGCGGCACCGGGTACAGCTGCTCGATGCGGACGATCGCGACGTCGTCGCGGTTCTCCTTCTGCTTCTTCGCCAGCAGCTCCCAGTAGAGCTTGCCGGAGGTCAGCAGCACGCGGGTGGCCTTCGACCGATCCGCCGAGCCGTCCTCGAACGGGATCTCCTCGAGCACCGAGCGGAACTTGCTGTCGGTGAAGTCCTCGACGTTGGAGACCGCGGCCTTGTTGCGCAGCATCGACTTCGGCGTGAACACCACCAGCGGGCGGCGGATGCCGTCGAGGTGGTGACGACGCAGCAGGTGGAAGTAGTTCGCCGGGGTGGACGGCACGGCGACCGTCATCGAACCCTCGGCGCACAGCTGCAGCCACCGTTCGATACGACCCGAGGTGTGGTCCGGGCCCTGGCCCTCGTGGCCGTGCGGCAGCAGCAGCACGACGTCGGAGAGCTGACCCCACTTCGCCTCACCGGACGAGATGAACTCGTCGATGATCGACTGCGCGCCGTTGACGAAGTCGCCGAACTGGGCCTCCCACAGCACGAGCGCGTCGGGGTTGCCCACCGAGTAGCCGTACTCGAAGCCCAGGCCCGCGAACTCGGTCAGCGCCGAGTCGTAGACCATGAAGCGGCCGCCCTTGCCGGACTGCTGGGCCAGCGTGGCGAGCGGGTTGTACTCCGCACCCGTCTTGCGGTCGATGAGCACCGAGTGGCGCTGCGTGAACGTGCCACGGCGCGAGTCCTGACCGGCCAGGCGCACCAGGGCACCCTCCTCGGCCAGTGAACCGAACGCGAGCAGCTCCGCGAACGCCCAGTCGATCTTGCCGTTGCGCGACATCTCGCGACGCTTCTCGATCACCGGCTTGACGCGCGGGTGCACCGTGAAGCCCTCGGGAACGTTGGCGAACGCGTCGCCGATGCGTTCGAGGACGTCCTTGTCCACGGCGGTCTTCAGACGCTGCGGCGGGGTCTGGTCGAGCTCGACCGACTCGGACGGCTCCGGCGGGAACTTCTCGAGTTCGCGCACCTCGTTGAACACCCGCTCCAGCTGGCCCTGGTAGTCGCGCAGGGCGTCTTCCGCTTCCTTGAGCGAGATGTCGCCGCGGCCGATCAGGGCCTCGGTGTAGCTCTTGCGGACGCTGCGCTTGGTGTCGATCACGTCGTACATCGCCGGCTGCGTCATCGACGGGTCGTCGCCCTCGTTGTGGCCGCGGCGGCGGTAGCAGATCATGTCGATGACGACGTCCTTGTGGAACTTCTCGCGGAAGTCCACGGCGAGCTTCGCGACCCACACGCAGGCCTCGGGATCGTCGCCGTTCACGTGGAAGATCGGCGCGCCGATCATCTTCGCCACATCGGTGCAGTACTCGGACGAACGCGAGTGCTCCGGCGCGGTGGTGAAGCCCACCTGGTTGTTGACGACGATGTGCACGGTGCCGCCGGTGCGGTAGCCGCGCAGCAGCGCGAGGTTGAGGGTCTCCGCGACGACGCCCTGGCCGGCGAAGGCCGCGTCGCCGTGCAGCAGCAGCGGCAGGACGGTGAAGCCGTCCTCACCCTTGTCGAGGATGTCCTGCTTGGCGCGGACCAGGCCCTCGAGCACCGGGTTGACCGCCTCGAGGTGCGAGGGGTTCGCGGTGAGCGACACCTTGATGTCGTTGTCGCCGAACATCTGGATGTAGGTGCCCTCGGCGCCGAGGTGGTACTTCACGTCGCCGGAGCCGTGTGCGGCGGCCGGGTTCAGGTTGCCCTCGAACTCGGAGAAGATCTGCGAGTACGGCTTGCCGACGATGTTGGCGAGCACATTCAGGCGACCGCGGTGGGGCATGGCGATCGCGACCTCGTCGAGCTCGTGCTCGGCGGCCTGATCGATGATCGCGTCCATCATCGGGATGACGGACTCGGCGCCCTCGAGCGAGAAGCGCTTCTGGCCGACGTACTTGGTCTGCAGGAACGTCTCGAAGGCCTCGGCGGCGTTCAAGCGGCTCAGGATGTACTTCTGCTGGGCGACCGTCGGCTTGACGTGGTGCGCCTCGACGCGCTCCTGCAGCCACTTCTGCTGCTCGGGCTCGAGGATGTGGGTGTACTCGACACCGACGTGGCGGCAGTACGCGTCGCGCAGCACCGACAGCACGTCGCGCAGCTTCATCTTCTGCTGGCCGTGGAAGCCACCGACGTTGAACTCACGATCGAGATCCCACAGGGTCAGGTCATGGGTCGTGACGTCGAGATCCGGGTGCGAGCGGAACTTGTCGCGCACGAACTGCAGCGGATCGGTGTCGGCCATGAGGTGGCCGCGGCTGCGGTAGGCGGCGATCAGCTCGAGCACACGGGTGTGCTTGTCGACGAGACCTTCCGGGATGTCCTTGCGCCAGCGGACCGGCTCGTAGGGGATGTGCAGGGTGTGGAAGATCTCATCGTAGAAGTCGTCGCTGATGAGCAGCTCGTGGACCTTCTTGAGGAACTCACCCGACTCCGCACCCTGGATGACCCGGTGGTCGTAGGTGGAGGTCAGCGTCAGGAGCTTGCCGATGCCCATCTCCGCGATCCGGGCCTCGGACGCGCCCTGGAACTCGGCGGGGTACTCCATCGCGCCGGCACCGATGATGGCGCCCTGGCCCTGCATCAGACGCGGAACCGAGTGCACGGTGCCGATGCCGCCCGGGTTGGTCAGCGAGATCGTGACACCCGAGAAGTCGTCGCCGGTGAGCTTGCCGTCGCGGGCGCGGCGCACGATGTCCTCGTAGGCCGAGTAGAACTGCGCGAAGTTCATCGTCTCGCAGTTCTTGATGGCCGCCACGACGAGCGAGCGCTGCCCGTTCTTGCCGGGCAGGTCGATGGCGAGACCGAGGTTCGTGTGCGCGGGCACGACGAGGTTCGGCTTGCCGTCGATCTCGGCGAAGTGGTTGTTCATGTTCGGGTACGCCTTGACCGCCTGGACGATCGCGTAGCCGAGGATGTGCGTGAACGAGACCTTGCCGCCCCGGGTGCGGGCGAGGTGGTTGTTGATGACGATGCGGTTGTCGAACATCAACTTCGCGGGCACGGCGCGAACGCTGGTGGCCGTCGGGATCGACAGCGAGGCGTTCATGTTCTTCGCAACGGCAGCAGCAGCGCCGCGGAGAACCTTCTTCTCCTCAGCGGTCTGACCCGTCGGGGCCGCCGCCGGCTTGGTGGCCGGGGCGGAAGGCTTGGTCTCCGCCTTCTGGGCGGGTGCCGCCGCAGGCTTCGGAGCGGCCTTGGGTGCGGCCGGGGCTGCTGCGGGGGCGGAAGAAGTCGTGGGGGCCGGCGCGGGCTTCTGGCTCGGCGCGGGCGTCTCTGTCGTGGCGGTCTCGGAGCCGTTGGTACCTCCGGCGACCGCGGTTTCCGGCGAATAGTCGGTGAGGAACTCGTGCCAGCTCGCATCCACGGACGAAGGATCGTCCTGGAAGCGCTGGTACATCTCGTCAACCAACCACTGGTTTTGTCCGAATTGTGATGTAGAGCTGCTGCTCACGGCAGTTGTTCGCCTCGTTTCTTTCTTCGGTACCCGATCGGAGCGCCTGTGTTCATGAGGCTAGCCCGTAACATGTGACGACCCGAACTGGCTGGGCAGGCACGTGGGCGACCTCACAATCTCGGTGCGATGGGGTCTCCATCGATGACGGTTCTCGGCTGCCGATTATTCCCTGTGCGGCCCGTCCTTGCAGTACGCACCCCGGCACAAACGTGACGACTATCTCAGTCTCTGCTCGCCGTGAACGCCTCGAGCGGCGCGTCCGGCGTCTCCGGAACGAGATCTCCGGTGGCGAGCTGCCACAGAGTGGTGTACAGACCACCGGCCCGGCGCAGCTCCTCGTGCGGCCCGCACTCGACGATCCGGCCGTCGTCGACCACCACCACGAGGTCGGCCCGCGCCGCCGTGGCGAGCCGGTGCGCGACGATCACCGCGGTGCGCGACCGTGTCACCCGGGCACCGGCCTCGAGCACCGCCCGTTCCGTCGCCGGGTCGAGGGTCGCGGTCGCCTCGTCGAGCAGCAGCAGATCCGGATCCACCAGTTCCGCGCGCGCGAGCGCGAGCAGCTGACGCTGCCCCGCCGACAGGCCCTGCCCACGCTCCCCGACGGGATGATTCATCCCGCCCGGCAGCGCCGCGATCGTGTCCAGCGCCCCCACGGCCCGGGCGGCGGCCTCGATCTCCTCGCGCGAGGCGTCGGGCCGCCCGTAGGCGATGTTGCTCGCCACCGTGCCCGTGAACAGGTGCGCCTCCTGCGGCACCACCCCGAGCCGGCGGCGGTAGTCGCGCAGCCGGTAGCGGCGCAGGTCGGTGTCGTCCACCAGCACCGCACCCGAGGCCGGGTCGTAGAAGCGGGCGAGCAGCTTGACCACCGTCGACTTCCCGGCGCCGGTCCGCCCCACCAGCGCCACCGTCGACCCGGCGGGGATCGACAGGTCCACCCCGGACAGCGCCTCGCGTTCGGCGTCGCGGTACCGGAACCCCACCTCGCGCAGTTCCACCTCGCCCCGCAGCCGCCCTGTGATCGCCACCTCGCCGGTCGTGGCCGTCTCCAGCGAACTCTCGGTCCGGAGCAGATCGCCGATCCGGCGCAACCCGACCCGGGCCTGCTGGTAACCGTCGAACACCTGCGACAGCTGCTGGATGGGCGCGAACAGCAGGTTCAGGTACAGCACGAACGCGATCAGCACGCCCGGCCCGATCTCACCCGACGCTACCTGCCGGGCCCCGATCAGAACGACGGCGGCGAGCGCGAGATCCGACAGCAGCGTGATGAACGGGAAGTACAGCGAGATCGCCCGCTGCGACCGCATGCGGCTGCGCCGGTAGGCGTCGGCGCGTTCGGCGAAGCGGCGGGCCGCAGTCTTCTCCCGGCGGTACGCCTGGGCCGCGCGCAGACCGGTGACGTTCTCCTGGAAATCTGCGTTGACCAGTGAGATCCGCTCCCGGGACTGCGCGTAGGCGGTGCCCGAGACCCGGCGGAACCACAGGGTCGCGCCGGCCAGCACCGGCAACACCGCGAGCACCACCAGCGCCAGCGCCGCGTCGGTCACGATCAACGCCACCGAGATGCCGGTCAGGGTCAGCACCGCCACCACCGCGGTGGACAGCCCGGTCTGGATGAACTGCGACAACGCGTCCACGTCGGTGGTCATCCGGGTCATGATGCGGCCGGACAGCTCGCGCTCGTAGTAGTCGAGGCCGAGTCGCTGCAGGTGCGCGTAGCTGCGCACCCGCAGCCCGAACAGCACCCGCTCGCCGGCGCGGGCGGTGAGCACCGTGAGCACCGCGACGGCCAGCCAGCCGAGCAGCGCCAGCAGCACACCCCCGGCCGCCGCCTGCCACAACCGTCCCGGATCACCGGCCGTGACCCCGCGGTCGACGGCGAACCGCACCAGCGAGGGGAACCCGATGGAGGCGAGCGATTCGACCGCCAGGCACAGCACCACGGCGGTCAGCAGCCACCGCACCGGGCGCAGCGTCGTGCGCAGCCGGAACTCCGGGTCGGGCCGCCGCAGCGCCTCGGACCGCAGCTCCGGGGCGCGCCCGGGGGTCTCGCGGGCCGGGGGCAGCGCGGCCACCGCAGCCCGCAGCTCGGGGGTCGGGGCGATCGCACCGAGCGCACCCGAGACCGGCCCGCCGCCCCGTCCGCCGCGCGGTCCGCCGGACCCGGCCGGGGCATCCGTGCTGCGGGGGACCGGTCCGTCGTCCCCCTCGACGGCCGGCCACAGTTCATCCGGCTCCGGGGCCGGTGCCGGGGCGGCGGGTTCCGCGTCGTCGGCCGACAGCAGCCGCCGGAAGGCGGGACTGCGGGCGTCGAGTTCCTCCACCGTGCCGATGTCCACGATTCGTCCGCCGTCGAGGACGGCGACCCGGTCGGCCAGGGACAGGGTGGAGCGGCGGTGGGCGAGGACGAGCGTCGTGCGGCGCCGGCCCGCCCGCAACGCCCCGTAGATCGCGGCCTCGGTCTCGGCGTCCACCGCCGAGGTGGCGTCGTCGAGGATCAGCACCCGCGGATCGACGAGCAGGGCCCGGGCCAGCGCGACACGCTGCCGCTGCCCACCCGACAACGTCAGGCCGCGTTCACCGACCTCGGTGTCGTAACCCTCGGGCAGCGCCTCGACGAACTCGTCGGCGCGGGCCGCGGCCGCCGCCGCCCGGATCTCCTCGGCCGACGCGTCGGGCCGGCCGAGCGCAATGTTGGAGGCGACG
The DNA here is from genome assembly GCF_025837095.1 of Rhodococcus sp. Z13. Lineage (NCBI taxonomy): Bacteria > Bacillati > Actinomycetota > Actinomycetes > Mycobacteriales > Nocardiaceae > Rhodococcus > Rhodococcus sacchari. Next base: position 1,294,480 of record NZ_CP107551.1, read on the forward strand.
CTGTCGGAGAACAGGAAGGGTTCGTCGAAGACGAGACCGACGGCTCCGCGCAGGTCGTCGGCGCGGAGCGAGGCCACGTCGATCTCGCGGCCCCCGGAGGTCAGGCACACCGCCCCACTGCGCGGCGCGTAGAAGCGGGGGAGCAGCAACGACAGCACCGTCTTGCCCGACCCGGCGGGACCGACGATCGCGACGGTCTCACCCGGCGCGATCTCGAGGTCGAGGCCGCGCAACACGTCGCGGTCGTCGAAGCCGAAGGTCACGTCGCGGAAGCGGACCCCGAGGGGACCGTCCGGCAGCGGTGCCGGGTGCGGCGGGTCGGCGACCTCCGGTTCGGTGTCGATCACCTCGTAGACCCGCTCGACGGCCGCACGCGACAGCTGCGCCATGATCACCACCGACGACAGGGTGCGGGTCGTCGCGGTCATCGTCGACACGTAGGCGGTGAACGCCACGAAGGTGCCCACGGTGATCGTGCCCTCGAGCGCGAGCCAGCCGCCCAGCGCGATGGTCGCGACGAGCCCGAGCTGGGGGATCGCACCCATCGGCGCGGTGAACCACGAATTGATGCGCGCGGCCCGCAGCCGCTCGGCGTAGAGCTGCCGGCCGAGGTCCTCGAGGCGGTCGACGGCGCGGGACTCCTGCCCGAAGCCCTTCACCACCCGCACCCCGGTGACCGTCTCCTCGACGTGCTGGGCGAGATCGGCGGCGCGTTGCTGCGCCGACCACGTCGCCGCGAAGAGCCTGGGCCGCACGATCCGCACGATCGCCACGATGATCGGCACCGTCACCACCGCGATCAAGGTCAGCGGCGGCGACAGCGACGTCATGATCACCAGGGCGAGCACCAGCTGCAGCAGAGCTCCGGCCGACATGGGCACCATCGCCAGCAATCCCTGTACGAGCTGCAGGTCGGTGATGGAACGGGAGACCACCTGGCCGGTGCGGATCCGGTCCTGGCCGTGGCCGTCGAGGCGCTGCAGCGACCCGAGCAGCCGCAGCCGCAGGTCGTGCTGCACGTTCAGCGACAGGCGCCCGGCAAGCATCCGCCGCCCGTACTGGCACGCGAACCGCACGAGCGCACCGGCGGCGATCGCCCCGGCCGCGAGACCGATCAGGCGCAGATCGTCGGCGGGCACGCGGCCCTGGCCGGTGGCGCTGTCGAGGGCGACCTTCGTCAGCAGCGGGAAGGTGATGTCGATCAGGGCCGCGACGATCGTGACGGCGAGTGCCCCGACGGCGGTGTGGCGGTGGTTCAGGCACTCGGCAAGGAGCCGGGAGATCCATCCGGGAGTACGGGACACGTCGTCAGCCATCGCTCTCGACAGTAGCGCCGAGTGGTGACAGGCAGCGCCGAGCGGTGACGGCCGGATCGGTCAGACGACGTCGCGGGTGCGGGTGCGCCACCAGCCCAGCCCGCACAGCAGCGCGGTCCACAGGACGAGCACGAGCGGCGCGACCGGCCACGCCACCTCGAGTACGACCTCGTCGGGGGAGGTCGCCGCCGAGAACAGGGTGTACCAGGTGACCTGGGCGGGCAGATAGGGAGCGACCCCACCGAGACCGAGGCCGTGCAGGATCAGCGAGACGATCAGCTCCCCGAACGGAACCCACACGCACAGGGCCAGGACGCTGCCGGTCGTGGAGCGGGTGAGCAGACCCAGCCCCGCGCCGATGAGCGACCACAGGGCGGTGCACACCAGCCCGATGCCCAGGACCGTGCCGACGGCACCGAACACCTCACCGTCGAAACCACCCCCGAACAGCAGGAGTGTCACCACCGAGGACAGCGACGTGATGATGCAGTACAGCATCCCCACGACCGCGGCGGTGACGAGTTTCGCGGCGATCACCCCGTCCCGGCCGCGTGCGGTGAGGAAGGTCGGCACGACGGTGCGGTGCTGGAACTCGCTGCCGGTCTCCACGGCCCCGAACACCGCGGCGAACAGGAACACCAGCGCGAGGGACAGGGAGGTGCCGACGGCGGCGGCCACCGCCTCGGCGAAACCGGTGGAGGTGCCGAATCCGAAACCGTCCTCGATCTGGCGGGCGATGGGGAGGGTGAGAGCGCCGCAGAACAAGCCGACGAGCAGGGGTGCGATCCCGAGGATCCACCAGTAGCGCAGACTCGTCACCTTGCGGAACTCGGCGGTCAGCAGTGCGGTCATGGTCTCGGCCCCTCCGGTCCGGTCGGTGGGTGCGGGTTCGGTGGGGGTGGGCCCTGCGGGTGCGGATTCGGGGCCGGCGGTCCGTAGGGACCCGGGGGTCCGTAGGGACCCGGGGGTCCGTACTGCGCCCGCGGGTCCCACTGCTGCTGTTGTGCCCACTGCTGCTGTTGTGCCCACTGTGGAGGTGGTCCCCAGGTCTGCTGGGGCTGCGAGTGATGGGGCTGCTGCGGATAGGGGGACTGCTGCTGGTACTGGGCCGACGGGTGGTGGGCCGCGGCGTACCGCCCGGCGGTCATCGACAGGTACACCTGCTCGAGATCGACGTGCTCGACGCTGGTGCCGAACAGGGTCACCCCGGTCTCCCGGGCGATCGCGGCGATGCCGTCGGGATCGATCCCGGCCACGGCGAGACGGCCGTCCTGCTGCACCTGCGCGTCGGTGTACCCGGCGGCGGCCAGGGCGGTGGCGAGCAGCGCGGGATCGGAGGCCGCGACGAACACCCGGGAGCGGTGCGCCTCGCGCAGATCCGCCATGCTGCTCTCGGCCACCAGCGTGCCGTTGCCGATGATCACGAGACGGTCGGCCATCTGCTCGACCTCCCGCAGGATGTGACTCGAGATCAGCACCGTCCCGCCGTTGCGGGCGAAGGCGACCAGGAAGTCGCGCAGCCAGGCCATCCCCTCGGGATCGAGGCCGTTCGCGGGCTCGTCGAGCACCAGATACCGCGGCCGGCCCAGCAGTGCCGTCGCCAGCGCCAGGCGCTGACGCATACCGAGGGAGAACTCCCCGACACGGCGGTTGCCCACCGATGCCAGGCCGACGAGTTCGAGCATCTCCCGCGCCCGCGCGTCGGGCACCCCGATCGCGGCGCAGTAGACGCGCAGGTGCGCCACGGCGGTGTGCTTGGGGTGGGCGCTGTTCGCGTCGAGGACCGCCCCGACGACCTGCGCCGGGGACTCCAATTGCGCGAACGGCGTCCCGTCGACGAAGGCACTTCCGGCGGTGGGGCGGACGAGGCCGAGCAGCATGCCCAGGGTGGTGGTCTTGCCCGAGCCGTTGGGGCCGAGGAAACCGGTGATCGACCCGGGCGGCACCGAGAACGAGAGGTTCGACACGGCGGTGTGTTCACCGAACACCTTGGTCAGTCCGTGCACGACGATGCCGGCAGGCGGTGCAGTGGTGCCGGCAGGCGGTGCTGTCACAGGCGCGACCCCCGTTTCTCGCGTTGCGCCGCGGCGTCCTGTCGCGGTCGCCGAGAGCTTACGTCCACGACGCGGACCGGACGGTACGGCGAAGACCGTCCGCGCGTCACGCCGGGGCGTCATTCCAGGAAGGGCAGAACCACGTCGAGGAACTCCTGCGGTGCGTCGAGATGGGGACAGTGCCCGGCGTCGGGGATGATCACCACGCGCCGGGTCCCATCGGCGTCTACTCGCCGCGCCGCGTTCGCCGGGGTGAGGCGATCCCGGGCACCCCACACCAGCAGGGCGGGCATGTCCAGGGCGTGCACCATCTCCGGGATCGGCAGGCGCCCCAGCTCGTGGATGGCGTGCCGGCCCACCGACAGCAGCGCGTCGACCTGCCGGCGGGTCGCGAAGTTGGCGCTGAACGCGGTCCGCACCGCACGGTCGAGACTTCCGGGCCGGTGCACCGCCGCCCGCGCGTACAACGCCCCGATGGTGCGCTGCACGAGCGGCGCGGGCACGGGCCGGGTCAGCAGCCGCGACAGCTCGACGGGCAGCCGCGCCCCGCGCGTCCAGAGGCGGGGGATCCCGGCGACCCCCGGCATGTCGGACAGCACCACCCGCCGCACCCGCGCCGGGCGGGCGGAGGCGTAGACCAGGGAGGTGACGGCACCGAGGGAGTTGCCGATCAGCGACACCGGCTTCTCGGTCCCGGCGAGGAGGTCGTCGAGGACGTCGACGTAGTGGTCGAACAGGGGCGCCGTCCAGTGCTCGGCGCTGCGGCCGAAACCGGGAAGGTCGACGGCGAGCACGCGGTAGCGCTCGGAGAGCGTGGGGGCGACCCGGCACCACGTCCCGCTGTGGTCGGAGAAGCCGTGCAGTAGAACGACGGTGTGGTCGCCGGTGCCCGTCTCCCGTACGTACACCTCGCCCTTCGGCACGGTCAGCCCTTCGGCACCGTCACGTCGCCCCCGAGTCCCGGGCCGGTCGCGGCGGGCAGGACCCGCAGCGGGGTGGGCCAGGCGGCCGGGGGCGGACCGAAGGCGTCACGGGCGTTCTCGATGGTGCGCTTGCCGAGCGCGCGGTTGCCCATGCCGCCGACCGCCGCACCGACACCGGCGGGCAGGAGTTTGCCGATCAGCAGCGGGCTGCGCTTGGCGAAGTAGCGGCGGATGAACTTCTTCACCAGCGAGTTGTTGAGGGCCTTCAACTGCCCGCTCGCCGCACCGGAGGTGAGCACCCTGGGCCAGTTGCGCAGCGACGCGCCCGTCGCCGTCGCGACCAGTTCCTTCCCGACGTCGCCGAGCGACACCGCGAGGACCAGTGCGCGGCGCTGTTCGTGGTCGTGGGGTTCGATGCCGTGCACGGAGGCGATGGCCAGGGTGAGCAGGGAGGAGGCCTCGAAGAAGAAGGCGGTCTCGGCGCCCACTGCGCCGATCGCGGCCAGGGTGCCGACACCGGGGAAGGCCGCGGTCGCGCCGGCGGCCGAACCGCTGCCCGTGACGCTGAGCAGGAACTGCTTCTCGAGCCGCTCGATGATCTGCGCGGGGGACTCGTCCGGATGGGAGCGCCGCAGCAGGTCGACGTACTTCGCCACGGCCGGGCCCTGCAGCCGTGCCCCGTTGTCGAGCATCTTGACGACGAAGGTCTCCGCCACGCCTGCTCTCTTGTTCATCGTGCCCCCGTCCTCGTCGTGCACCGTCCTCCGGAGCGGTGCTCGCCCGGTCTGTGCTCGCTAACCTGGTCGTATGACCGGGTCCGCAGCGGCCGGTGTCGCGGAGGGTGTCCGCCGCCGCCCGGCGCCGCTACTGACACCCTACGTACGTCGTTACGAAGCGTATCGGCTCGAAGGGTTCCCTCCGGGTGTTCACCTGGGAATGCCCGCACCCGAGATCACCGTCGTGGTCGGCATCTCCCGGCCCGTCGAGCTGTCCCGCGGCGAGGGGCGGCCACCGGACCGGTTCGATACTCTCGCCGGGGGCCTGTCGACGTGGCCGGTGCCGATCGTGCACGACGGGAACCAGCACGGCATCCAGCTCTCGTTGACCCCCGCCGGGGCGCGGACCCTGCTCGGAGTGCCCGCGGCGGCCCTCGGTTCGTGGGTGGTCGATCTCGAGGATCTTCTCGGCGCCATCGGCCGGGAGCTCTCCGACGGGATCACCACCGCACCGGACTGGGAGACCCGGTTCGAGCTCCTCGACCGGATCCTCACGCGCCGCCTGGCGTCGGCTCCGCGGCCCGAACCGGAACCGGAGCTGACCCGCGCCTGGCATCTGCTCGTGTGCGATCCGACCCGACCGGTGCAGGAGGTCGCCGACGACATCGGCTGGAGCAGAAGGTATCTCGCGAAGAAAGCAGTCGCCGAGTTCGGGCTCTCCCCCAAGGACCTCGCCCGCCTGTCGCGATTCGACCGCTCCCGCCGGCTGTTGCGGGCACAGCCGCACCGGTGGCTCGCGGACGTCGCCGCGACCTGCGGTTTCTACGATCAGGCGCATCTGGCCCGCGAATGGCGCGATCTGGGTGGGCTGCCCCCGTCCCGCTGGCTCGCCGAGGAGGTGTTCCCATTCGTCCAAGACGTCGACGGTGTCGGCGGCGAACACTGGGAGTCATGACGAACACGACGCATTCCGCAACCACGACTCCGGCCGTCCTCGCCGACGCGGTGTGGCCGTGCCTGACCTACAGCGACGCCCGCGCCGCGATCCGGTTCCTCGTCGGGACACTGGGTTTCGTCGAGTCCGCCGTGTACGGCGAGGGTGAGAGCGTCGAGCACGCCGAACTCCTCTGGCCGCACGGCGGGGGAGTGATGCTCGGCTCGGCCGGCCGCGGATCACCTCTCGACCCGCACGCCGATGCCGGGAACGTTTACCTGATCGCTCCCGACCCGGCCACCGTCGACACGCTGTACGAGAAGGTGCTCGCGTCCGCCCGGGCCGAGGACCCCGTCGTCCGGGCGCGCGTGACGGTCGAACTGTGCGACGAGGACTACGGTTCGCACGGATTCACCTGCCGCGACCCGCACGGCGTGTACTGGAGCATCGGCACCTACCGCCCGCCCCGCTGACGCCTACGAGACCGGTTCGGTCACCGTGTGCGCGGCGGGCACGACCTCGGCGGCCGACGGCGGGGGAGGCGGGGTGCCGTCGCCGAACGGCCGCCCGCCGAGCGCCTCGCGCCCGTGCGGGGTGAGCCAGGACGACAGATCCGGCCCCTTGGGCACGATCCGCGTCGGATTGATGTCGGTGTGCACCAGGTAGTAGTGCTGCTTGATCTGCACGAAGTCGACGGTGTCCCCGAAACCGGGGGTCCGGAACAGATCCCGCGCGTAGGCCCACAGCGCCGGGAAGTCGACCAACCGGTTCCGGTTGCACTTGAAGTGGCCGTGGTAGACGGCGTCGAACCGCACCAGGGTCGTGAACAGTCGCACGTCGGCCTCGGTGATCGTCTCTCCTACCAGATAGCGTTGCGCCCCGAGCCGTTCCTCGAGCCAGTCCAGGCGCGCGAACAACCGGTCGAAGGCCTCCTCGTAGGACTCCTGCGAACCGGCGAAACCGCACCGGTACACCCCGTTGTTGACGTCCTCGTAGATCACCCGGGCGACCTCGTCGATCTCGTCCCGCAACGGTTCCGGATACAGATCCGGGGCGCCCTCGCGGTGGAACTGCGTCCACTCGGTGGACAGATCCAGGGTGAGCTGCGCGTAGTCGTTCGTCACCACCTGCCCGGTGGGCACGTCGACCACTGCCGGGACGGTGATGCCCCGGTCGTATCCGGGGAAACGCGCGCAGTAGGCGTCCTGCAGGCGCGGGATGCCCAGCACCGGGTCGACCCCGCCCGGGTCGAGATCGAAGGTCCAGCTGCGCTCGTCGTGGGTCGGGCCGCACAGCCCCAGCGACAACGCGTCCTCGAGCCCGAGCAGCCGCCGCACGATCAGCGCGCGGTTCGCCCAGGGGCACGCCCGCGCGGCGACGAGCCGGTACCGCCCGGCCTCCACCGGATACCCGTCGCGTCCGTCCGCGGTGATCCGCGTGGCGATGTAGCGGGTGTCGCGTGTGAACTCCGCGCCCGGCTCGACGTACTTGTTCTCGGCCACCTACGTACCTTCTCTCGGAATCGGGGTCACCGGCCGGGGGACAGCCGGACCGTCACGAGGGTTCCCCAGATGTCGTATCCCGACACCGCCGCGACCGCCCGGGCTCCCCGGTTGTCGCGGCGGACCCGGGCCAGCGGCACGAGACCGGAATCGAGCGCGTCGTGCGTCGCCAGCGTGGTCACCGTCGCCGCGAGACCCAGGCGGCGCACCTCCGGCGCCGCCACGACCCGCACGTCGGCGAGCAGCGACCCGAGTTCCCGGTGGGCCGCCCCGGCGAGGGGCCGGTGGTCGTCGTCCAGCAACACGAACGCGTGGGTGGGCGGGCTCGCGGTCAGCTCGGTCTCGGTGGCGTCGTCGGGCGGGCAGCGGCGCAGCAGCTCCGCGAGGTCCCCGGGATCGTGGGAGATCAGCGGGTTCTCCACGCGGGTCGCGTCGACCCAGTCGGTGCACAGGCACAGCAGTTCGGTACGTCCGGCGTGCCCGCCGACGAGGCTCTCCGCGCGGGGTGCGTCGAGGTCGGCGTGGTCGCCCGCCGCTTCGAGCCGGGACACCGCCTCGGACGGGCCGACGATCGCGGTCGAGGCGCCGGCGACGAGCAGCCGCACCTCGTCGGCCGAGTCGTCGATGCGGGTGGTGCAGCCGGGTTCGGCCAGGGCGTGATCGGGTAGCCCCAGGGCGCGGCACCAGGCCAGGGCAGCGATGCTCGAGATGTGTGGGTCCACCCCGCTACCGTAGGACTCCTACGAAAGAAGAGACTCCGGTGAGCGAAACCAGCAGCGTGCCGACGGGCGGACGTGGACCCGAACCTGCGGTGGCGGAACTGACGGACGGTGCCCGCTGGGCGGCACTGGGAGCGTTGTGCCTCGGCTTCTTCATGATCCTGGTCGACAGCACGATCGTCGCCGTCGCCAACCCGGCGATCATGCGGAGCTTCACGGCCGAGATCAACACGGTCGTGTGGGTCACCAGCGCCTACCTGCTCGCCTACGCCGTGCCGCTGCTGGTCACCGGGCGCCTGGGCGACCGATTCGGCCAGCGCCGCGTCTACCTGTCCGGTCTGGTGCTGTTCACGCTCGCGTCCCTGTGGTGCGGCCTGTCGTCGTCCATCGAGATGCTCATCGTCGCCCGTGTCTTCCAGGGCTTCGGCGCCGCGCTGATGTCGCCGCAGACGATGGCCGTGATCACCCGGATCTTCCCGCCGGACCGCCGCGGCACCGCGATGGGACTGTGGGGCGCCGTCGCCGGCGTCGCGACCCTCGTGGGTCCGCTCGCCGGCGGCTTGCTGGTCGACGGGTTCGGCTGGGAGTGGATCTTCTTCGTGAACGTGCCCGTCGGGATCATCGGGTTCGTCCTCGCCGCGAAGTTCGTGCCCACCCTGCCCACCGGCCGGCACCGCTTCGACGTGGTCGGCGTGATCCTCAGCGGCCTGGGCATGTTCTTCCTCGTCTTCGGCATCCAGGAGGGCAACTCCTACGACTGGTCGGCCGGGGTGTGGGCCTCGATCCTCGCCGGCCTCGCGCTGCTCGTCGTGTTCGTCTACCAGCAGTCCCGTAACCGCGGTGAGCCCCTCGTGCCGCTGAGCCTGTTCCGCGACCGCAACTTCGGGCTCGCGAACATCGGCATCTCCTCGATGGGTTTCGCCATCACCGGTGTGATGCTGCCGATCATGTTCTACGCGCAGGCCGTGCGTGGGCTCAGCCCGACGGGTTCGGCACTGCTCATGGTGCCGATGGCCGTCCTCAGCGGTGTGCTCGCTCCTTCGGTCGGCCGGCTCGTCGACCGGGTCCACCCGCGCGTGATCGCCGGTACCGGCTTCGCGTTGCTGGCCATCGGCCTGGGCTGGCTCGCGCTGGTGATGACCCCCGACGTGCCCACCTGGCAGCTGCTGCTGCCGATCGCCCTGGTCGGTGTCGCCAACGCCGGCATCTGGTCGCCGCTGTCGGCCACCGCGACCAACCGTCTCTCGCAGAGCCAGGCCGGTGCCGGTGCCGGTGTCTACAACACGATGCGTCAGGTCGGCGCGGTCCTCGGCAGCGCCGCGCTCGGCGCGATGATGGCCGCCCGGCTCTCGGCCAACGGTCTCGGTGGTGGCGGCACCTCCGAGATGGACGTGGCCGTCCTGCCCGAGCCGCTGCGCGAGCCGTTCGCGTCGGCGATGGCGGAGTCGATGTGGTTGCCCGCCGTGGTCCTGCTCGTCGGGCTGGTGGCGTCGCTGTGCTTCGAACGGCCCGCGAGCCAGCAGGCGCAGCGTCTCGCCACGGCCGAGGCGGGACGACCGGCCTAGCGCTTCCACCCGCCGGCCTGCGTCCGGGCGGCCGGTCCCCGGTTTCCGCCCATCGGATGTGATCCACGCCATATAGTGCAGTCACACGCGGCGGTGGGAGGTGACATGTCGTTGGCAGTGGTCGAGATTCCGGTGGGCGGCCGGTGGCTGCGGGACGAACGGATCACCCGCCGGACCGGTGGAATCCTGCAGTACGAATCCCTCGAGCCGTGCCTGGCCGAGCTGCTCGATCGCAGTGCCCTGCGGTATTCGAACCGCACGGCGGCCGTCGACCGTGTCGGCCGGGTCCTCACCTTCCGGGAACTGTGGGCGTCGGCCGCGCGGGTCGCCGGCGGGCTCCTCGACCAGGGGGTCGGCCCGGCGGACCGGGTGGTGGTGAGCTATCCCAACGGTTTCCGCTGGCTCTCCGGTTTCCTGGGGGTGGTGCTCGCCGGGGCGGTTCCGGTGCTCCCCGCCCCCTCGTGCAACGCCGCCGAGATCGAGTGGATCGAGGCCCACAGCGGCGCCGTGCTGACCCTCGACGGCGACCTCCCCGACGGCGTTCCGTTCCTCGACGGCGGTGCGTCCCCGGACGAACTCGCGCTGCTGTACTACGTGCGCGCCGAGGCCGGTGCCCTGCGCGGCGTCGAGCTGACCAACACCAACGTGCTGTCGACGATCGAGGCGGTCGGGCACGCCATGGATCTCGGGGCGGAGGGCACCCGCACGGTGATCACCGCGCCGCTGTCCACGGCGGTCGGCTGCAGCGTGCAGTTGCTGCCCACCCTCGCCTTCGGTGGCACCGTGGTCGTCGGTGGTTCCCGGGTCGTGCGGGTGCCGTGGCGGCACCTGCGTGCCGCGTTCCCGACCTCGCGGTGCGTCCGCGGCTGGGGGGTGGCCGAGACCGGCGGCATCGGATTACTGCTGCCCTCCGAACACCGCCACCGGCACCCGCGCAGCGTCGGAGTCCCGTTCGGTGGGATCGAGGTGGCCCTGCTCGGCCCCGACGCGGAGAAGGGGATCGGCGAACTGCTGTGCCGCGGACCGAGTGTGGCCCGTCGGTACTGGCAGGACCCGGTTGCGACGGCCGAGGCGTTCACCGAGGACGGGTGGTTCCGTACGGGCGATCAGGTGTGCATCGACGGGGAAGGGTTCGTCGATCCGATCGCCGTGCGGGTGTTGTGATCGCACTCACAGACGAAGTCGGGTATACAGCTGTCAGCAGATCCAGGTTCCCGCGCGAGAGGTGCACGTATGTCCGACGAAGTCCTGCTCGAACGTCGCGATCGAGTTCTGATCATCACCATCAACCGGCCCGAGGCCCGCAACGCGGTCAACGCCGCGGTGAGCCGGGCCCTCGCCGACGCCGTCGACGAGCTCGACGACGACGATTCGATCTCGGTCGGCATCCTCACCGGTGCCGGCGGTAACTTCTGTGCGGGCATGGACCTCAAGGCGTTCGTGGCGGGCGAGAACGTCGTCGTCCCCGGCAAGGGACTCGGGTTCACCCAGGCGCCGCCGCGCAAGCCGCTGATCGCCGCGGTCGAGGGTTTCGCCCTCGCCGGCGGCACCGAACTCGTCCTCGCCACCGACCTCGTCGTCGCGGCGAAGGACGCCCGCTTCGGCATCCCCGAGGTCAAGCGGGGGCTGGTCGCCGGTGCCGGCGGGCTGCTGCGCCTGCCGCACCGCATCCCGTACCAGAAGGCCCTCGAACTCGCGCTCACCGGCGACACGTTCACCGCCGAGGAGGCGCACGGTTACGGCTTCGTCAACACGCTCACCGAACCGGGGCAGGCGCTCGACGGCGCGCTCGCGCTGGCCGAGCGCATCACCGCCAACGGCCCGCTCGCCGTCGCGGTGACCAAGGAGATCATCGTCCGCTCGGGCGACTGGTCGCGCGAGGAGGCCTTCGACAAGCAGATGGAACTCATGGCGCCCGTGTTCACCTCGGAGGACGCCAGGGAGGGCGCGACCGCCTTCGCGGAGAAGCGCGCCCCGGTCTGGAAGGGCCGCTGACCCGGAAGGACGCCGGCCCGTGACGCCGTGGGCGGGGGAGGAGAGGATCCGGTGACCGAGGGTTTCGCCGAACTGCACGTGCACATCGAGGGAAGCCTCGAGCCGGAGACCATCCTCGCGCTCGCCGAGCGCAACGGCGTCGAGCTGCCCTACCGGGATCTCGACGACCTGCGCGCCCGCTACCGGTTCACCGACCTGCAGTCCTTCCTCGACCTGTACTACGCGAACATGCAGGTGCTGCGCACCGCGCAGGACTTCGCCGACCTCGCCCGCGCGTACTTCGCGCGCGCGGCGAGGGGTGGGGTGCGACGGGCGGAGTTCTTCTTCGACCCGCAGGCCCACACCTCGCGCGGGGTGCCGCTCGCGGAGGTCGCGGCCGGTCTCGCCGACGCGGTCGCCGGTGCGCACAGCGAGTTCGGGATGGACGTGGCGATGATCGCCTCCATCGTGCGTGACCGGCCGGTGACGGAAGCGCAGGAGGTCTTCGGCGAACTGCTGCGTCTCGGCGCCCCGATCATCGGGCTCGGTCTCGACTCCGCCGAGGTCGGACATCCGCCCTCGCTGTTCGAGGACGTCTTCGCCCGCGCCCGCGCCGAGGGCCTCCACGTCACCGCGCACGCGGGGGAGGAGGGGCCACCCGAATACGTGTGGCAGGCACTCGATCTGCTCGGCGCCGAACGGATCGACCACGGCATCCGCTCCCTCGAGGACCCCGAGCTCGTCGCCCGTCTCGTCGACGAACGGATCCCGCTGACGGTGTGCCCGTTGTCGAACGTGCGTCTGCGCGTGGTCGACACGCTCGCCGACCATCCCCTGCGGCGCATGCTCGACGCCGGGCTCGCGGTGAGCGTGCACTCCGACGATCCCGCCTATTTCGGCGGCTACGTCGACGACAACTTCGCCGCGCTGCGGGACTCCCTCGATCTCACCGACGACGAACAGTCGGTGCTGCAACGCAATTCCTGGGAAGCCGCCTTCCTCTGATTCGGTTTCCTCAGGTGCCGAGGATGCGGTCGAGATAAGGGTTCGTGAAGGTCCGCTGCGGATCCACCTTGTCGCGCACGGCGAGGAAGTCTCCGAAACGGGGGTACAGATCGGGCAGTTCGGCGGCGGTGAGCGAGTGCAGCTTGCCCCAGTGCGGCCGGCCCTGCGCCGCCCGCAGGATCGGCTCGACCCCGTCGAAGTACGGGCGGTGGTCGCGCCGGTGGTACTGGTGCACCGCGACGTAGGCGGTGTCGCGGCCGTGCGCGGTCGACAGCCACACGTCGTCCGCGGCCGAGAACCGCACCTCGACAGGGAAGCCGATGCGGATGTCGTTGCGCTGCAACCATCCGTCGATCTCCCGCAGCACCTCCGGCAGGCTGCCGGCCGGGACGGCGTACTCCATCTCACGGAACCGCACCCGCCGCTTCGACGCGAACACCCGGTAGCTGCGGTCGACGTAGGTGCGCGGCGACAGGGCGCGCGAGGAGATCCGGTTGAGCGCGGGGATCGTGGCCGGTGCCCGGGTCCCGACCTGCTGGAACAGTGCGAACGCGCCGTTGGAGAGCAGTTCGTCGTCGAGGGTGGTCCGCACCCGGCCGACCGGGTGCACCGGCGTCGGTCCCGGCAGTCGGGTATTGCGCTTGACCAGCACCCCGTCCGTGTGGGGGAACCAGTAGAACTCGAAATGATCGACACCGCTGCGCAACTCGTCGATCCGGTCGAGCGTGTCCCGCAGCGACGAAGGGGACTCCTCGGCGCGCAGGCGGAAGGCCGGTACGCACTCGAGGGTCACGGTGGCGAGCACGCCCAGGGCGCCGAGACCGAGGCGGGCGGCCTCGAAGAGCTCGGGGTCCTGCTCGGGGGAGCACGTGGCCACGTGGCCGTCGGCCAGGACGATCGTCGCCCCGCACACGGCGGCGGCCAGGCCGCGGAAGGCCGCGCCGGTGCCGTGTGTGCCGGTGGAGACGGCGCCGGCGACGGACTGCACGTCGATGTCGCCGAGATTCGGCAGGGCGAGCCCGTGCGACCACAGCAGTTCGCTCAACTCGTGCAACCGGGTCCCGGCCTGCACCGTGACGCGGGCGCCGAGCGCCGTCGGTTCCACCTCCACGAGGCCGGACATGCGGTCGAGAGAGATCAGGGTGCCGTCGGTGACAGCGGCACCGGTGAAGGAGTGTCCGGCGCCGACGGCCTTGACGTGCTCGCCGCGCTCGGTGGCGCGGGCGACGACACGGGCGAGTTCGTCGACGGTCTCCGGGGTGTCGAAGTACCGCGGGGAGGCGCTCTCGGTGCGCGCCCAGTTCTGCCACAGGGCCATGCCGACATCATCGACATGGACGTACGTCCAAGTCAATACTTCCTCCCGAACCGTTCGGGCCTCTACGATCGGTGCATGTCGAATCGGTTGCCTGCCGACGAGCGCCGTACCCAACTCGTGGACGCCGCACTGGAACTCGCAGAGGACGGAGGCGTCGGGGCGGTGACCGTCCGCGCCGTGGCGGAGAAGGCCGGGGTCTCCCTCGGCGTCGTCCACTACTGCTTCGAGAGCAAGGAAGCCCTCGTCGTCGCGATGGCCCACACCGTCGTCGACCAGCTGCTCGAGGCCATGCAGGCCGCCTTCGACGTGCCCGCGGACGGAACGCACCTGCAGGGCATCGAACGCCTGCGTGCGATGCTGCTGTCCGCGCTCCGGGCGATGTGGTCCGCCGTCGACTCCACCCGCGGCCTGCAGATCCTCACCTACGAGATCACCACCTACTCGCTGCGGCACCGCGCGGGCGGGCCGGCCACGAGCGGTGACATCGCCGCGCAGCAGTACCGCCGGATGGACGAGCAGGCGGTGGCCTTCCTCGACGCCTGCGCCGAACGCAGCGGTGTCTGCTGGACGCTGCCCACCGAGGCGGTCGCCCGGCTCGCCCTGGCCCTGCTCGACGGTTTCGTGCTGCGCTGGCTCGTCGACCGGAACGCCGACGCGGGCGAGGCCGAACTCGACACCATCGCCGACGTCATCGCCTCCCGCGCCGTCACCCGGCCCTGACCCCACCCGCCATCCGAACGGATTCGCCGTGCTCCGAGCAGATTCCAGCCCCGTCGACGTACTCGACCGCATCGACGCCGCGACCGCCGACCTCGACCCGCCCTTCGCGGTCATCGACCTTCCGACCCTGCGCCGCAACGCCGACGACCTCGTCCGGCGCGCGAGCGGGGTGCCGGTGCGGGTCGCGAGCAAGTCGGTGCGGTGCCGGGCCGTCCTCGAGGAGGTGCTCGGCCCGGAACTGACCGCACGCGGCGGCTTCCGCGGCATCATGGCCTATTCGCTGCGCGAGGCACTGTGGCTCGTCGAGCGCGGCGCCCGCGACATCCTGCTGGGCTACCCGACGGTCGACCGCACGGCCCTGGCCGATCTCGGCGCACGCCCGGACGCGCTGGACGCCGTGACGCTCATGGTCGACTCGCCGGATCATCTCCGCATCATCCGGGATGCATTTGGTTCCAAGGATATTCGTCCACGTATCTGCCTCGACGTCGACGCCTCGCTGCGCGTCGGGCCGGTGCACCTCGGGGTGCGGCGCTCCCCGCTGCGCACCCCGCAGGAGGCGGCCGATCTCGCGAGCCGGGCGACCGCAGCGGGATTCACCGTCGTCGGGGTGATGTTCTACGAGGCGCAGATCGCGGGCCTGCCCGACTCGTCGCTGCCGGTGCGGTGGGTCAAGCGGGCCTCCGCCCGCGAACTCGCGTCGCGGCGCCGCGCCGTCGTCGACGCGGTCCGGTCGGTGGCGGGCGATCTCGGGATCGTCAACGGCGGCGGTACCGGATCGCTGGAGGTGACCACCGCCGATCCCGTCGTCACCGAGGCGACCGCGGGATCGGGTCTCTACGTCCCGACCCTCTTCGACGGCTACCGGGCCTTCACCCCGCACCCGGCGATGTTCTTCGCGCTGCCCGCGGTCCGCAGACCGTCCCCGTCGATCACCACCCTGTTCGGCGGCGGATACATCGCCTCCGGTCCCGCGGGCCCGTCCCGGGTGCCGAAGCCGGTCCGCCCGTCCGGGCTGAAGCTGCTCGGCACCGAGGGGGCGGGGGAGGTGCAGACCCCGGTGACGGGGCGCGCCGCCGCCGGCATCCCCATCGGTGGGCGGGTGTGGTTCCGGCACGCGAAGGCCGGTGAGCTGTGCGAGCGGTTCGACCGCGTGTATCTCGTCGACGAGCAGGGCCGCACCGAGGTCCCGACCTACCGCGGGGAAGGTGGATGCTGGTGAGATCCGCGGGGCGGCGACAATGACCGCATGCCGCTGACGTTCTTCCCGGGATCCGTGGGCCGTGTCCACTGGCGCACCTGGCCGGTCGACGATGCCTGCGCCGGTGTCGTGTTCACCCACGGCTTCGGCCAGCACACCGGGCACTACCACCGCTTCGCCGCCGGCCTGGCCGCGGAGGGCATCGCCTTGTGGGGACTCGACCTCGCCGGTCACGGCCTGTCCGAGGGGCAGCCCGGCTCGGCCGGGGACGTCGCCGACCACGCCGCCGACATCGCCCGCCTGACCGCCCTCGCCCGGGAGTCGGGCCTGCCGCTCGTGCTGATGGGGCACTCGCTGGGAGCGGCGTCCACGCTCGCCGTCCTGCGCGCCGATCCCGATCCCGCTCCCTGTGCCGCGGTGGTGCTGTGCGGGACCCCGCGCACCGTGCTGTTGCCGGAGACGGCCGCGGCCCTGCGCGACAGCAGGCTGCCGGCGCTCGTGGTCCACGGCGTCGACGACCGGCTCGCCCCGATCGACCCGGTCCGGGCCTGGGTGCGCGACCTGCCGGGGGTGCGGATGCGCGAATACGAGGACGCGGGTCACGACCTGCTGCACGAGCCGGTGCATCGCACCGTCACCCGGGACGTCGCCGCCTTCGTGCGCGAGACCACCGGGTGTCCCTGACGGACCCGAACACACACGGCCGGGACACACGACCGCGGAAACGACTGTGCCCCCGCACGGAGCGGGGGCACAGTCGCCGTGACGGTGTGGCCGGGTCGTAGGCGGCCCGGTCGTAGGCGGCCTAGCTGTAGATCGACTCGATCTCCTGGCCGTGCTTCTCGTGGATGATGTTCCGCTTGAGCTTCAGCGTCGGGGTGAGCTCACCCGTCTCGATGCTGAAGTCCGTCTCGAGGATGCGGTACTTGCGGATCGACTCGGCCTTGGAGACCTTCTTGTTGGTCTCCGCGACGGCCTCGTCGATCTCGGCGATGAGATCGGGGTTCTTGATGAGCTGCGAGACCGTGGTGCCCGCGGGCAGTCCGTGCCGCTCGAGCCAGCCCGGCAGGGCCTCGGGGTCGAGGGTGATGAGGGCACCGACGAACGGCTTGTTGTCACCGACGACGATGACCTGGCTGATCAGCGGGTGGGCGCGCAGGGCGTCCTCGAGGATCGCCGGGGCGACGTTCTTGCCACCGGCGGTGACGATGAGCTCCTTCTTGCGGCCGGTGATCGAGATGAAGCCGTCCTCGTCGATCGTGCCGATGTCGCCGGTGTGGAACCAGCCGTCGCGGATCGCGTCCTTGGTGGCCTCGTCGTTCTTCCAGTAGCCCTCGAAGACCATCGGGCCCTTGAGCAGCAGCTCGCCGTCGTCGGCGATCCGCGCCGCGCAGCCGTTGAACGGCTTGCCGACGGTGCCGATCTTCTGCTCCTTCGGCGTGTTCATGATGATGCCGCCGGTGGTCTCCGTCAGGCCGTAGCCCTCGTAGATGGTGACGCCGATGCCGCGGAAGAAGTGGCCGAGGCGGGCGCCGAGCGCGGCACCGCCGGACACGGCGCGGGTGACGTTGCCACCGAGCGCGGCCTTGAGCTTGCTGTAGACCAGCTTGTCGAACACGAAGTGCTGGATCTTCAGGGGGAGGCCGGGGCCACCGTTCTCGAGCGCCTTGCTGTACTCGATCGCGACGTCGGAGGCCTTCTCGAAGATCTTGCCCTTGCCGCCGTCGTAGGCCTTCTGCTTCGCCGAGTTGTAGACCTTCTCGAACACGCGGGGCACGGAGAGGATGAAGTTCGGCTTGAACACCGCGAACTGGTCGAGCAGGGTCGACAGGTCGGAGGTGTGGCCGACGGTGACCTTGGTGTCGAACGCCGCGAAGGAGATCAGGCGCGCGAACACGTGGGCCAGTGGGATGAACAGCAGGGTGCGCTGACCCTCGTGCATCGAGTCGGGCAGCGCGAGCTGGGCCGCGGCCGACTCGGACGCGAACTGGCGGTGCTTGAGTAGCACGCCCTTCGGGCGTCCCGTGGTGCCGGAGGTGTAGATGAGGGTCGCGGCGGACTCGGAGTTCACCTGCTTGCGACGCTCCTCGACCTGCTCGTCGGTGACGGCCGCGCCACGCGCCACGAGCTCGTCGATCGCGCCCTTCGCGCCGGAGGCCGGCTCGATCTGCAGCATCTCCCGCACGGAGGGGGCACCCTCGACGACGTCGCGGACCGTGTCCACGTGGCCCGAGTTCTCGACGACGATGAGCTTGGTCTCCGAGTCCTCGAGGATCCACTTCGCCTGCTCGGCGGAGGAGGTCTCGTAGATGGAGACGGTGGCGCCGCCCGCGGTCCAGATCGCGTAGTCCAGCAGGACCCACTCGTAGCGGGTGGCCGAGAGGATCGCGACGCGATCGCCCAGCTCGATACCCGAGGCGATCAGGCCCTTCGCCACGGCGCGCACCTGCGCCGCGAACTCGCGAGCCGTGACAGGTACCCACTTGCCGTCGATCAGCCGCTCGAACGGCACGAAGTTCGGCGATTCCTTCTCGTGCCGGAACACCGAATCGGCCATCGACGTGTTCTCGGCAATCGAGAACGACTGTGGCACGGCAATCTCTCTCACTGTGACCCCTCCATCGTTAAGGACTTGCGCTGTGCATTGCATCACATGCGGGGGAGATTTGCATCACCCACGTGTCTGAAATGCCCAGATTTTACAGTCCGATAAGCAGTGATCTGTACAACAATGCTACCGGCGAGTAATGAGAAACACCACTCATTCCGCCGAATTCGGGAGGCTGTGGAGCAGACGGTGCGCTTCCGCGTCGTCCAGCTGATGGAAGTCGTGATATGCCGCGCCGACGCTGTCGGTGTCGGAAGGCGTCCACGGGCAGATCACCTCGTCGGCCACCCGGCGCACCCGCGCGACGGCCTCCGGGGAGGCGACCGGCACCGCGAGCACCACCCGCGCCGCACCCGCGGCCCGCGCGGCCGTGCAGGCCACCGCGGCGGTCGCGCCAGTGGCGATGCCGTCGTCGACGAGAACGGCCGTGCGGCCGGCCAGGGGGAGGCGGGGACGTCCCGCACGCAGGACCTCGGCGCGGCGCACGAGTTCCGCGGTCTCGCGCAGCTGGATGTTCTCGATCGACTCCGGCGCGATCCGTCCGCGCCGGACGACCTCGTCGTTGAGGACCCGGAACAGGGGTGGGTCGCCCGCCGGATCTCCCTCGGCGATCGCGCCCATCGCGAGTTCGGGATGCCAGGGGACGCCGAGCTTGCGGACGACGAGGACGTCGAGGGGCGCCCCCAGCGCGGACGCCAGCTCGCGGGCGACGGGGATCCCGCCCCGGGGAAGCGCGAGCACCACCGGATGGGTGCCGCGCAGATGCTCGGCGGAGCGGGCGAGTCGTCGGCCCGCCTCCGCGCGCGTGGCGTACCGCACGTCTCCAGTATGGGACGGTGCGATACGCCACGCGGGACCTTCGGAGCGGCTGTCAGGCCTGGTCGAGCTCGCCCGACAGGTACGAGTGGTAGGCGGGCAGATCGAGCTGGCCGTGGCCGGACAGACCGATGACGATCACCTCCGGCTCCGACAGCGACCGCGCGTACTTCGCGGCCGCGGCGATCGCGTGCGACGACTCCGGCGCGGGCACGATGCCCTCGTTCCGCGCGAACAGCACGGCCGCGGCGAAGGCCTCGGTCTGGGCCACGGCCTGGGCGTTCACCAGGCCGAGCTCGACGGTGTGGCTGAGCAGCGGCGCCATGCCGTGGTAGCGCAGGCCACCGGCGTGGATCGGGTCCGGGATGAAGTCCTGGCCGAGGGTGTGCATCTTCAGCAGCGGCGTCAGGCCGGCGATGTCGCCGTGGTCGTACCGGTACTCGCCCTTCGTGATGGACGGGCACGCCGCCGGCTCGACGGCCACCACTCGGGTCTTCGCACGGTCGTGCAGGACCTCGCGCAGGAAGGGGAACGCCAGACCCGCGAGGTTGGAGCCACCACCGGCGCAGCCGAACACGACGTCCGCCTGCGGCTCACCGGCGTCGCGCAGCTGCTCGACCGCCTCGAGGCCGATGACGGTCTGGTGCAGCACCACGTGGTTCAGTACCGAGCCGAGGGTGTAGCGGGCTGCGGGATCCTTCACCGCCACCTCGACGGCCTCGGACACGGCGATGCCGAGCGAACCGGGGGTGTCGGGCTGCTCCGCGAGCACCGCGCGACCGGCCTCGGTCAGCTCCGACGGGCTCGAGTGCACCGTGCCGCCGTAGGTCTCGATGAGGAAGCGACGGTACGGCTTGGACTCGTAGGAGGCACGGACCTGCCACACCTCGAGGTCGATCCCGAACTTCGCGCACGCGAACGACAGGGCCGAGCCCCACTGACCGGCGCCGGTCTCGGTGGTCAGCTTGGTGACCCCGTCGAGCGAGTTGTAGTACGCCTGTGCCACAGCGGAATTGACCTTGTGGCTGCCGACCGGGCTCACACCCTCGTACTTGACGTAGATGCGGGCCGGGGTGCCGAGCGCCTTCTCGAACGAGCGGGCCCGGAACAGTGGGGTGGTGCGGTAGCCGGCGTAGACCTCGCGCACCGGCTCGGGGATCTCGATGTCGGTCTCGGTGGACAGCTCCTGCTCGATCAGGCCCGAGGCGAACAGCGGCGCCAGATCGTCGGCGGTGAGGGGTTCGCGGGTGCCGGGATGCAGGTGCGGCGGCGGCGCGACCTCGAGGTCGCCGACGATGTTGTACCAATGGGTCGGAACGCCCGACTTCCCGACGGTGGGAGCGGGTGCGGCGAGGGAATCCGTCACTTCGGTGAATCCTTCGATCGTGTACAGGGGCGCGCCCAGTGTGACCTGTACGGCCTGCGGGCACCGGGGGTGGGGTCGGTCATCCGCGGGCCCGTTCCGCTGCTGGTCGCTGGTCCGGTCCCGCACGGGGGAGTAGGTTCATCGGATAAACTGCTGGTCAAATGAGTGAAATTCAAGACGCCCCCGACCAGGAGACCGCGGCTCTCACGTTCGCCGATCTCGCCATCGACGACCGTGTCCTGCAGGCTCTTTCGGACGTGGGTTACGAGTCCCCGTCGCCGATCCAGGCGGCGACCATCCCACCGCTGCTGGAGGGACGGGACGTCGTCGGTCTCGCTCAGACCGGCACCGGCAAGACCGCCGCCTTCGCGGTGCCGATCCTCTCCCGGATCGACGCCGCCAAGAAGCGGCCCCAGGCGCTGGTGCTGGCGCCCACCCGCGAACTCGCGCTGCAGGTCGCGGAGGCTTTCGGTAAGTACTCCGCCCACATCCCGGGCCTGCACGTGCTGCCCATATACGGCGGCCAGGCCTACGGTGTGCAACTCTCCGGCCTCCGCCGCGGCGCCCAGGTCATCGTCGGCACCCCGGGACGTGTGATCGATCACCTTTCCAAGGGCACCCTCGACATCTCCGAGCTCGAATACCTCGTCCTCGACGAGGCCGACGAGATGCTCACCATGGGCTTCCAGGAGGACGTCGAGCGCATCCTCGCCGACACCCCGGACACCAAGCAGGTCGCGCTGTTCTCGGCGACCATGCCGGGTGCGATCCGCCGGCTGTCGAAGCAGTACCTGAAGGATCCGCAGGAGATCACCGTCAAGTCGAAGACGACGACGTCGGCGAACATCACCCAGCGGTGGGTCCTCGTCTCGCACCAGCGCAAGCTCGACGCGCTGACCCGCATCCTCGAGGTCGAGTCCTTCGAGGCCATGATCATCTTCGTCCGCACGAAGCAGGCCACCGAGGACCTCGCCGAACGCCTGCGCGCCCGCGGTTTCTCCGCGGCCGCCATCAACGGCGACATCGTGCAGGCGCAGCGCGAACGCACGATCAACCAGCTCAAGAACGGCACCCTCGACATCCTGGTCGCCACCGACGTCGCCGCCCGCGGCCTCGACGTCGACCGCATCAGCCACGTCGTGAACTACGACATCCCGCACGACACCGAGTCGTACGTGCACCGCATCGGCCGCACCGGCCGCGCCGGGCGCACCGGCGACGCGCTGCTGTTCGTCGCACCGCGGGAGCGTCACCTGCTCAAGGCCATCGAGCGGGCCACCCGCCAGCCGCTGGCCGAGATGCAGCTGCCCACCGTGGAGGACGTCAACGCGCAGCGCGTGGCGAAGTTCAACGACTCGATCACCGAGGCGCTGACCTCCGATCACCTGCAGCTGTTCCGGACCTTCATCGAGGACTACGAGCGCGAGCACGACGTGCCGCTCGCCGACATCGCCGCCGCGCTGGCGGTGCTCTCGCGCGACGGCGAGTCGTTCCTCATGGAGGCCGACCCGGAGCCGTTCGTGCCGCCGCGCCGCGAGCGCGAGCAGCGGGAGCGTCCGCCGCGTCGCTTCGACGACGGCCCGAAGGTCGGTCGCGACGGCCAGGAGATGGCCACCTACCGCATCGCGGTGGGCAAGCGGCACCGGGTGCAGCCGGGTGCGATCGTCGGCGCCATCGCCAACGAGGGTGGCCTGCGCCGCGGCGATTTCGGGCACATCAGCATCCGTGCCGATCACAGCCTCGTCGAGCTGCCCAAGGACCTGTCGCCGCAGACCCTCGAAGCGCTGCGCGCCACCCGCATCTCGGGCGTGCTCATCCAGTTGCAGCCCGACACCGGTGCACCGTCCGGGCGTCCGGGCTCGTACCGCGGGCGCGACGACCGCCGCGGCGACGACCGGCGTGGCGGGGACCGTCGCGACCACGGCAAGCGTGATCGCGGTGGCCGACGTGAATACGGCGAAGGTCGGGGCCGGTCCGGCGACTTCTCGCACCGCAGCGACCGCGGTGGTCGTGGCGGATACCGCGACTGACGACGCCTCGCGGATGCGTCAGCCGGCCGCCGGTGCGGTCACCGGCGGCTTCGGCTCCGCATCCGCGAACTGCGTCCGGTACAGCTCCGCGTAACGGCCGCCCACGGCGAGCAGTTCGTCGTGGCTGCCACGTTCGACGATGCGGCCCTCCTCGACCACGAGGATCTCGTCGGCCGCGCGGATCGTCGAGAGGCGGTGCGCGATGACCACCGATGTGCGTCCCGCCAGGGCTTCGGCCAGTGCCTCCTGCACCGCGGCCTCCGAGGTGGAATCGAGATGGGCGGTGGCCTCGTCGAGAACCACCACTCGCGGCTGGGCGAGCAGCAGCCGGGCGATCGTCAGGCGTTGACGCTCACCACCGGACAGACGGTATCCGCGTTCCCCGACGACGGTGTCGAGTCCGGAGGGTAACGACGCGACGAGCCGGTCGAGCCGGGCCCGGCGCAACGCGTCCCACAGCTCCTCCTCGCCGGCCTCCGGCCGGGCGAGCAGCAGATTCGCGCGGACGGTGTCGTGGAACAGGTGCCCGTCCTGGGTGACGAGCCCGACGGTGGCGCGGATCGAATCGGCGGTCAGTTCCCGCACGTCGACCCCGCCGAGACGCACCGACCCGGAGTCGACGTCGTACAGTCGCGGAATCAGCTGCGCGATGGTCGATTTCCCGGCACCCGAGGAACCGACGAGGGCGACCATCCGTCCCGGCTCGACGTGGAACGACACGTCGTGCAGAACGGTCTCGCCGCCACGGTTGTCGAGCACGGCGACCTCCTCGAGGGAGGCGAGCGAGACCCTGTCGGCGGACGGATAGGCGAACTCGACGTCGCGCAGTTCCACCGAGACCGGTCCCTCCGGTACCGGACGTGCGTCGGGTGCCTGGGAGATCAGCGGCTTCAGATCGAGGACCTCGAAGACCCGCTCGAAGCTCACCATCGCGCTCATGACGTCCATCCGCGCGCTGGCCAGTGCGGTGAGCGGCGAGTACAGGCGGGTCAGCAGCATCGCCATCGCGACCACCGATCCCGCGTCGAGTTGCCCCCGCAGGGCGTAGAACCCGCCGAGTCCGTAGACGAGCGCGAGCGCGAGCGCGGACACCAGGGTCAGCGAGGTGACGAACACGCTCTGCAGCATCGCGGTGCGCACCCCGATGTCGCGGACGCGTCGCGCGCGGACCGCGAACTCCACCGACTCCTGCTCGGGCCGGCCGAACAGCTTCACGAGGGTCGCACCCGGAGCCGAGAACCGTTCGGTCATCTGGGTGTTCATCACCGAGTTGTGGTTCGCGGCCTCACGGCTCAACCGCGCCAGCCGGGTTCCCATGTGCCGCGCGGGAACGATGAAGATCGGCAGCAACAACAGTGCGAGAAGCGTGATCTGCCAGGAGATCCCGATCATCACCACGAGTGTGATCACGAGGGTGACGACGTTGCCGACCACTCCCGAGAGGGTGTCGCTGAACGCGCGCTGCGCCCCGATGACGTCGTTGTTCAGCCGCGACACGAGTGCCCCCGTGCGGGTGCGGGTGAAGAATGCGACCGGCATCCGCTGCACGTGGTCGAACACCGTGGTGCGCAGATCCAGGATCAGATCCTCACCGATGCTCGCCGACAACCAGCGGTTGGCGATCGCCAGGCCCGCCTCGAGCAGTGCCACCGCGGCGATGATCGCCGCGAGCACGGCGACCACCGATACGGCGGCACCGGAGACGATCGCGTCGACCACGCGGCCGGCGAGCACCGGGGTCGCCACCCCCAGGGCCGCGATGACGACACTCAGGACGAGATAGAACGCGATGTTCCGACGGTGCGGGCGTGCGAACTCGGCGATGCGCGTCAGGCTCGCTCGCGAGAACGGTCGGCGATCGTTCTCCGCGTGCATCGCGTTGTACATCGCGTTCCACGCGGTGACTTCCATGCTCATGGACGTGGCCTCCTCGGGTCGCACCCGACGCTAGAACCTCGAGTGCGCTCGAGGTCAAGGTTAGCCTCGGGCATTCATGCCGATTGAGCGGAAACCCGTGTCAATCACGAAGAATGATGCTCTGAGCTGGGATAATTCGACTTGCGAAGGTTGAATCAGTCCCAGTTCGAGGAGCACCATTCCGGTGAGCAAGTCTACGTCCCCCTATCCCCACCTGTCCGCATCAGCCACCGGAACCGGCCTCGTGTCGCATGCCGGAGCCGTCCTGCTGCTGCGCACCGCGGAGAAAACCGGACTTGCCACGGCATTGACGACCGAACTCGCACCGTATCGAAAGCCGTTGACCCGACACGATCCCGGCAAGATCGTCCTCGACCTCGCGGTATCCCTCGCACTCGGTGGGGACTGCCTCGCCGACATCGCACAACTGCGCGCTCACCCCGAACTGTTCGGTGCGGTGGCCTCCGACCCGACCGTCTCCCGCCTGATCAGCAGGTTGGCCGCCGACACCGACACCGCACTGGCCGCGATCGACCGGCCGCGCCACCGCCCGCTCCCACGCCTGGGCCGCTGCCGGCACATCGGCTCCCGACCATGCCATCGACGAAGCGCATCCGCTGGTCCTCGACATCGATGCCACCCTGGTCACCGCGCATTCCGAGAAGGAACAGGCCGCCCCGACGTTCAAGCGAGGGTTCGGTTTCCATCCGTTGTGCGCGTTCGTCGACCACGGCACCGGCGGTACCGGTGAACCCGTCGCGATGCTGCTGCGGCCGGGTAACTCGGGATCGAACACCGCCTCCGATCACATCACCGTGGTGCAGGACGCACTCGCACAGTTGCCGCTCGACCCGGCATACCGGGTCGGGAAGAAGGTACTGGTCCGTATCGACGGCGCCGGCGGTACCCACCACCTGATCGAGTACCTCACCAAGCGTCGCCTATCGTACTCGATCGGATTCGGGTTGACCGACGCCCACGCCGACGCGATCGATCTGGTTCCGGAACAGGCATGGACCCCGACCTACGACGCCGACGGGCAGGTCCGCGACGGTGCCTGGATCACCGAGATCACCGACCTACTCGACCTGTCCACCTGGCCGAAAGGCATGCGGGTGATCGTCCGGAAGGAGCGCCCACACCCCGGTGCGCAGTTGCGGTTCACCGACCGCGACGGCCTACGCCTGACCGCGTTCGTGACGAACACCCGCCGCGGTCAGCTGCCAGATCTGGAGTTGCGGCATCGGCGACGGGCTCGGTGCGAGGACCGGATCCGGGCAGCGAAAGCCACCGGCTTGCAGAATCTTCCGTTGCACGGTTTCGACCAGAACCGCATCTGGTTGGCGCTCGTGCAACTGGCATGCGAGCTGCTCGCGTGGATGCAGATGCTCGCCTTGACCGAGGTTCCAGCGCGGCGGTGGGAACCGAAACGGCTGCGGCTGCGGTTGCTGTCGATCGCCGGGAAGATCGCCCGGCATGCCCGCCGTGTTCGTCTGCGACTGGCTGCGACAGCTCCGGATGTCGATCTTCTCGTGGCCAGCCTGAACCGGCTCGCAGCGCTACCTGCGCCTGCGTGACCTGCATGTACCAGTTTCATCGAGACGAAAGGACACGATTTCCGGGGCCGTGGACCCCGACGCCACCCGACCGTGTCGGGCAGTCGACCGTGGATGCACGCCGGATCCACGGTTTCCACACCCAATCCGAGACCGCTCAGGCCGGCACGCGGTCCGCGCGAAAGATTGAGGTTAGGCCGAGGAGGTAACGGAAACGACGTCCGATGAGCCGCCGGTCAGCGGGCGACGTCGATCACCACGCGCGTCGGGTTCGTCAGCGAGTACACCGTGAACGGGGTGCCGCGTTCGGCGATGCCGACGAACGACTGGGTCACGCCCTCGAAGACCCCCGAGCCGGTGACCTCGACGACCGACCCGCCCGGTTCGGCGACGAGCGGGTCCGGCCCGCCGTACGGTTCGAGGCCGATCTCGAAGGGGTAGGTCGAGCCGTCGATGAGGACCTCGAGCACGGCGTCGCCGGAGACGGCGACCTCGTTGCCGCTGCCCTGTTGCGTCGCCTCGTTCACGTAGCCCACGCGCCAGCCCGGTGTGCCCTCACCGGCGAGTTCGTAGACAACGCGGTCGAAACCGTCGTGGCGACCGGTGCGGATCTCGACGACGGAGAGCCGGGCGTCCTCGCTCGCGGGGGACACCTTGTCCTTCGTGTCGCCGGGCACCTCGGCGGACGCCGATTCGCGGACCGAGGTGGTCGCGGGGTTCGCGATCGAGGCCGCGGGCGACGGCGTCGGATCGTCGGACTCGGCGGAGCACCCCGCCAGGACCAGGGCGGTTGCGGTGACGGCCAGGGCGAGACGGGTGTGCTTCATGAGGCTCATGGTACGTCGGGCCCCTCGGGGACCGGGCGGGCCTCGCGGGGGTTGACCGGATCGATACGCAGGGCGCACAATTCGGTCGGGCGAGAATTTCAACACTCGATGAATTGAGTGGATCATGAACGTCGACTCCTCCGCGAACGCCGTGGACATCCGGGATCTGTGCGTGCGACGCGGCACCCACCGGGCCCTCGAGGACGTGACCGTCCGCGTCCGTCGCGGTTCCATCACCGGTCTGCTCGGCCCCTCCGGCTGCGGCAAGACCACCCTCATGCGCTCGATCGTCGGCACCCAGATCGTCGAGTCCGGCACGGTCACCGTCCTCGACCGGCCCGCCGGCAGCGCCGCCCTGCGCCGCCGCATCGGCTACGTCACCCAGTCGCCGAGCGTCTATCCCGAACTGACGGTCGTCGAGAACGTCACCTACTTCGCCTCCCTCTACGGGAGGAAGGGGACCGCGGTTGCCGACACGATCGCGGCGGTGGGCCTCACCGACCACGCGCAGAACCGCGCGGCCGCCCTGTCCGGCGGCCAGCTCGGGCGGGTCTCGCTCGCGTGCGCGCTGGTCGGGGATCCCGAACTGCTCGTCCTCGACGAACCCACCGTCGGCCTCGATCCGCTGCTGCGGGCCGAGCTGTGGGAGCACTTCCGCGCCCTCGCCGACCGCGGCACCACCCTGCTCGTGTCCAGTCACGTCATGGACGAGGCCGACCACTGCGACGAACTCGTCCTGCTGCGCGAGGGTCGGCTGATCGCCCAGCTGACCCCCGGGGAACTGCGCGAGCGGACGGGGCAGCCGCGCCTCGAGGACGCCTTCCTCCGACTCATCCGCGACCGGACGGGAGCACCGTCATGAGCACCGTCGTCTACGCCACCACGACCACCCGCATCCTGCGTCAGCTGCGCGCCGACCACCGCACGGTCGCGATGATCGTGCTCGTCCCGAGCCTGCTGATGACGCTGCTGTACTTCATGTACCAGAACGTGCCCACCGGCCCGGGTGGGGTGTCGCTGTTCGACCGGATCGCCGTGACGATGCTCGGCATCCTCCCGTTCGTCGTGATGTTCCTGGTCACCTCCATCGCGATGCAGCGCGAACGCAGCTCGGGCACCCTCGAACGGCTGCTCACCACACCGCTGACGAAACTCGATCTGCTCGCCGGCTACGGCAGTGCCTTCTCGCTCGCGGCCGCGGTCCAGGCCGGTCTCGCGTGCGCCGTGGCGTTCGGTCTGCTCGACGTCTCCAGCGCAGGATCGGTGTTCTGGGTGCTGGTCGTGGCGATCCTCGTCGCGGTGCTCGGCGTGTCCCTGGGGCTGTTGTGCAGTGCCTTCGCGCGCACCGAGTTCCAGGCCGTGCAGTTCATGCCGGTCATCGTCATCCCGCAGTTCATGCTGTGCGGGCTGCTCGTGGCCCGCGACGATCTGCCCGACTGGCTGCGATGGATCAGCAACGTCCTGCCGCTGAGTTACGCGGTGGAGGCGCTGCAGGAGATCACCGTGCACCCCGGTGTCACCGGCATCATGGTGCGCGACCTGATCGTCGTCGCCGGGTTCGCGGCGGCCGCCCTCGCGCTCGGTGCGGCGACACTGCGCCGCCGCACCCCGTGACCGACACCGTCCGCCGGCCCGGCCGCCGGCCGGGCAACTCCGGGGCGCGGGACGACATCCTCTCATCGGCACGGGAACTGTTCGCCACCAACGGGTTCGATCGGACGACGGTGCGGGCGATCGCCGCCCGTGCCGGGGTGGACCCCGCGCTCGTGCACCACTACTTCGGTTCCAAACTGCAGTTGTTCACCGCGGCCATCGCGCTGCCCGTCGACCCGCGTGACGTCCTCGCTCCCGTCTACGAGGCGCCGGCCGAGAAACTGGGATGTGCCCTCGTCACCGCCCTGCTCGGGGTGTGGGACTCTCCGCACCGCGACGCGGCCGTCGCGATGTTCCGCGCGCAGATCGCCGGTGACGACGGCGGTCTCGTACGGTCGTTCCTCCTCGAGGTCGCGCTCGCGCCGCTGCTCGACCGGATCGACCATCCCGCCGGGAGTGGCCGGCTGCGCGCCGAACTCGTGGCGACCCAGATGACCGGAATCATGCTGGTGCGCTACATCCTCTGCCTCGAGCCGCTCGCGTCGATGCCCTCCGAGTGGCTCGTCGATATCGTCGCTCCCACCGTGCAGCACTACCTCACCGGCGACCTGCCCACCTGACGTCCGCGCGCCCTGCGGACCGGAACACGGTGTCTGCACGGTGTTTCCGTCCGTGGGGCGCGCAAGGATCAGGTCGACGTGTGCTCACGCAGGAAGGCGATGTCGTCGGCGAGCCCCTCCGCCGGGGTCTCCAGCACGATCGGCGCGTCCGCCCGCGCCGCGATCTCCGCGAGCAGTTGCGGATCGATCGTCCCCTCCGCCAGATTCGCGTGCCGGTCGCGCGCCGAACCGAACTCGTCGCGGGAATTGTTCAGGTGCACCAGATCGATCCGGCCGGTCGTCGCCCGTACCCGGTCGACGACGTCGACGAGTTCCTCACCCGCCGCCCAGGCGTGGCAGGTGTCGAGGCAGAAACCGGGACCGTAGTCGCCGATGGCGTCCCACAACCGGCCGATCGCATCGAGATGGCGGGCCATCGCGAAATCACCCCCGGCGGTGTTCTCCACGAGGATCGGGACGGCGAAACCACCCTTGTCCTCCTGGCGTTCGAACAGCTTGCGCCAGTTCTCCACCCCGACCCGCACGTCCTCGCCCTCCCGGACGTGGCCGCCGTGCACGACCAGCCCGAAGGCGCCGATCCGTGCCGCGGCGTCGGCGTGGTCGGCGACGGCCTTGCGCGAGGGCATCCGCACCCGGTTGTTCAGGCTCGCCACGTTGATCACGTACGGCGCGTGCACCACCACGTCGATGTCCGAGGCGAGGATCTCCTCGGTGCGCGGATGCTCACCGGGTTTCGTCCACTTCTGCGGGTCCGAGAGGAACACCTGCACCAGATCGGCACCGAGATGCTCGCCCTGACCGATCGGATCGTCGTCCTGCCGGACGTGCGCACCTATCCGCATGAGCCACAGAGTAGGGGAGGGTCCCGCCTGCCGGGACCGTTCCGCGCGCCGATCCCCGGAATCCGGTCGACTTCCGGGGGACGACATGCGGACGGCAGAACAGGAGTACCGATGGGCACCCTCGACGGGAAGATCGCGCTGATCACCGGCGCAGGTCAGGGAATCGGCCGCGGCGTCGCGCTCGCCCTGGCACGCGAGGGTGCGGCCGTCGCCGTCACCGGCAGGACCGAATCGAAACTCGTCGACACCGTCGAGGAGATCCGCGCCCTCGGCGGCGACGCCGAACCGATCGTGTGCGACATCTCCGATCTCGACCAGGTCACCGCCACCGTGCAGCGGACCGTCGACCGGTTCGGCGGGATCGACGTCCTCGTCCTCAACGCGAGCCTCAATCCGCTCGGTCCGCTCCTGGGCCTGAAGCCGTCGCTCATGGACAAGGCGTACCGGACGGGCCCGCTCGCCGCGCTGCACGCCATGCAGCTCGTGCACCCGGTCATGAAGGCCCGCGGCGGCGGCTCGATCGTCACCATGGTCACGTCCGCGGCGGTACGGTGGGACACGAGCGGCTACGGCGGGTACGCCTCCGTGAAGGAGGCCCTGCGTTCGCTCACCCGCACCGCGGCCTCCGAGTGGGGCGTGGACGGCATCCGCGTCAACGCAGTCGCCCCCCATGCGCTGTCGCCGGGGCTGAAGTGGTGGACCGAGACGAATCCGGAGGAGGCGGCGGAGTTCGTGAAGTCGATCCCGCTGCGCCGCATCGGCGATCCCGAGCAGGACATCGGGCGGGCCGTCGCCTGGATCGTGAGCGACGAGGCCCGGTACCTGACGGGCGCGACGGTCCCTCTCGACGGCGGGCAGGCGCGCTGGTCCTGAGGATCCCCGGATACCGTACGGTCGTATCCCCGACTCGAAGATCCGGGTACTCCCGGATGGTGAACTTCCCTTCGTGACGGAAAGATATGGGCCATGCCAACGCACTCGGCCCCAGCAGCCCGCGCCCAGAACCTGAAGAAGATCTACGGCTCCGGAGAGACCGCCGTCCACGCCCTCGCCGGGGTGACGGCGGACTTCGCCGCCGGTGAGTTCACCGCCATCATGGGTCCGTCCGGATCCGGCAAGTCGACGCTCATGCACTGCCTCGCCGGTCTCGACAGCGCGACCTCCGGTTCCGTGCTCATCGGCGACACCGACCTGACGACCCTCTCCGACAAGGCCATGACCCAGCTGCGCCGCGACCGCATCGGGTTCGTCTTCCAGGCGTTCAACCTCGTCCCCACCCTCACCGCCCTCGAGAACATCACCCTGCCGCTCGACATCGCCGGCCGCAAGGCCGACAAGGAGTGGCTCGACACCGTCGTCACCCGCCTCGGCCTGCGCGAACGTCTCGACCACCGCCCCGGCGAACTGTCCGGTGGCCAGCAGCAGCGCGTCGCGTGTGCCCGCGCCCTCGCCGGCCGGCCCGAGATCATCTTCGGCGACGAGCCGACCGGCAACCTCGACTCCCGCTCGTCCGGCGAGGTGCTGTCCATCCTCCGCGCCGCCGTCGACGAGTTCGACCAGACCGTCGTGATCGTCACCCACGACCCGCGGGCCGCCGGCTACGCCGACCGCGTCGTGTTCCTGGCCGACGGGCAGATCGTCGACGAGATGCGTGAGCCCACCGCCGACCGCGTGCTCGACCGCATGAAGCAGTTCGACACCGTGTCCGTGGCTCCGGTGGCGGAATAGGAGACCGTCGCGACCATGAGTGGAAACCCCATCCGCAGGGTTGCCCTGCGCAACCTCGCCGCGCACAAGGTGCGGCTCGCACTCACCGTGCTCTCGGTGGTGCTCGGCACCGCCTTCATCACCGGCTCGTTCGTCTTCACCGACACCCTGCAGCGCACCTTCGACGACATCTTCGGTGACGTCGCCCAGGGCGTCGACGTCCGCGTCACCACCGAGCAGTACGGCGCCAACGGCGTGCCCGTCGAGGACGTCGACAGGATCGCCGCCCTGCCCGGCGTCGCCCGCACGTCCCCGTCGATCGACGGCGGCGTCATCCTCCTCGACTCCGAGGGCGCCGCGATCCAGACCGGCGGTGCCCCCGCCGAGGGCTACGCCTACATCCCGCCCGACCGTTTCGTCGGTACCCCGCAGACCTTCGTCCAGGGCGTCCCGCCCGCCGAGGACGGCCAGATCGCGATCAACGAGAGCGCAGCCGAACGCGGCGACCTCACCGTCGGCAGCAAGACCACGGTGCTGACGATCTCCAAGGGCATGGTGCCCGTGACCGTCAGCGGCATCTACGAACTCGACGCCGACACGGGCGGTTACGTCGGTGTGCTGTTCACCGAACAGCAGGCGTCCGAACTGTTCAGCGACGGCAAGCACGTGTCGTACATCGACGTCGCGGGCGACGGCTCGCTCAGCGACGACCAGCTGCGCGACGAGATCGCCGCCGCGGTGCCCGACATGAAGGTGCAGACCGGTGAGCAGGTCGCCGAGGAGACCAAGTCCCAGGTCTCCGAGGCCCTGAACTTCCTCAACTACTTCCTGCTCGCCTTCGGTGCCATCGCGCTGCTCGTCGGCACGTTCATCATCTACAACACCTTCTCGATGATCGTCGCCCAGCGCCTGCGCGAACTCGCCCTGCTCCGCGCCATCGGCGCGAGCCGGCAGCAGGTGGGCCGCTCGGTGACCCTCGAAGCGGTCGTCGTCGGCATCATCGGCAGCGTCATCGGTATCGGCGCGGGTGTCGCCCTCGCCTACGGGCTGCGGGCCGCCCTCAACGCCGCCGACCTCGGTCTGCCGTCCGGTCCGCTGCAGCTGTCGCCGCGCACCGTGATCGTCGCGCTGCTCGTCGGCATCATCGTGACCGTGGTCAGCGCCTACGCCCCGGCCCGCCGCGCGACGCACGTCCCGCCGGTCGCTGCCATGCGCGAGGAGTCCACCGCGACCGTCGAGTCGCTGCGCATCCGCACGATCGTCGGCATCCTGTGCGCCGTCGTCGGTGCCGCCCTCGTCGCGTTCGGTTCTCGGGGAGTCGGCGGCGGTGCCGCCGCCACCGTCGGTATCGGTGCGTTCCTGCTGATCCTCGCGGTGCTGTTCGCCGCACCCGCCCTGTCGCGTCCGGTCGTCGGTGCGCTCGGCGCGGTCTTCGCGCGGCCCTTCGGTGCGGTCGGCCGGCTGGCCCGCACCAACGCCACCCGCAACCCGCGCCGCACCGCGGCCACGGCCTTCGCCCTGACCCTCGGCCTGATGCTCGTGTCCGTGATCGGCGTGTTCGGCTCCTCGGCCAAGGCCAGCGTCGACGCGCTCGTCGACACCGGCGTGAAGGCGGACTTCATGCTCACCGGCCCCGCCGCCTTCGGTGTGCCCGCACCCGCGGCGGAGGCGGTCGGCAAGGTCGCCGCCGTCGAGGAGGTCGTGCCCCTCTACGGCTTCCAGGCCAAGTTCGACCCGAACGACGAGAACTTCGAGTTCGGTGCCGCCGCCGGCGGACCGATCCAGGACGTCGTCGACCTGAAGATCGAGTCGGGCAGCGTCGAGGTGACCGGCAACGAGATCCTGCTGTCGCAGACTGCGGCGAACGACCACGGTGCCCGGACGGGCGCCACCGTGTCGCTCACCGACCGCAACGGCGAAACCGTCGAGGCGACGGTCAAGGGCATCTTCGCCGACAACGACCAGCTGATCGGGCCGTGGGTGGTCTCGCAGCAGATCTACGAGCAGCTCACCCCGCCGACCTCCCGCTCCGCGATGGTGGTCCTGATGAACACCGTCGACGACTCCGACGCCACCCGCGCCGCCATCGAAGAGGCCGTCAAGGAGTACGTGATCGTCCAGGTGCTCGACCGGGAGCAGTTCAAGGGTCAGCAGGCGCAGCAGATCGACATGCTGCTCGCCATCCTCTACGGTCTGCTCGCCCTCGCCGTGGTGATCGCCATCCTCGGCATCGTCAACACCCTGGCGCTGTCGGTGGTGGAGCGCCGCCGGGAGATCGGCATGCTCCGCGCGGTCGGTATGCAGCGCGCCCAGGTGCGCCGCACCATCTACCTGGAGTCGCTGCTCATCGCGGTCTTCGGTGCGGTGGTGGGTGTCGTGCTCGGCCTCGCCTTCGGCTGGGCGTTCGTGCGGACCCTCGCCGATCAGGGCCTCGACATCATCTCGGTGCCGTGGTCCCAGGTGGTCGGCATGCTCATCGCCTCCGGCATCATCGGGGTGCTCGCCGCCCTGTGGCCGGGGCAGCGAGCGGCCAAGACCCCGCCGCTGGAAGCGATCAGCGACGTGTAGACAGGCGAGTTCTCCACAACCGGGGAATCCATCCACAGTCTCGGGCCGCGGAGCGCCGCGGGCCCGAGGCCGTTCGCGGCCCTCTAGGCTGCCGCGGCAGGGGGTGGTGATCGTGCTGCTACGCGATCTGACGGAATGGGATCCGGACGCGCTCGACCGGCTGGGGGACGAGTTGGGGCGCTGCGCCGGGGAACTCGACGCGGTGTCCGACTCGGTGCGCCTGCGGGCACACTTCGGTGGACGCTGGACGGGCGACGCGCACGACCGCGCGGCGGAGGCTCTGGAGCATCGAGGTACGGGGATTGCCGCACAAGCAGATTCGTTCCGACGGGTGGGGCGCTACGCGCAACTCGTCGCGCCACGGCTGCGTGCCCTGCACGCGGAACTTGCCGAATTACGTTCTCGCAGCGGCCCCCTCGCGGACGACGAC
This sequence comes from Rhodococcus sp. Z13, assembly GCF_025837095.1. NCBI lineage: Bacteria > Bacillati > Actinomycetota > Actinomycetes > Mycobacteriales > Nocardiaceae > Rhodococcus > Rhodococcus sacchari. The sequence continues at coordinate 1,329,307 of NZ_CP107551.1, forward strand.
CCGCACCTGCGGGACCTCCTCGATCGCGCGGCCCTGCTCGACCGGGAGGCGAGCGCCCTGCTCGCCCACGAAACAGACCTGCTCGCCCCGATTCCCGGGAGCGAGCCGGAGTCCGGGGACGGCCCGGTTCTTCATGCGGCCGCACCCCGGTCCCTGCCTGCACTTCCGATGCCACCCGGGGCCGGTACCGATCCGGGGGAGGTGGCGCGGTGGTGGAACGGTCTCGACGACCTCACCCGCACCGCACTGATCGCCGAACGTCCCGAGCACATCGGTGGTCTCGACGGGATTCCCGCCACAGCCCGGGATCTCGCCAACCGGGCCCTGCTCGACACCGAACGGCATCGTCTGGAGGCGGTCGCCACGCGGCTGCAGGCCGAACTCGACGGGACGTTCCTCAGCGGCACCGTGTTCGACCGTCTCGGTGCTCCCGGCTGGTTCACCGACGCCGACGCCGGCCTGGAACAGACACGCCGCAAACTCGCCGCGCTCGACGCGATCGAGACGACCCTCGCCCACGGCGACCGGCAACTGCTCACCCTCGACCTGTCCGGCCGCGAGGCGATGGCGGCGGTCGCCGTCGGCGACGTCGACACCGCCGACCACGTCGCGGTGTTCGTACCCGGCGCGGGCTCCACCGTGCAGGGCAACCTCATCGGATACGACGAGCGCGTCGCCGCCCTGCGCGACGAGGCGCACCTCCGCCTCGCGGAGCACGGCCGGACCGACGAGTCCGTCGCCGCCGTGACCTGGCTGAACTATCAGGCACCCCAGTGGGGCTGGGGACTGGCGTTCACCGAACGCAGCCCCGTCTCGGATCTGGCGGCGCGGATCGCCGAACCCCGCCTCACCGGATTCCTCGACGGACTCGCCGCAGCGCGTGGCGACGACCCGCACGTCACCACCGTCGGCCATTCCTACGGTGCGCTCGTCACCGGCCTGGCACTGCAGAACACGGGGAATGTCGACGCCGCGGTGTTCATGGGAGCACCCGGGATCGGCACCGGCGACCCGGCCGACCTCCGGATCCCGCCGGGCGCGGCGCATCTCGTCGAAGCCGCCCGCGATCCCGTCGCCGACACCGGCACCTTCGGCGGCGACCCCAGCTTCCTCGACGGCCTCGTGCACCTGCCGTCCGGGCCCGGCACCACCGCGGCGGGCGTTCCGCTCGCGGGAGTCACGGGCCACAGCTCCTACCTCGACCCCGGTACCTCCAGCGCCCACCACATCGCGGGGGTCGTCGCCGGCATCCCGATGGGGCGCGCGCGGTGACCGCCCGACGCCTCGGTGATGCGGCCCGGACCGCTCTCGCCTGCGTGGCCACCGTCGTGTGCGCGACGATCCCGACCACAGGATGTACGACGGTCGTCGCCCCCACGGCGCGACCCGCACCCGTCGCCGCGACCAGCACCGGGGCCGTCGAGTTCTACACCGCCGTGCACCGCGACGTCCTCACCGCGCTGTCCGCCGAATTCCCGGAACTGGCCTTCGAACCCCGCTACGCGAGCACCACCGCCGGGTGCACGCTGCCCGACGGAACCGCCGGGGTGACCGTGCACCTGCCGATCCAGGGATCGGACGCTCCCGTGCCCGTGGCCGAACTCGACCGCGCCGCCGCGGTGTTCGAGCGGACCGCAGCGCGCGCAGGCTTCCGCGACCGGCAGGTGCTGCCGCCCGACACCGGATTCACGATCCGGTTGTTCGCCGCGGACGGGTCGTACATCACATTCGGCAGCTACATCGCCGCGACCGTCGGACTCACGGTCGGCTGCTACCGGGAGTGAGCCATCCTGTCGGCTAGGCTCGTTCGAGCGGTGCTCCGTCCGGGCACCGCGGTTCGTCCTGGCAGTGTGAAGGGGCCGACTGATGCGACCGATCCTCGGCATCTCCGTCGACGACGGCGAGGTCTCCGCGGTCCTCGTCGACGCCGACGTCCCCGATCTGGGGCCGTTCGACTCGCAGAGCGGATTCGGTGCCCCCGGCGACACACCCGCAGCGGCCGCCGCGGCCGCCGCCACCGTGATGCTCGAACGCGCCGGGTCCGCCTTCGTGACCCCGGCCGTCGCCGCAGTGGTCACCGGACCGGAGAACGACGAGGACGCCGAACCCGTCGCGGAGGCCGTGCGCGGAGTGCTCGGCCCCGACGTCGAGGTCGACGTCGTCGTGCTGGACGAGGCGCGGCTCGCCTTCCTCGCCGGAGCCCCGGAACTGTCCGGCCTGTCGGTGCTCGCCCTGCACACCCGCACCTACGGCGTCGAATCCGCGTCGATGGTCGACGTGTCCTCCCGCGCGGTGCTGTCCACCGTCAGTCCCGACGGGGACGAGTTCACCCCCTACACCCAATCGCTGCCGGAGGCCATGGACGAGGCGATCGCCCGGGCGGGTCGCTCACCCGAGGCCGTGGTCTTCCTGGACCTGCGGCCCGAGGACGCGGCCGCCGCACGTGAACTGTCGACCGTCCTCGGGGTGCCGTTCGTGACCCCGCACGGCACCCCCTGGTACCGCGCGACCGGCGCTGCGCTCGCGGCGGTTTCGCGCCGGATCCCGGCTCCCGTGCTCGAACCGGCCGGGCGGCACCGCGGCACCGTTCTCATCGCGGCGCTCGTCGCGCTGGTCGCCCTGCTCGGCGGGGGACTGGCCGTCGCCGTGGTGAGCGGGGGAGGACCGGGACGCACCGCACCCGGTGTGCAGCCCGCGGTCGCGCCGCCGCCGTCCCCGGTGCCGCACCCCGAGCGCACGCCCGCCGCGGATCCGTGCGCGTCGGTCAGACCGGCCTCGTGGCCGGCCCGCGTCTCCGATCCGGACCCGAGCCCGCCGGATCCGTGCGCGACGGTGGTACCCACCACGCCGTGACGGCCTCCGCCGCCGTCCCCGTCACTCCTCGGGCTGCTCCGCACGGTGCCGGCCGGGCCGTTCCGCGCCGTGATCTCCGGGCCGTTCCGCGCCGTGATCTCCGGGCCGTTCCGCGCCGTGAACTTCGGGCTGCTCCGCGCCGTGCTCCTCGGGTTCCGGAGCACGGTGCCGACCGGCCTGCTGCTCGCTGTGCTCGGGGGCCTGCTGCGCGCGATGCTCCTCGCGACGACGGTGCCGCTCGTCTTCTTCCCGCTCCACCCGGGCGTACACCAGGTGCTGCTGGGCGTAGGTCCACAGGTTGTTGCTCACCCAGTACAGCAGGACCGCGATCATCAGGACCGGCCCGAACACCAGCGCGCCGAGCGGGAAGACCCACATCGAGATCCTGTGGAGGACGACGGTCGCCGGGCTGGCGAGCTCGGGGTTCTGCCGGGCGGCCGCGGCGCGGGCGTTGAAGTGCGTGGCCAGGCTCGCGATCACCATCAGTGGGACGGCCACCGCCGCGATGTTGCCCACCGTGGGGACACCGCCGTGCGCGCCGAAGGACTCCAGCACCGTCTCGGGGGTGCGGATGGCCACGGAGATCGGCACCCCGAACAGGCGGGCGTCGAGGAAGGACTGGACGTCGGCGACGCTGAAGACGTAGTTGGGGGTGTTCGCGTTCTCCTCGGCGGTCATCCCGAGCTGACCAAGCCCGGTTCCGGTGCGGTTGAACGACCGCAGCACGTGGTACAAGCCGAGGAACACCGGGATCTGCACGAGGGGCGGCAGACAGCCGCCGAGGATGTTGACGTCGTGTTCCTTCCGCAGCTTCTGCGTCTCGAGTGCCAGCCGCTGCCGGTCGTCGCCGTAGTGCTTCTTCAGGGCGTCGAGCTGCGGGCGCAGCCGCTGCATCCGCCGGGTCGTCCGCACCTGCCCGATCGCCGGTCGCAGCAGCAGCAGACGCAGGGTGAACACCAGGAACATCACCGACAGTGCCCAGGCGAATCCGCTGTCCGCACCGAGCACGGACCCGAAGATCTTGTGCCAGAACCACAGCACGGCGGAAACGGGGTAGTAGACGAAGTCGAGCACGACCGGTCCCTTCTCAGGAGTACAGCTCGCGACCGGCCCGCGTGAGTGCGGCGGTGTCGGAGGCGACGACGATATCGGCGAAACGGGAACGATAGTCCCCGAGGTCGTCGCCCACGGAGCCGACCACCGCGATCACGGGTGTGCCGCCGCATCGTGCGAGGATCGCCGAGACGATCTTCCCGGCCCGCGACTGGCTGTCGAGCCGGCCCTCGCCGACCACCACGACGTCGGCGTCCGCCAGGGCCGCGTCGAAACCGACCGCGTCGAGCACGAACTCCGCGCCCGATCGCAGCTCCGCCCCGAACTGCGCCCACATCCCGCCGGAGAAACCGCCGGCCGCACCGGTGCCGTCCACCGCGCGGGGATCCCGCGGCAACGACAGGGCCGTGGCCTCGAGGCGGCGCGTGAGCAGGTCGACGGCGGCGGGATCGGCGCCCTTCTGCGGGCCGAACACCCGCGCCGCGTCGGTGTAGCGGGTGGTGACGTCGGTGAGCACCGTGACCCGGGCGTCGCCGAGACCGCCGCGGTCGAGGATCGCGGTGATCGCGCCCGTCCCGCCGTCGCTGGTCGCCGAGCCACCGGCCGCGACGACGATGTGCCGGGCACCGCGCCGGGCGGCCTCGGCCATGAGCATCCCGGTGCCGTAGGTGTCGGCGGTCACCGCATCACGTGGGCCGTCGTGCGGGGTCGTCATGCCGCTGACGGAGGCGAGTTCGACCACCGCGGTCCCGTCGGGCGACAGCCCGAGCACGCCGCGGCAGGGCACCCGCCAGGGGTTCACGGCCTCGACCTCGACGTGTTCGAGCCGGAGGGGGCCGGTGAGTGCGGCCAGCGTGCCCTCGCCGCCGTCGGCGACCGGCATCCGCACCGCTTCGTGCCCGGCGGCCTCGGCGCCGGTGGCGACGGCCTCGGCGACCTCCGCGGCCGTGTACGTGCCCTTGAAGCTGTCGGGAACGACGAGGACCCGCATCAGCGGAGCACCCAGTCGAAGGCCTCCGCCTCGGACCGGGCGCCCTGCCGGGCCCGGGAGCGGTTCGGCTCGTCGAGTTCGGCGACGATGTCCTCGCCGAGCCGCACCAGCTGCCCGAACACCTCGGGGGTCAGCCAGGACGGCCGCGTCGCGAAGAGCAGGTCCTCGCTGGCGGTGTTGCCGCTCGCCCCGGGCGCGAACGGGCAGCCACCGAGACCGCCCAGTGCGCCGTCGACGACCGTGGCGCCCGCCGCGACCGCGGCGAGGCTGTTCGCGACACCGAGACCCCAGGTGTCGTGCCCGTGGTAGACGATCCGGCGGCCGGGGGACTCGGCGTGCACCCGCCCGATCAGCGACGACACCTGGCCGGGCACGGCTTGGCCGAGGGTGTCGGCGACGACGATGTCGGCGGCGCCGTCGGTGCGCGGGTCACAGGCGATCTCCAGCACCCGGTCGGGATCCACCGGGCCGTCGAACGGGCAGGTGAACGCGGTGGCCAGGCACAGCTGGATGCTGCCGCCGGCGTCGTGGGCGTGTTCGATCGCCGCGGGCATGGCGGCGAGGCTGTCCTCGGTGTCGCGGCCGATGTTGGCGCGGTTGTGGGCGTCGGAGACGGAGAAGCAGTACTGGAAGCGGCGGGCACCGGCGGCGATCGCCTTCTCCACGTGCCGCGGGGTGGCGACCCAGATCCAGCAGCGCTCCAGTTCCTCCTCGTCGAGCTCGGCGACCAGATCGAGGGTGTTGGCCATCGGCGGCACCAGGTCGGCGCGGGCCAGCGAGCCGATCTCGAGTTCGGGCACACCCGCGGCGAGCAACGCCCGGACGATCTCCACCTTGCGTTCGGTGGGCAGCAGCTTGCCGGTCAGCTGCAGTCCGTCGCGGAGGGTCACGTCGCGCAGGATCACGTCCGTGCCGGTCCCGACGGTCCCTCGTCCCACCACCGCTGTGTTCGCCACCGCTGTGTTCGCCACCGTCGGGTTCGTCCCAGCCGTGTTCGTCCCGGCCGTGTTCGCCGCCGCTGTGTCCGTCACCGTTCCGCCTCCCGAATCGCCGGTCCTCGAATCGACCCCTCGAATCGACCCCTCGAGTCGACCCCTCGAGTCGACCCAGTATCCCCGGGTTGCAACGTGAACACGATCGGCGGACACACCGGAAGAGCTCCGGAGTGGTTGTGACGCATACCACTATCCTCGGTCTTCTGTTGGTCATCGCCTGGAGGTGAGGAGAAATGACGACGGTCCTCGCGAAGGTACTGCTCTGGGTCGCTCTGCTGGCAGGACTGATCGGCGCAGGTGCAGCCGTGTACCGGCTCCACGTCCACGCGACGGTCGCCGCGCTCATCGTCGCGTCGGTCGCCGGGCTGGTGCTGTTGCGGTTGCGTGCCGAGGCGCGTGACACACCCGACCGCGACACCGCCGTGAGCTGACCGGTAACGGACCACCCGGACTGTAGGGTGGACAACCGGGCGTCCGGTGGTGACGCCTCGCGCGGAGGACGTTCCGCGACCGTCCCGCCGGGCGTGTGAAGAGGAGCAACGGTTCAGTGACGCTGTGGTCTCGTGCCTTGTCGGTGGACGAACTCGACAGTCGTCTCTGGGTGGAGCTGATGCCCTGGCTCGACCGCTACGGTTCCGCCCGCACCGCCGCACTCGAGGCGCTCACCTCGCAGAAGCGGTGGTGGGAGACCGAGTCGCCGGCCGAGACCGCCGAGCACTCCGAGATCCCCGAACTCTGCGCGGAGCTCGCCCACATCTACGTCGGCGACCATCCCGAACTGCGCTTCGCCGACGGTCTGCTGCGTGAGGACGAGGTGCCCGTCGCGGCACTCGATCTCGGTCCCGCCGCGTCGACCCTCGTCGCCCGGCTCCCGCACGCGCCCACGACCGCCGAGCTGTTCACCCGCAGCCCCGCCGACCTGCTCGCCGTCCGCGGCGCCGACCGCGACGCCGTGGAGGAGATCGTGTGCGCCGCGCTCGTCGCGACCACGCTGCGCGAGCCCGCCACCCTCGAGGCCGATCCCCGGGCCTCCAAGGTCCCGGCCGCCGGGCTTCTGCTCGACGACCTCGCCGCCCTCGCCCGCTGGCATCTGCTCCGCGGGCTCGAGGACGCCCCGCTGCTGCACGCCGAGATCGGTGAGGGCGCACCCGAGGAGGTTCAGGACGCCGCTGCGCGCATCCGGGCTCTCACCGCCCGCGACCTGCCCGTCCCTGCACCCGCGGACCCGATCGCCGAACTCGTCGACTACCTGCAGAGCCTGCCGCCCACCGAGCGCGACGCACTGCGTCGACGGGTGGTCGGCAAGGTCGACGATCCGGGCACCCCGTCCACCTTCCCGTTCGGCACCGCCGTCGGCGATCTGCTCGCCGCGCTGCGCGCGGAGGTGCGGCCGGTCGCGTCGTTCGACCGCATCGTCCGCGAGCATTCCGTCCTGACCAGGACCGTTCCCGGTCTCGACGCACCGCTGTGGAAGGTGCTCGACCGGCTCGACGACCGCTTCGAGGTCGCCGACGGCTGGATCGCCGTCCCCGACCTTCCCGACGCCGAGAAGCAGACCCGCGGGCTGCTCTCCGAGTTCGAGTCCCCCAACGGTGTGGTCGAACCCGCCGCCGTGAAGGACGTGTGGTCGCTGCCCGACGGCGAGTTCGAGGAGTGGATGCGTTACTGCGGCACCACCACCTTCGAGGGCCGGGTGCTCACCCCCGCGGACGGTCTCGCGGGCCGGGCCGCGCAGGTTCTCGAGGTCCTCGGCGACCCGCTGTCGGCGGAGGAGATCATCGCCCGCTCGGGGATCAACGCCGACGCCCACACCCTCACCGCGGAACTGGCCGACGACGAACGGTTCGTCCTCGACGACGACCGCTGGGCACTGGCGACCTGGGCGGCCGATCCCGTCACCGCGGTGCGCAACCGCATCGCCCGCCTGGTCGACGCCCAGCTGGGTGTCGCCGAACTCGACAAGGTTGTCGCCGCGCTCGTCGAGCGGTTCGGCATCTCCGAGGACTCGGCACGCACCTTCGCCGCGGGAGGCGACTTCGAGCTCGTCGAAGGCACGGTGCGCCGCCGGCGCCGCACCCGGGTACCGGTCGGCGCACCGGAACGCACGCGCCGGCTCTACCGGATCGGCGACGCCTGGCGGCTGCGGATCCCCGCGACCCGCGACCATCTGCGCGGCGCGGAGTTCACGGTGCCGTCCGCGGTGGCCGCGCTCGCCGGGTGCGCGCCAGGCCACCATGTCGTGCTCGCCTCGCGGCTCGGCGGCCAGACCCTGCGGTGGACCGGCGCAGCGCCGGCCCTCTCGTCGATCCGGCGATTCCTCGAGGACGTCGGGGTGGAGGAGGGCAACGAACTGCTGCTCGAGATCCGCGCCGACGCCCGCTTCGACGTCCTGCCGCTGCGTACCGTCGCCGACAACGCCGAGCCGCTGCGCAAGGCGCTCTCGCTGATCGGGCACACCGAGCCGGAGACCGTCCCGGAGGACGGCATCGCGGCGGCGCTGGCATCGGCGATCGGGCTCGACGGCGAGTCCCGGGCGCGCCGGATTCTCTCGGCCTATCGCGGTCGACGCGAGGCCGAGGTGGTGGCGCTGCTCGAGCAGGCATGGGTGCGCGGCGCGAACTGACACGCGACCGCCGGAGGACGGTGCGTTCGGCGGCCCGGCGTAGCACCATTGAGAAATGATCGACGCGAGAAATGCCGATGCTCCGGTTCCCACTGCGCCCGACGCCGTCGTGCAGGCCCTCGGTGGTGCCGTCGCCTCGGTGGAGGCCGCGGTCGTCCGCCTCGAGGGCGAGGAGGCCGCGCCGGGTCTCGTCGAGCGGGTGCTCGATCTCGCGGGCGCACCGCATCTGGGCGATGTCGTCGCCACCCACAATGCGCTGACCAGGGCCGCGGCGATCGTCGACCACTCCGGTGGGCTGCCGGACGCCGACTGGGTGTCGCTCGCGGACCTGGGGCCGGTCCTCACCCGCACCGTGGCGCTGCTGCGCACCCACGTTTCGGCGTCCCTCGACGGTCTCGACCCCGAGGATGCCGTCGGGGAGCACGTCGAGCTGCTGCAGAAGATCGCCGTGGACGGTGCGCTGGGGGAGACCCTGCAACTGCTCGTCCTGGTCGAGGACTGCCTGTTCCTGTGGCACCGGATCCGGCTGGCGCGCGCGAACGAGGAGACCGCACCGGTGGCGGAGGCCCGTGCCGCGCTCGCCGGTCACTTCGAGCAGGACGCCGTCCTGCTGCGCCGCGCTCGTGCCGCGCTCGCCCGCTTCGCGGAGGGCACCCCGATCGAGGTGGTGCGCCGCCTGTCCTCCGGTCGCACGACCCGGGTGCTGGCCGGGCTGCGGCAGGATCTCGACGACTTCCGGTGGGCCTGCCGCGCCGACGAGGCGGGCTGGCTGTCCGACGAGGATCCGGTGGTCGCGGAGGCCCTCGACTCCATCGACAGCCCGCTCAAGGCCGTCGGGGGTGTGCTCGGGGACGTCTTCGACCGCGGCCGGGCCCGGGTGGCCGGGACGTGGAGCCGTTCCGACGACACCGCTGCCGGGCCGGAGACCTCCACGGCGCCGGGCACCTCGGAGCCGGACACCTCCACGCCGGATGCTGCCACGGCGGACGGCACCGACACCCGCGACTGACACTCCCTGCCGGAGTTCCTCGGCGATCCCGCCCGACTCTAATACCTAGCTCTGCTAGGGTTACCGCTATCCATAGAACTACTAGGTATTAGGTCGGGATGTTCATCGAGAAGGATCTGGTCGCCGCCGCCGCGACCCCGCTCGTGCTCGGGATACTCGCCGAGGGCGAGTCCTACGGGTACGCCATCATCAAACGGGTCAACGAACTGTCCCGCGGCGAGATGCAGTGGACCGACGGGATGCTCTACCCGCTGCTGCACCGCCTCGAGCGGGCCGGGCACGTCTCGGCCACCTGGCGCACCGGCGACAACGGCCGGCGCCGCAAGCACTACGCCATCACCGATGCCGGACGAGCGGTGCTCGCCGAACGCGCCGCCCAGTGGTCGGTCGTCGCCGACGCCCTGCAACAGGTGTGGCGCTCGGCCCAGCTGCCTCCCGCCGCGGCGCCGGGGTGGGTGTGATGACCGTGGATGCGCACCTCGAATCCCGCATCGCCGACTGGCGCGGTTACGTCGCCGACCATCGGGTGATCGCCCCCGCGGACATCGACGAGATGGAAGACCATCTGCGCGAACAGATCTCCGATCTGATGTCCGTCGGTCTCACCGACGGCGAGGCGTTCCTCGTCGCGGTCGGCCGGATGGGTGGCGTCGACGAACTCTCCCGGGAGTTCGCGCAGGAACACTCCGACCGGCTGTGGAAGCAACTCGTTCTCTCCCGCACCGACCGGGGCGAGAACTCCGGCCGCACCGGGGAACTCGCCGTCGTCCTGGGCCTGGCGCTCGGTGCCGGACTCGCGGTGCGCGCAGGCTTCGAGTGGCTGAGCGAGAGCGCCCTGCTGCGCAACGCCGCCGTCCTGATCCTGCCCTTCCTCGCGGCCTACTTCGCGTGGAAGCGCACGATGCCGGCGAGAACGATTGCCGCACTGGCTGTTCCGTTCATTCTCGCTGCCGTGGTGCTCAACGTGTTCCCCTTCGAACCGGGCGGTGCCACCGAGATCGTCGCGGCGATCCATGCCCCGGTGGTCCTGTGGTTCGCCGTCGGATTCGCCTACACCGGCGGCGACCGGCGCTTGCACCGGCGGCGCATGGACTTCGTGCGGTTCACCGGCGAATGGGCCGTCTACCTGGCGTTGCTCGCGCTCGGCGGGGGAGTGCTCACCGGTCTGACCGCCGGTGCCTTCGACGCGCTGGGCATCGACCTCGAACCGTTCCTCGAACAGTGGATCATCCCCTTCGGCCCCGCCGGGGCGGTGATCGTCGCGGCCTGGCTGGTCGAGGCGAAGCAGCAGGTCGTCGAGAACATCGCACCCGTCCTCACCCGCGTGTTCACGCCGATCACGATCCTCATGCTCGTCGCACTGTTCGTCGCGGTCGTCGCCTCCCACAGCGTCGTCGACGTGGACCGGGGCCTGCTCATCCTCATGGATCTCATCCTCGTGCTCGTGCTCGGCCTGCTGCTCTACTCGATCTCGGCCCGCGACCCGTACGCCCCGCCGAACGTCTTCGACCTGCTGCAGATCGTGCTGATCGTCGCGGCCCTGGCCGTCGACGTGCTCATGCTCGCCGCCATGGCCGGCCGCATCGCGGAGTTCGGGTTCACCGCCAACAAGGTGACCGCCCTCGGCCTGAACCTGGTGCTCATGGTCGACCTGCTGTGGGCGGCGAAGCTCGGAATCTCTTTCCAGCGCGGCCGCTCCGGTTTCGCGGCCGTCGAACGCTGGCAGACGCGCTATCTGCCCGTCTACGCGGTGTGGGCGATGTTCGCCGTGGTGGCGATCCCGCCACTGTTCCGTTTCGTCTGATCGCCGTTGCTCCGCGCGGGGGCCCGGAGGCCGAGGACTAGGGTGGATCCATGGCGAAGACGGACGGCGCCCCCGCGTTCACGATGCGGCAGCTCGCCGCGTTCGTCGCCGTCGCGGAGTGGGGCACCATCACCGCGGCCGCCGACGCCATCCACATGTCGCACTCCGCCCTGTCCTCGGCCATCACCGATCTCGAACACGCCCTCGACGCCAAGCTGCTGGTCCGGCAGCGGGCCCGCGGGGTCAAGCTCACGCCCACCGGGCACGTCGTCCTCGAACGCGCCAAGCTGCTGCTGCACCACGCCTCGGAACTCGAGAGCGACGCCCGGTCGGAGGCGGGCGACGTCGTCGGCCGGGTCTCCGTCGGATGCTATCCCTCGCTCGGGCCCACCCTCCTGCCGCCGCTCATCGCCGACTTCACCCGCGCGCACCCGCGGGCCCAGGTGGACTTCCACGAGGACACCCAGAACCGGCTGACGGGTCTGCTCGCCTCCCACGACCTCGACGTCGCGTTCCTCTACGACATCGACCTCGACCCGGAGCTGGAGCGGATTGCGCTGTCGGTGCGCAAACCGATGGTGCTGCTCGCCACCGATCACCCCCTGGCCGGGGAGCAGGCGGTGGATCTGCGCGACCTCGCGGACGAGCCGATGGTGCTGCTCGACGCGCCCCCGAGTTCCGGACACGCACTGGGGATGTGTGCGGAGGCGGGTTTCACGCCCCTGATCGCCTACCGCACCCAGACCTTCGAGACCGCCCGGTCCTTCGTCGGTCGCGGTCTGGGCTGGACCCTCCTCCTGCAGCGTCCCGTCGGCGACATCACCTACGAGGGGCACGCCCTGGCTCTGCTGCCCATCGCGCATCCGCCCGCCGAACCGGTGAACGTCGTTCTCGCGCGGCGGAAGAACGCCCATCCGAGCCGCGTCGCCCAGGCCTTCGCGGACTTCGTCGTCGCGGCCCACCGAGGCTTCACGGCGCCCTGAGCTGCACGAACGGTCATTCTTCGGTATTTCCGGGGATATTCCCCATCTTTGTGCGCTTTTCAAACATATGTGACCGCGCTCAAATATCACCACTCGCGTCCGAACGCCCGTTAATTCGGACGCCTCCGGATCAATGCCTGGAGGGCACATACATGACCGTTCTCGATGCGACGCCACAGGCGTCGGCAGTGGCCGCGCGCAAAGCCGCGCTCGGCAGCTTCGTCGGTACCGCCATCGAGTGGTACGACTTCTTCATCTACGGCACCGCCGCCGCTCTGGTCCTCGGCCCGCAGTTCTTCCCCGGGACCTCCGAGGTCGCGGGCACCCTGGCCGCCTTCGCCACCCTCGCCGTCGGGTTCATCGCCCGCCCGATCGGTGGCATGGTCATGGGCCACTTCGGCGACCGCGTCGGCCGCAAGTCGATGCTCGTGACGTCCCTGCTGCTCATGGGCTTCGCGACCGTCGCGATCGGTCTGCTGCCCAACTACGCCTCCATCGGTGTCGCCGCCCCGATCCTGCTCGTCGCGCTGCGCTTCGTGCAGGGCCTCGGCGTTGGCGGCGAGTGGGGCGGCGCGGTGCTCGTCGCCACCGAGAACGCCCCGGCCGGCAAGCGCGGCCTGTACGGCGCGGCCCCGCAGATCGGTGTGCCCGCCGGTGTGCTGATCGCCAACCTCGTCTACCTGCCGCTGACGGCGTTCCTGCCCGACGGCGCATTCGAGGCGTGGGGCTGGCGAGTGCCCTTCCTGGCCTCCGCCGTGCTCGTGTTCGTCGCCATGTGGATCCGTCTCGGCCTCGAGGAGAGCGCCGAGTTCCGGGCCGCCAAGGACGCCCCCACCACCGAGCACAAGCTGCCGATCATCGAGGTGCTGACCCAGCACTGGAAGACCGTGCTCCTCGCCGGTGGCACCTTCATCGCCACCAACGGCATCGCGTACGCCTACATGGTCTACGTCCTCAAGTACGGCGAGAAGACCCTCGGCTTCTCCAACACCACGATGCTCATGCTGCTCATCGGCTCGTGCCCGTTCTGGATGGCCGGCATGGCCTACGCCGCCTGGCGCTCCGACCTGGTCGGCCGTCGCACCGTCTACATCCGGTCGTCCTCCGCGCTGGTCGTGGCCGCGGCCCTGTTCTTCCCGCTGATGGACACCGCGGTGCTCCCCGTCATGTTCGTCGCGATGCTCGGCCTCGGCTTCACCCTCGGCTGCTGCGCCGGCCCCCAGTCCGCCCTGTTCGCCGAACTGTTCCCCGCCCAGATCCGCTACAGCGGCGCCTCGCTCGGCTACCAGATCGGCGCCATCCTCGGCGGCGGCCTGGCCCCGATGATCGCGACCTCCCTGTTCGCCGCGACCGGCACGTCGCTGTCGATCACCGGCTACTTCGTGCTCATCGCCCTGATCAGCCTCGTCAGCATCCTGCTGCTCCGCGTGCCCTCCGCCGGGCACACCACCGTCCACAACTCCGTCGAGGAAGGTGCCTGACCCGTGTCGACCTACTACCACCCGCCCAAGTACCCTGCGTCGATCTTCGACTCGATGACCCCCGACGAGGACGCCCTGGCCGTCGTCGTGGTCGGCGCCGGCCCGGTCGGCATGGCGGTCGCCCTGGGCCTGGCCCAGCGCGGCATCCCGGTCACGATCCTCGAGGCGGCGGACCAGGTCTCCTTCGGCTCCCGCGCCATCTGCATCTCCCGGCACAGCCTCGAGGCCGCGGCCCGGCTCGGCTTCGGTGAGGAACTCGAGAAGATCGTGCTGCCGTGGGTCGGTGGCCGCAGCTTCTTCCGCGACCAGCAGGTCCTGCAGTTCCGCATGCCCCTGCGCGACTACGACGTGCGCCCGCCCATGATCAACGTCTCCCAGTCGGAGTTCGAACAGATCATGGTCGACACCATCGAGAAGAACCCGCTGATCACCCTGCACTGGCAGGCATCGATCGCCGGCATCCTGCGCGGCGAGGACGAGGTCACCCTCGAGGTCGACACCGCCGAGGGCAAGCGCCACCTGCGTGCCCGCTGGGTCGTCGCCGCCGACGGCGGCCGCAGCCGCATGCGCGAGCTCGCCGGTCTGCGTCTGCAGGGCACCAGCTACGAGGGCCGCTACGTCATCGCCGACATCCACTGGGAGTCCGACCTGCCGGCCGAACGCATGGTCTGGTTCGATCCGCCGAGCAACCCCGGTTCGACGATCATCATGCACAAGCAGCCCGGCAACATCTGGCGCATCGACTACCAGCTCGACCCGTCCGAGGACGCCGAGATCGAGACGCAGGAGGACGCGATCCGCGCCCGGATCGCCAAGCACCTCGACTGGCTGCAGAACGACCTGCCGTGGACCCTCGAGTGGAAGGGCTTCTACAGCGCCCGCGCCCTCGCACTCGACGAGTTCGCCCACGACCGGATCCTGTTCGCCGGCGACGCCGCCCACCTGGTGCCGATCTTCGGCGTGCGCGGCCTCAACTCCGGCATGGAGGACGCCGAGACCCTCGCCTGGCAGCTGGCCGCCGTCGTCCACGGCAACGCCGAACCGTCGATCCTGAAGGCCTACTCCTTCGAGCGGCACAACGCCTGGGAGCAGAACGTCGCCAACGCCGGCAAGTCCACGCTCATCATGAGCCCGGGCAGCCACGGCTACCGCACCACCCGCGACGCGATCCTCGCCCTCGCGGTGGGCCGCCCCGAGTTCGGTCACCTCATCAACCCGCGTCAGTCCAGCGCCACCCACGCCCGCCTGTCGCCGCTGACCTGGTCGGTCGCGCCCGGCACCGAGGGCGTGCTGCCCGGTGACCCGGTCGAGGACCGCCGCATCCGCGTCGCGGGCGAGGAGTCCTCGCTCAACGTGGCCCGCGGCAACGGCTTCGCGGTCATCGGCTTCGGTCTCGACGAGGCCGGTGCCACCGCGCTGGTCGCCGCCACCGCGGAGCTGGCGAAGGCCTTCGAGCCGGAGAGCTTCCGCACCCTCGTCGTCGACTCCCCGGAGGTGGAGGGCGCCACGTCGATCGACGCCCCCGATCTCGTCGAGGCGCTCGGCGCGACGGCCGGCGAGGCCTTCGTGGTCCGGCCCGACGGGCTGCTGCTGTGCCGCGTCCCGGCCGCCGAGGTCGCCGCTGTCGCCGGGCCGCTGCGCGCCGGTGCCGCCCCCGAAGGCCCGGAGCTGCCCGCCCGTCCGGCGGAGCAGACCACCCCGGAGGAGCAGCACCGCGAGAACGTGTGGCTGGGTCTGTCGACGGCTCTGGACCAGGTCGCCGAGAACGACCGGGAGGGCTTCCTCACCCGCCTGGCGCTGATGCTCGGCTCCCAGGTCGACCACCGGCAGTTCGAGGAGGCCATCGCCGCCGCCGCGGACACCTCCCCGGTGCGTGTCGAGGAGCTGGCTCCGCAGGTCTGACCCCCTCCTGCGCGGCCGCACGACGAGGCCCGGACACCCCGCGGTGTCCGGGCCTCGCCGTCACCCGAGGCCGTCGAGTGCCTCGGTGATGGGGGTGTCGCCGTTGTTGAACTCGATCGTCCGCCCCGCGGTACCGGGACGCTCGAGTACCGCGGCGACCACGGCGGCGACGTCGGCGCGGCTCACCTTCCCCTTGTCCTGCGCGCCGTGCCCCTCGATCTCGATGCGGCCGGTGGGCGGATCGAGCGTCAGGGCGCTCGGGCCGAGGATCGTCCAGTCCAGGTCCGTGCCGCGCAGATGGGTGTCGGCAGCGGCCTTCGCCTCCGCGTAGGCATGGAAGGAGTTGTCCTCGGGCACGCCGTGATCGGGGCGCGAACCGTAGTACGAGACCATCACGTACCGGCGGACCCCGGCCTGCTGCGCGGCGGTCATCGAGGCGATGGCGGCGTCGCGGTCCACCGCGTAGGTGCGCTGCGGGTCGCCGCCTCCGGCACCCGCCGACCACACGACCGCGTCGTGTCCCTTCACCAGATCGGTGAGCTCGGCGAGACCGAGCTTCTCGACGTCGGCCACCACCGGGGTGGCGCCGGCCTCGCGGACGTCGTCGGCGTGGTCGGGATTGCGGATGAACGCACTGGTCTCGTGACCGGCCTCGGCCAGCAACCGCTCGAGGTGCAACGCCACCTTGCCGTGGCCTCCGAAGAGTGCGATCCGTGCCATGGGTCCTCCTGACGACGATGTTCGGTACCCGACCAGCATGCCCCGAACGCGTCGCGGTGAATCCCGTCCCGTACCCGCCGAAGTACAGCAGATCGTCGAGTGCTGCCCGAATCGTCGCGGAAGAGGCCGTCTTCCGTACGGTCCTCCCGGCTCCGGCGGCTTCCACCGTCTTTCCGATCATGGCCTGGTCGGTCACGCCGGACATCGGTATCACGAGCAGTGGCAGCCCGTGGGCGAGTCCCGGAACGCCGTGGCGTGCCCGCCGTGCCCGACGACCGCCGAGCATTCCGGCACGAGTTCGTTGTGCGGCACGTACCGGTGCACGGTCGCATTCGCCGGAACCCGCAGGCCCGCGGGATCGATGGCCGGCCCGGTCGTCACCACGGTCTCCACGTGCAGCGGGGTCGAACAGGGGATCGCAGCACACCAGCAGCAGGTCGGCGTCGAGACCCCTTGCCCGCGCGGCGATTCCGGCGGGCCCGTGCCGGTACGACCCGTCGAACATCGCGTAGATGGTGTGGAACAGCACCGCGTGACGCACCCCGGTGCGTGCCGTGGCGTCGAGCGCACCGAACGACACGGCATCGACGATCACGAGATTCGTCTTCTCCCGGGATATCTCGTCGTGCACGTCGCGATCGACCTGCGGCGAGGTCGTCATCGCGACGAGCATCCGCAGCACGGACGGGGTGCTCAGCTGTATGTGGGAGTCCACTCGGGGGAGTTGTGACAACAACGGAATCCGAGACCGACGGCCTCCGCCGCGGCGCGCTGCGACTCGTGGCCGAGCACCCGCACCCGGTGTCCGCGACGGCACAGCTCACGTCCCACCGCGAATTCCGGGGATGGTTGCCGCCCCTTCGAAGGTGACGATCAGGACGCTCGCCACGTGCGACGCGGTCATTGCCCCGGTATGTGCCCGCCGCGGGTGGTGCCGGTAGCCCCGCACGAACGAAAACGCGCGAACGAGCGCGACGGAAAAGGACGGATGCCACCCGTGATCCGGGGATCACGGGTGGCATCCGGAGGGAAGGGAACCGATCAGCGGTTGCGATCGGAGCTGTAGCCCCACAGCCAGTCGGTGTACTTGTAGCTCGAGGTGTCACGGGTGCGGAACAGCTCGTTGCGGGCCTCGCGGCCGGCGCCGTCGAGGTGCCACAGGTCGCCCCACATGCGGCCGGTGGTGAGGATGCGGTTGCAGCGCGGAGCGCGCTCGGCGTTCACGTCCTGCAGGATCTTCGGCCAGTTCTTCGTGTCGCCCTGCAGATCCTCGGCGGCGTAGTCGGCGAGGCACTTGGCGTCCTCGAGGGCCATGACGGCGCCGGAGGCCAGATACTGCAGTGGCGGGTGCGCGGCGTCGCCGAGCAGGATCATGCGGCCGTCGACCCAGTTGTCGATCGGGTTGCGGTCGAACATCGGCCACCACCGGTCGGTCCACAGGTACTTCAGTGCGCTCTGGACACTCTCGTGGCAGTGGTCGTAGGCGTGCGCGAGTTCCTCGGGGCTGCCCCACATCTCCTCACCGCGCAGGAAGGCCGGCGACTGGAACACCGCAACCTGGTTGAGCATCTCACCCTGGCGCAGCGGGTACTGGATGAAGTGGCAGCGCGGGCCGATGTAGCCCACGACGTCCTCGATCTCCTCGTCGAGCGGGACCTCGTCCATCGGGAAGGTACCGCGGAAGGCGACGTATCCGGAACCGACCGGCTTGTCGTCGGACAGCTTCGGGCGCAGCCGCGAGTGCAGGCCGTCCATGCCGAGCGCGACGTCGCCGACGTGCTCCTCACCGTTCTCGAGGATCACGCGCACGGTGTCGCCCTCGGTGACCACGTCGGTGACGGTGCAGTTCGTGCGCAGGTCGGCGCCGGCCGCGCGGGCCGCGGCGACCAGCACCGAGTGCAGGTCGGAACGGTGCACGACGAAGTACACGCCGCCGTAGTGCTGCTGGTAGTCGCGGCCGAGGTCGACCTTGGTGAGGATCTCCGCGGTGACGGCGTCCCGGAAGACGAGGTTCTTGGGCAGCACGCCCTTGGCGATGACCTCGTCGTACACACCGAGCGACTGCAGGATGCGCGAGCCGTGCGGGCCGATCTGGAGACCGGCACCGACCTCACCGAACTCGGGTGCACGCTCGAACAGCGTGACCTGAGCGCCCTTCTGGGCCAGGGCGAGGGCGTTGGCGACACCGCCGATGCCGCCACCGGCGATGAGAACTCGTGCGTCCTTCAGTGCGGACATGACACTCCTTCGGGTCGTGAAAGCGGGGTAGAAGTGGTCTGGGATCCCGCTCAGTGAGCGGCGAGGGGGCGCACCGTCTCGTGACGGGCGGGGAACTTCTTCCAGATCACCGTCAGCAGCAGCGAGGAGATCAGCGCGCTGACGCCGAAGAGGACGAAGTTCGAGTGCGCACCGAGGCCGGCGGCGAGCAGCCAGCCGCCGATCTGCGGGGCCGCGACGGCGCCGATGCGGCCGACGCCGAGGGCCCAGCCGAGGGCGGTGCCGCGGAGGTGATCGGGATAGTACGAGGCGACCGCCGCGATGATCAGGGCCTGGGTGCCGTGGGTACCCACACCGGCGAGCACGAAGATCAGGTAGACGGTGGCGACCGGCGGGTCGGTCAGCAGCAGGAGCAGGGCCACACCGGCGACGAAGGCCGCGACGATACTCGTGGGCACCGAACCCCAGCGCACCCCGCCCCAGGCGGTGATGAACGAACCGGCGACGGCGCCGAGGTTCAGGGCCAGCGAGAAGGTCAGGGCGTTGCCCAGATCGGTACCTTCACCCTGCATCAGCTTCGGCAACCAGGTGCCCAGGCCGTACCACGCCAGCAGGGTCACCACGGTGACGGCGGCGAACATGATGCTCACGGTGCGGAACTGCGAACCGAGCAGGCTCCTGAAGCCGCCCTCGGAGTTGTCCGGATGGGTCTCGAGTGCCTCGTGCTTCGGCAGCACCTTGACCGCGAGCGGAACGAGGACCAGCAGCGGGACGAGCGCGAACGCGAACATCGGGCGCCAGCCCCAGTTCGGGATGACGGGGATGCCGACGAGCGCGGCGATGGAACCGCCGATCGGGACACCGGACATCATCATGGTGGCGACGGCGGCGCGCCACTTGTCCGGAACGAGTTCGGCGGCAAGGGCGTTCGAGGTCGGCACGAGGCCGCCGAGTCCGATGCCGGCGATCAGGCGCATGATGCCGAAGAGCACCGGTCCGGGGGCCACGGCGCAGAGGGTGGTGAAAACGGACAGGACGACGACGCATCCGATGACGGCCTGTTTGCGTCCGATCGCATCCGAGATCCGGCCCGCGAGGACCGCGCCGATCATCATGCCGACGAACGCGAGGCTCCCGAGGGTGCCGGCGGTCGAGGCGTTGATTCCCCACTCGTCCTGGAGGCTGGAGATGACGTTGCCGTAGACGATGAGGTCGTAGCCGTCGAAGACCACGAAGAGCCAGCAGACGATCACCGCGATCATGTGGGCGCGGGGCAGGGTGATGCTCCCGCCGGCCCGGCTCGGCGAGGTCTCGTGGGAAGGATGCATTCCTCAACGGTGGGCGCGCGGAACCGGACGATGCAATAAAGTTCTGCTATGCAGAACAAACCGATGGGCACGATCCGCAAGCCCACCTACATGCTGGAGTCGGTCGACAACGCCCTTCGCCTGCTCCAGTTGCTGCGGGATGCGGGAGCGATCCGGCTCAAGGACGCCGCCCGGGAACTCGGGACGGCCCCGTCGACGGCACACCGTCTGCTCGCCATGCTCGTCTACCGCGGCTTCGCGGTGCAGGACGAGAAACGGATGTACCACCCGGGCCCGGCGCTGGGGGTCGGGCCGGCGCGGCAGGGCTGGACCCGGGACTTCACCGACATCTGCCGCTCGCACATGGAAGCGCTCGCTGCGCTCACCGACGAGACCGTCAACCTCGTGATCCGCGTCGGCTCGCAGGCCCGCTTCCTCTGGACCGCCGAAGCGGCATCGATCCTGCGTGTGGGCGATCGACGAGGTCAGGTGCTGCCTGCGGAGCTCACCGCGGGCGGCCGCATCCTGCTCGCGGAACTGCCTCGACCGGTGCTCGAGCAGCTCTATCTCCGCCCCGCCGACGAGCCCCACATCGGGCAGGGACCGACCCCGGCCTACGAGTCCGACCGGCGGATGGCGATCGGGGAGTTCGAGGAGTTCGTGCACGAACTCGAGGCCGCCCGCAACGTCGGTTTCGCGGTCAACGTCGAGCAGACGGAGGAGGGCGTCGCGGCCTTCGGGGTGGCCATCCGCAACGGCCGGGGTGTCGCGATCGGGGCGATCACGGTGGCCGTGCCGGTCACCCGTTATCGCCAGCATCTGAGGGGACGGCTGGTCTCCCAGATGCAGGTGGCGGTGCGCGGGATCGAGGTCGACGTCGCCCATATTGCCGGATCGGACGTCCAGAATTCCGCACAGCAGAAATAGATGGCTTCGGGGGGTCGGGGGCACCTAGCGTGGGGACAGCGCCGGACAACGCTGCACCGTTGCCGAGAGGAGAACCATGACTGCCACCGAGCCGACCGCTGCCGAGCCGATCGATCCCGAGCTCCGGAAGCTGTACGACGACTTCGAGGCGGAGAACCTGAATCCGTTGTGGACCCAGCTCGGCGACCTCATGCCGATGGCGCCCACCTCCAAGGCGGTGCCCTTCGTCTGGAAGTGGTCGACGCTCTACCCGCTGGCGCAGCGCGCCGGTGATCTCGTGCCGGTCGGCCGTGGCGGCGAGCGCCGCGCCATCGCGCTGGCGAACCCGGGCCTCGGCGGCGTCCCCTACATCACCCCCACGCTGTGGGCGGCGATCCAGTACCTGGGCCCGAAGGAGACCGCTCCCGAACACCGCCACTCGCAGAACGCCTTCCGCTTCGTGGTCGAGGGTGAGGGCGTGTGGACGGTCGTCAACGGTGATCCGGTCGCCATGCGGCGCGGCGACTTCCTGCTGACTCCGGGCTGGAACTTCCACGGCCACCACAACGAGACCGACCAGCCGATGGCGTGGATCGACGGTCTCGACATCCCGTTCGTCCACTACACCGACACCGGCTTCTTCGAGTTCGGCTCCGACGGTGTGACCGACGAGAGCACCCCCGACATCTCCCGTTCGGAGCGGTTGTGGGTCCACCCGGGCCTGCGTCCGCTGGTCGGCCTCGACCGCAAGTCCAGCTCGCCGATCGCCTGCTACCGCTGGGAGCACACCGACCGCGCGCTGAACGAGCAGCTCGCCCTCGAGGACGAGGGTTACGCCGCAACCCCCGAGCCGGGCCACGCCGCGGTCCGCTACACGAACCCCACCACCGGCGGCGACGTCATGCCGACGATCCGCGCCGAGTTCCACCGGCTGCGGGCCGGCGCGCACACCCGCGCCCGTCGTGACGTCGGTTCGGTGGTCTTCCAGGTCTTCGAAGGCGAAGGCCGCTTCCATCTGGCAGACAAGAGCCACGACGTCACCAAGGGCGACATGATCGTCGTCCCGTCCTGGGTGGAGTGGTCGCTCGAGACCGACAAGGGCGTCGACCTGTTCGCGTTCTCCGACGCGCCGATCGTCGAGCGTCTGCATTTCAACCGCACCATCATCTCCGAAGGAGCCTGACCCTCATGCGACTCGCCACCCTCCGACTCGACGGCGGAACCGCCGCTGTCCGCGTGGACAGCGACTCGAGCGCCACCGTCATCGACGGCTACGCCGACCTGTCCGCCCTGCTGGCCGATCCCGAGTGGAAGTCGGTCGCCGAGAAGGCATCGGGTAAGACCGTCGACCTCGCCGACGCCGACTACGCCCCCGTCGTCCCCGCCCCGGGCAAGATCGTGTGCGTCGGCCTGAACTACGCGACCCACATCAAGGAGATGGGCCGCGACCTGCCGGAGTACCCGACCCTGTTCTCGAAGTTCAAGGAAGCCCTCACCGGCCCCTACGACGACGTGGTCGTGCCCGCCTACGCCGGCTCGCAGCTGGACTGGGAGGCCGAGCTCGCCGTCGTCATCGGCAAGCAGGCCTACCAGGTCGCCGAGGCCGACGCCGCGGAGTACATCGCCGGCTACTCGGTCATCAACGACTACACCATGCGCGACTACCAGTACCGCACGCTGCAGTGGGATCAGGGCAAGACCTTCGAGAAGACCAGCGGTTTCGGTCCGGTCCTCGACACCGACTACCAGCTCGGCACCGCCATCGAGACCCGTCTCGAGGGTGAGGTCATGCAGTCGTCGAACACCAACGACCTGGTGTTCACCCCGGCCAAGCTCGTCGACTACATCTCGCACATCGTCACGCTGCAGCCGGGCGACGTCATCATCACCGGCACCACCGGTGGTGTCGGCCACGCCCGCAAGCCCGCGCGCTACATCCAGAACGGTGAGGTCTGCGAGGTCACCATCGAGGGCCTCGGCACCGTCCGGAACAAGACGATCATCAAGTAGGAGCTGCACCGACCGTGGGATTCAACGATCTCGACCTGTCCGAGCGACTCCTCATCGCCCGGCGCGGCACGGCCTACCTGTCGCAGCGCCTGGCCGAGCTGACCGACGAGGAGCTCGACGGCCCCACCCTGCTCGAGGGGTGGACGCGCCGGCACCTGGTCGCGCACATCGGCTACAACGCCGCGGCGCTGTGCCGTCTGATGGACTGGGCGGCGACCGGTGTGGAGACGCCGATGTACGCCTCGACCGAGCAGCGGGCGCAGGAGATCGCGGAAGGCGCGACGCTGAGTCCCGCGGCTCTGCGGAACCTCTTCTCGCACACCATTGCTCGTCTCGACGAGAAGTGGCGTCACCTGCCGGAGGCGGCCTGGAAGTCCGAGGTCCGCACCGCGCAGGGCCGGCTCGTCCCCGCCGAGGAGACCGCCTGGATGCGCACCCGTGAGGTGTGGATCCACGCGGTGGATCTCGGCAACGGTGGTCGTTTCGGCGACTTCCCGCCGGTCGTGCTCGACTCGCTGCTTGACGACATCGTCGGCATGTGGCGCAGGAAGGAACTCGGTGCCGGTCTGGCACTCGAGGTCGAGGGCCGCGACCCGGTCCTGGTGAACCCCGAGGCCGAGACCTCCCACACGGTGCGCGGCGACCTGCCCGGCGTCGTGCGCTGGGCGGCCGGCCGTGGCGCCGTCGGTGTCACCGGTGGGGAGGCGACCCCGCCCCGCTGGCTCTGATCCGGCACCCCGACGAACGCGAGGGCCCGTCCACTGTCGAGTGGACGGGCCCTCGCGGTGTCGGGACGGGCTACTTGCGCGGATCCTTCTCGCAGCCGATGCCGTCGTTGTCGCGGTCGAGGTGCGGTCCGTAACCCGGATCGTTGCGGCGGACCGGGGCGGCACCGGCGTTCCATGCCTCGGTGCAGTTCTTGTACGACCACGCCTGGGCCGGGGGAGCCGACTGCTGCGGCGCAGGTGCGACGGCCTGCGGCGCGGGCGCGGGCGCCGGGGCGGGTGCCGGTGCCGGTGCCGGGGCGGGAGCAGGAGCAGGAGCCGGGAGGGGGGCCCACGGCAGCGGGACGTCCGGAACGGCCGATCCGGTCGGGATCAGGGCGACGATCTCACGCGGAAGCAGATCGGTGAGAGGCACGGCCGAGGCAGTGGACGGAACGACGGTGGCCAGGGCCACGCCTCCCAGCGTCGCAGCGACGATGCGGCGGAACTTCATGCGCAGAGCCTTTCTGTACTCCTCGTATCGATCCGGGAATGCCGGACTCGAGCGAAATGTCGCTTTCGTGGTACCGCATGTTACCGATACGTTTCGTGCACGCCGATCGGCCCGCCCGCAACCGGATGTTGCGAGCGGGCCGATCATCGCTCCGAGCCTGCCGGGGGACGGGCCGGACGTGTGTGGTGCCCCTAGACGGTGGTGGCGTCCTCACGGAACGGCACGACCACCCGCGGATCGACGCGGAGGACGGTGTAACCCGCCACGGCTCCGGCGCCGAACCCGGGCGCGAAGATGCGCACCGGCCGGGTGATGACGCCGTCGCGCACCGCGTCGTGGATGGCGAGCGGGATGCTCGCCGAGGAGGTGTTGCCGACCTTCTCGATATTGAAGTAGAGCCGGTCGGCGGACAGGCCCGCGTCCGCAGCGAGCTCGACGACCATCGTCTTGTTCGCCTGATGCGGCACGATCAGATCGATGTCGTCGAGGAGCGACCGTCCCGCGTCGTCGGGGGAGGGCAGCGTCCGGATCTCGTCGAGCATCTGGGTGAGATACCGACCGGCGAGCGACTTCACCTCGGGTCCGTAGACCGTGATGGAGTTGTCGAAGTCGGGGTTCGGCCAGATGATCGAGTTGACCTCGCTCGTCGGGCCGCTCGCGTAGCTGTTGAAGAACTCCACGTCGGGTTCCTCGCCCTCGCCCGCGGGCGAGACCAGGATCGCGGCGGCACCGTCACCGAAGATCATCCGGGACGGCCGGACACTGCCGATCTTGTCGGAGAACTTCTCCACGCACACCACGAGGACGGGTCGCTTCACCTGCTGCAGGATGCGGGTCGCCTCGGCGAGGCCGTAGGGCATGCCCGCGCACGCGGCGATCAGGTCGTAGGCCGCGTGGACCTGCCCGATGCCGAGCTCACCCGCGATCCACGTCGCGAGGGACGGGATCGGCCGTGCGCTGGTGCAGGTGCACGCGATCACCGCGCCGATGTCCTCCGGGCCGACCCCCGCGTGGGCGACGGCCTGCTTCGCGGCCGACAGCGCGAGGTCCTCGAAGGTGCCCGAGGTGTACCGGCGCTGCTCGATGCCGGTCTTGGCGGTGATCTCCTCGGCCGACATCGGTGACCAGTTGTAGGCCGTGTTGCGGATCAGGTCCTCGTTGGTGCACACCTGGTCGCCGTGCGCCACCGCGATCGCGGCGATGCGCGGCGCGACGGTGAACTCCGCGCGGACGTCGACGGCCGGATAGGGCGCCGACGGTTCGGCCGGCTCCGGCCGGGTGAACGAGGTGGCCGGCCGGCACCGGCCCGAGGCCGCCCGCTCGATGAACCGCTGCACCTCACGGGTGCGGGGATGGGAGACCACGACGTAGTCGTCGTCCCGCAGGTCCGCGACCCGGACGAGTTCGACGTCCTCGCCGTCCCAGGGCTGCCGGTTGTGCAGCACCATCGACCAGCGGCCCAGCGCCTCGAGTTCGGCGACGTCCTCGTGGCAGTCCAGGATCTCGTCGTATCCGAAGACGGGGAAATTCGGATCGAACCGCCGCAGCCGCATGGTGATGTTCTCCGGATCGGAGAGAAGCTGCGCGACAGTCGGTTTCACGATCGGAAGGTCACCGGCGAAGTGACGGCGGGCGCCGAACACCGCGAACAGGCGGTCGAAGATCCGATCCTCCGCGAGACTGTCCCAGGCGCGGGGGAGCTCGTGATAGGCGTCCTCGACGGCGGCGAGACGCTGTTCGGCGTCGGGCCAGGGCGTCAGGCTGGGCATGTAGACGTCGTCGCGGTTGCGCGGGACGTCACCCCAGCGGGTGACCCGCCGCTCGAACATCACGAGCGAGAAGCGGTCGGCCCAGAACACGTTGAGCGCCATGTCGCGCATGATCTCGAACTTCGACCGGTAGACGCCCTGGGCGTGCCGGGACAGGATCTCGGAGACCGTCGGCGCCTTGGTGTCGAAGTCCCTGCGGATCACCGCGTCGAGCTGGTCGACACCGGTGAGGACGGAGAAGTCCAGCTCCGGAAGGAAATTGGATGGGAAGACGATTCGGCCGTGCCGATTGAGCTCGAAGGATTGCATGTAACGGGGACCCGTTCGATTCGAAGTGGTGGAGGTGGCGGGACGTCACATGTCCAGGCCGCCGTTGACGCCCCACACCTGACCGGTGATGTACGAGGAGGCGTCGGCAGCGAGGAAGTGCACGACCCGGGCGATCTCCTGAGGGTCGGCGAGACGCTTGACCGGGATGCTGTCGGTGATCCGGTCGAGCACCTTGTCCGGGATGGACTCGACCATCTCGGTGGCGACGAAGCCGGGGGTGACGGTGTTGACGGTGACACCGATGCCGTTCGGATCCAGCTTGCCGTTGCGGGCCAGGTGGAAAGCGGCTTCCTTGGCGAGCGTCTTGGTGAGACCGAACAGTCCCGCCTTGGACGCGGCGTAGTTCGCCTGCCCGATGTTGCCGGTCTCGCCGATGACGGACGAGACGTTGACGATGCGGCCGCTGCCGCGCTCGAGCATGTGGTGCAGCGCGGCCTGCGCCAGGTAGAACGCGCCCGAGAGGTTGACGCCGATGACGGTGTTCCAGTCCTCGTCCTGCATCTTCAGGACGGTCCGGTCGATCGTGATCCCGGCGTTGTTGACGAGGATGTCGAGCCGACCGTGCGTGCGGATCACCTCGTCGATGGTGCGCCGGCAGTCCTCCGGGTCGGCGACGTCGCCGCGGTGCACCGAGTAGGTGACGTCCTTGCGGCCGTTCGCCTGCATCTCCGCGAGGAACTGGTCGGCCTGCGCGGTGTTCCGTCCGAAACCTGCTGCGACGGCGGCTCCCTGGCTCGCCAGGCTGCGGCTGATGGCAGCACCGATCCCGCGGGTGCCGCCGGTGACGAAGGCGACGCGGCCGAGGAGTTTGGTTCCGCTCGTGGCGATCTGCGGAGTGGGTTCGATGGTGCTGGTCATGTTGCTCTCCTCGCTGTGCGGGGACGACGACTCCGGCCGACTCCGGCCGGAAGGCGTGCGTGATTCCCCTGCTCCCCTGAATTGTTCGTGGGGCGGCACGTCCCTGGGCCCCCTCGACCCAGGGTGTGCCACCCGCCGGGCCCCGTAGGCCCGAATTCCCTGCGGCACCGATCATGCAGCATCTCGATCGTGTTGTCAGATGAAACACAATCGTGGGTCGGACCCTCGATTTCGCAGTCTTGATTCGAGAAATATTGGGAGAGAAGCGGATTGAACATAAGTCTTCTTTTACCCGCCGGTACGGACAGGGTGCCTGTCGGTCCGGGCGGGTGGAAGAGGCCGGGTGGGCGCTCGGGTCTGGCGCACGGTGTTACTCCGCGGTCAGAATTGGCGTGAAATGCACTGTGTATGTTCAAGAATTGGTCAAGTGATTTCGGAAATCATTGTGTTCCAATTCGATACACATCGGCTCTGCGGGCTCGGGGTGATGCGCGGTGAAGCATTCCGGATGCACTCCGTGCCACGGCGGAGTGAGGATCCGATCGGACATCGGAGCATTCCCCGGGCTGCGAAAAGTCATGCATTCCACGCCTGTGACGTTGAACACAACTCGTCCCGGCTGTGGTGTGACGCGCCCCAAAGAGGGATGCGAGGATGACGACGTGAGCCGAATCCATCTCGTCGAGACCTCCGTCGCCGAACTCGAGGTCCACGTCGACGGCGAGGGACCCGCCGTCGTTCTGCTGCCGTCCCTGGGTCGCGACTCCTACGAGTTCGATCCCATCGCCGAGGACCTCGCGGTAGCCGGGTTCACGGCCCTGCGTCCGCAGCCTCGCGGCGTCGGCCGCAGCCGTGGCCCCCTCACCGGCTTGGACCTGCACGACCTCGCCGGTGACGTCGCCGCCGTCCTCGAACATTTCGACGCCGCACCCGCCGTCCTCGCCGGTCACGCCTTCGGGCACTACGTGGCCCGGGTGCTGGCCGCCGACCGGCCCGAACTCGTCCGCGGCGTCGCGGTGCTCGCAGCCGGAGCGCGCCGGTTCCCGGCCTCGCTGACCGAACGCGTCGCCAAGTGCTCCGACCTGTCGCTGCCCGACGAGGAGCGCCTCGGGCACCTGCGGGACATCTTCTTCGCCGAGGGGCACGATCCGGCGGTCTGGCTCGACGGCTGGTGGCCCGACGCCATCGCCTCGCAACGCGCGGCCATGGCCGCCACCGACAAGGAGTCGTGGTGGACGGTGGCGCCGTCCCCGCTGCTCGACGTCCAGGCCGGTGAGGACGTCTTCCGGCCCGCCGAGACCCGAGACGAGCTCGTCGACGAGTTCGGTGACGACCTGGTGACCACCGCCCTCGTCCCCGGCAGCGGCCACGCCCTCGTCCCCGAGGTGCCCCACGAGGTGGCGCGGGCGCTGATCGACTGGATCCGCACCCGGCTCACCTGAACGGTGCACACGACGACGCGGCCCCCACCGGAACATTCCGGTGGGGGCCGCGTTCTGTCGCATGACGTTACGCCAGCGTGCGGGCCATACCGCGCTCGACGGCCGCGATGATCTGCGGCCGCAGTTCCGCCGCCGGCACGATCGCGTCGACCGAGCCGACCTGCTGTGCGCGCTGGATGTTGTGGATGGCCTCGAACTCGGCGGCCACCTCACCGAGCTTCTCCGACCGCACTGCGGTGCGCAGCGCGTTGAGCTCGACGTTCAGTCGTGCCTTCTCGCCGTCGTCGGCGGCCCGGATACGGCCCTCGAGCTCGACGATCCGCGGGTCGCTCGCGGTGCGCTTGTTCACGTCGCGGGTGAAGACCACCGCCGCGGCGGGTGCGCCGCCGAGCACCGAGGCGAACGAGCCCTCGACCGCGAGGACCTCCATGTTCTCGTTCAGGGCGCCCGAGAACACCACGAAGGCACCGCCGTGGTAGCGCGAGATCACCACGAACACGATGGGACCGTCGAAATTGACGATGGCCCGGCCGATCTCGGCGCCGTACTCCAGCTGGAGATTGCGCAGCGACTCCGGCGACCCGTCGAAGCCCGACAGGTTGGCGAGCACCACGAGCGGGCGGTTGCCGCTCGCCGCGTTGATCGCCCGCGCCGTCTTCTTCGACGACTTCGGGAACAGCGTGCCCGAGGTCCACTGGTCCGGGCCGTCCGTCGGGAACCAGCCCTTGCGCGGGATCGCGCGGGACTCGATACCGATGACCGTCACCGGGTTACCGCCGAGATGAGCGTCGAAGACCACCGAGGTGTCGGCGTCGGCCATGTCGGCCCACCGCTCGAGCACGGCGTGGTCCTGGTCGACCACCGCGCGCATCACAGTGCGGATGTCGAAGGGCTTCTTCCGGTCCGGGTTGGTCTCGGAGGAGAAGATGTCGCCCACCGTGGTGAAGTCGCTCGACGGATGCACGTGCGGGTAGACACACACGTTCCGGTCGACCGGGTCGGTGCTCTCGGCCTTGCGCGGGAACCGTTCACCCGGCGCCACGTACGCGTGAGCGTAGTGGGCGAACAGCGTCTCGATGGCTGCGCTGAGGTTCGGGGCCCAGTACTGCGCCTGCCCGTTCGGGCCCATGACGCGGTCGTAACCACCGATACCGAAGTTGTCCTCGGCGGAGACACCACCCGAGTAGTCGAGCGACTGCTTGCCGGTGAGCACCATCGCGCTGTCCGGGGTCATGACGAGGATGCCCTTGGTGTGCATGAGCATCGTCGCCTCCGCGTTCCAGTACGGCTGCGCACCGACGTTGATGCCCGTGACCACGACGTTGATCTCGCCGCCGGCCTGCGTGAACGTGATGATGCGGCGCAGGGCCCGCGACACCCAGTCCATGTTCTCGGTGCCCGACTCCATCGAGATGGTGGCGCCGGAGGACAGCGCGAACCACTCCACCGGGGCACCGAGGCTCTCGGCCAGATCGATCGCGGCGACGACCCGCGAGCACTCGGCCTCGGCGACCGTGCCGAGCGCCTTGGTGGGATCACCGAACAACGCGACCCGCTTCATGCCCTCCGGGTAGCGCGGCGTCGGGGTGTCGACGAGACCGACGATGAGGCCGGCGGTGTTGCGGCCGTACGGACGGTCGACCGGCACCAGCGTGCCCTGCTCGTCGAGGTCGTACTCGACGAAGGTGCCCTCGCTGCCGGTGAGCAGCGGGATCAGCTCGTACGGGTAGACGGTGCCGCGGGCCCGCGAACGCTGGACCTTCTGCGTGTACTCGTCGAGCGGCTGCAGCGGCTCCTTCGGCGGCTCGGTGACACGGACGATGACACCTGCACCCGAGCGGTAAGAGAAGCGCAGGGCCACTTCGTGTGCCGGCTGCGCCGGATCCTCGCTCCACGACCCGATGACAGTGATCTCCTCGAGCCCGGCACCGACGGTCAGCGGAGCTGCGTTGCGGGCGATGCGCTGCAGGTCCTCCATGTCGAGATCGACGGTCGGCCAGACGTACAGCACCACCCGGTTCGCGTCGAGGCGGCGTCCGCCCCGGCCGGCCTGGGCGCGGCGCATGCCGTCGAGCGAGCTCGCGAGGGCACGCTCGAAGGCCGGCAGGCCCACGATCCGGCCCGACTCGTCGCGCTGCGGCGTCAGGTCGCGCACCTCGGCGAGGGCGATGAACCGCTCGTCGGACGGGTTGTCGCGGGACACCAGGTGGTACAGGTAGGTGTCCGGGTTGGCGGGCAGCCGGGTGCCGTCGAAGTTCTTCAGGCGCCACAGGTCGAGGCGCTGGCCCGTGAGCGGGTGGATGTCGCGGATGTTGGTCTCCTCCGCGTATCCCGACTCGTAGGGCCGGAAGGTGAACACGTGCTCCTCGGCGTTGTCCGTGTGGCAGACCGTCACCGTCACGCGGCGCGCGCCGGCCGTGACCGGACGCTCGGCCAGAACGGACCGCAGGGCCTCGGCCTGCTCGTCCGCGTCGGCGGGAGCGTCGTTCCACGCCAGGTACAGGTCGATCACCAGATCCGCGTCGCCCGGAACCGGGGCGGCCGATTCCGCGACGGCGTCGAGCAGCGAGGCGAGCTCGGCCTGCGGGGCCTCGGCGGAGATCAGGTGCAGGCGGGTGCCGCGCAGATCGAAGTGGCCGGTGACCACCTGGTGCCCGCCGACGACGTCCGAGCGGACGTCCTCGAGGGTGCGGATCGTGTAGGCGCGGCGGGTGATGACCTCGAGCAGCGGGCCGGGAACCGCCTCGGGCCGGACGATCTGCTCGGCGAGCAGGTCGATCAGCGGCTCCGGGGTGGCGACCAGCGCCTCGATGCGCTTGTCGTAGTCGGCGGCCTGCGGGTGCTCGGCCAGGTACGCGAGCGAACCGCGCACTCCGTCGTAGACCTGCTCGCGGGCCTTGCGGATCACCGGCTCCTCGAAGTAGCGGTAGCGCAGGTTGCGGGCGGTGTCGCCGATGACCGGGAAACGGACCTGGGTCGCGACGATCAGGCGGTCGAGGACCTCGTTGAGCTCGTGCGAGATCCCGACCTCGGTGTCGTCGCGTTCGACCCAGCGGTCCAGCAGCGAGGTCACCACCGGCACGTACGACTCGATGCGCTCGAGCGCCAGGAACAGCCGGTAGACCGCTTCCTCCAGCTCGGGGGTGCGCTCGAGGTCGACGACGTCGTAGTGACGCAGCGCGCGGGCCAGCCGGGCACGGAAGCCCTCGGGCAGGCCACCGACCTCGACGTCCAGCGACTGCAGGTAGCCGTGGAAGAACTCGCGCGGGCTGTGGACCCGGTCGTCGCTGTTCTCCTCGGCCGCGGTCGGACGGTTGCGCGACAGCTCGCACACGTCGGCGAAGGTGGTGAGCAGCGCCAGCTCGGCCCGCACGAGAGCGCACGAGTCGATCGAGGAGGCGAGCCGCTCGTACTCGGCCAGCAGCGTCGCGGTGCGCTGGGCGGACACGTCGTAGCCGGTGACCAGGGCCTCGAGCGAGTGGAGGCGGGACAGGGCGTCGGCGGCGACGTCGTCGGTGAGCGCCGGCGCCGGAGCCGGGAACTCGACCCGCTCGACGGCCGCGGTGGCGACCTCCTCGGCGATCTGATCGACGCGCAGCAGCGGCGCACCGGCGTCGACCTGCGCGTTGACGACGGCGAGGATCTCGCGGACCTTGCCGGCGAACGGCGCGCGGACCGCGGTCTCCATCTTCATCGACTCGAGGACGACGAGCGTCTGACCGGCCTCCACCTCGTCGCCGACGGCGACGGGCACCGCGACCACGACGGCGGGTGCGGGGGTGCGCACCACACCGGCCTCGTCCTGGCTGATCTGGTGGCTGACGCCGTCGACCTCGACGAGGAAGTGCGCGGGTCCGGCGATGGAGACGACGTTGTGGCGGCGGCCGTCGAGGGTCAGCCGCGACTCGAAGTCGCTCAGCCGCTCGAGGTCGACGTCGAACTCGGCGCTGCCGGTGTCGACCCGGTAGCGGTGCGGACCGACCTGGCCGACGACGAGTTCGTAGGCCTGGCCCTGGTAGCTCAGCTCGATCTTGCGGCCGACGGTGTGGGCGGCGCGGGGGCGTCCGCCGCGGGCCGCGGTGAGGAAGGCTGCGCGCTCGCGTGCCTGCTCGCTGTCGTAGACGTCGACGGCGGTGGCGATCAGCGCGACGTCGGCGACCTTCGACGGGCCGGTCTCGGTCCCGGCGCCGGTGCGGTCGAGCCAGCCGGTGTCCGCCGTGGCCTCGATGACCTCGGGGCGGTCGAGCAGATCGAGCAGGAACGACTTGGTGGTGGTGCCGCCGTCGAGGACGACGGTGGTCTCCCGCAGGGCGGTGCGCAGACGGGCCAGGGCCTCGTCGCGGTCACGGCCCCACGCGATGATCTTGGCGACCATCGAGTCGTAGTCGGGCGGGATCACGTCGCCCTGGGCGATACCGGTGTCGACGCGCAGACCCGAGCCGAGCGGGAACTTCAGCAGTTCCACGGTGCCCGGGGCGGGGGCGAAGCCGTTGGCGGCGTCCTCGGCGTTCAGGCGGGCCTCGACGGCGTGCCCGAACTCGGTGGGGCACTCACCGGGCAGCTTCTCGCCCGCGGCGACGAGGATCTGCAGCTTGACGAGGTCGATGCCGGTGGTGGCCTCGGTGATGGGGTGCTCGACCTGCAGGCGGGTGTTGACCTCGAGGAAGGTGAAGATCTTCAGGTCCGGCTGGTAGAGGTACTCGACGGTGCCGGCGCCGGCGTAACCGGCGGCGCGGACGAGATCGGCCGAGACCTTGCGCAGGTGATCCGACTGCTCCTTGGTGAGCAGGGGAGAGGCCGACTCCTCGATGACCTTCTGGTTCTTGCGCTGGATCGAGCAGTCGCGCACGCCCGGCG
The DNA here is from genome assembly GCF_025837095.1 of Rhodococcus sp. Z13. NCBI lineage: Bacteria > Bacillati > Actinomycetota > Actinomycetes > Mycobacteriales > Nocardiaceae > Rhodococcus > Rhodococcus sacchari. Next base: position 1,362,635 of record NZ_CP107551.1, read on the forward strand.
CCCACACGTTGCCGTGCTTGTCGGCGATGACCTGCACCTCGACGTGGCGAGCATCGGTGACGAGCCGCTCGATGAACACGACGGGATCGCCGAAGGACCGCTCGGCCTCACCCTGGGTGCGTTCGAGGGCGAGTTCGAGTTCGTCCTCGGCGTAGACCTTGCGGATACCGCGGCCACCGCCACCGGATCGGGCCTTGATGATGAGCGGGTACCCGATGGCCTGCGCGTGACGCCGCGCGTCGGCGCGGGAGTCGACCGGGCCGCCCGACCACGGGGCGACCGGGACGCCGACCTTCTCGGCGAGGATCTTTGCCTCGACCTTGTCGCCGAGCAGGCGCATGGCCTCGGCGGACGGGCCGATGAAGGTGATGCCCAGACGGGCGCAGAGCTCGGCGAAGGCGGGATCCTCGGCGACGAAGCCCCAGCCGACCCACACGGCGTCGGCCTCGGCCTCGAGAAGGGCGCGCTCGAGCTCGGCGTGGTCGAGATAGGGGGTCGCGGCGGTGGCGGACGGGCGGAGGGTCACGCCCTCGTCAGCCTGGCGGACGAACATCGCCCGCCGCTCGGCCTCGGTGTGCAGAGCGATCGTCTTGATGTCGTGACCGTGCTCGGAGTTGAGCTCCCGGACTGCGCGGATGAGGCGTACGGCCGCCTCACCCCGATTGACCACTGCGATCCGCTTGAACATACTCGTTGCCACCGTTCTCCATGGTTGTGCGCGCATATGGGCGCGCTTATCGAAGCTCCACCCCAATGAGGAAAGCGAAACTGACCGCTGTGGGTTCCACGTCTCGTGCTGGCGACGCGAGCGGGAACATACAGCGGTCGGCTCCTCGTGGTTGGCATGGGCATGCGTGTTCGTCGTGGGTCCGCCGGGCAACTTCCGTGGTGTCCGAAGGACCGCGAACAGATCTCCACAGCAGCGGCCGTCGGTGACGGGCGCGTCCCCCGGGCGGAGGCTCCGTTCGGTAACAGCATGGCCGAAACATGAGGCTTTGTCACGTTTTGCCTCCCGGTGGCGTCCGGGTGTCGCGAGGCGCCCCGGCGTCCGGTGAGGATGCTTGAGGCGCAGGGCTTTTCGGAGGAAACCGGTGGTCGGAGGGGGTGGGGAGGCGCGAGAAGCCCGAAAGTACTGCGCAGTAACACTCGCGGGTAACTTGCGCAGAACTTCCGGTCTGATGCACAGGAGGTGTTGTTTCTGCTGGTACGCACCGGTTTTCGGGAGCGCACCCGGCTCGTTGTAGGCCTCTGTGCAGGGCTTTTGCGAGTCCGTTTCCGGCTGTGACATCTATCACGGACGATGGGCACGGGTGGATCACGGACGCAGCGGCACCACCGGCGCACCGACGTCGAAACCGACATTTCTCCCACAGGCCACGGCGCCCCGCCGCCGGATCTGGAACAGTGGATGGTGCACTGCGGACACCGGCGAGGAGGATCCATGGCCGAATCCGATCGACCCGACGTGCACGACCGCGAGGACGGTCCGGCCGACCGCCACGGCCGCATCGCCGACCACGTGCGCCGATGGTGCGAGAGCTGCACCATCGAGGGCCGGCACGCACCCCTCTCCGACGTCGCCGCCCTCGCTCTCGCCGCGGGCCGCCTCGACGACTCCACCCGGGCCGTCCTGGCCGCACGCCGTCGCGCCGGGCGGCGGCTGCCGACCCTCGGCGGTTTCGGTGAACTGCGCCGGCTGTCCGACGAGCACGCACGCCTCCTCGCACGCATCGCCGAACTGCGTCCCGGCGCCGCCCGCCTGGTGCTCGAACGTCGCGCCGCCGAACTCGCCAAGCGACTCAAGGCCGCGCGGAACACCGTCGTCCACTCCCCGTCGCACCACGCCCAGGGCGTACGGGCGGTCCGCCGCGACCGCCGCGACGGCCTGCACCTCGAGATCGAGCAGCGCGAAGCCCTCTTCGAGGCGCTCTGCCGCACCCCCGCGCCGCTGCCCGTCGCCCCGCTCGACCAGGCGCGCGGCACCGTCCTGTCTGTCGCCGTCGACCGTGTCACCCGCTGGTCCGAACGCACACCCTTCGCCGAGGCGGGCCGCCGCGCCGCCGAGCGGCTCGCCCGGGAGGTGCCCCGCGACGACGACCGCTTCGCCGACCGCTACGACACCCTTCTGTTCCTGGCGGGATCGCTCTACGACCGGATCGAATCGTCGGCGGCCTGGCGGTCGGAGTACTTCGAGGTCCAGCGCAGCCAGCTCGACCTCGTCGAGGAACTCACCCAGATCGCCGTCGACACCGTCGCGCTGCGCGACCTGCTCGGCGAACTGGACCAGGCCATCCGCGCCACCCCGGCCGCGCGTGCCGGGCTCGAGGCCCGCAAGGCCGCCCTGACCCCGGTGTGGGACCAGGTCCTCGCGCGCGTGACCGCCCTCGCCCGGATCGGCGACCTGCTCACCCGCGCCGAGGAACACCTGCACCTCGCGCACGTCGCCCACCGCACCGCCAGCCTCGACCAGCGCATCGACGATCTCATCGGGCGGTCGGGTGCACGCGAATTGTCCGCCGAGAACACCGAATTCGTCGGCGACCAGTTCGGCGCCGCCGCCGAGCTCATGGGCACCCTGCAGCACGCCCTCGGTGTGGACATCGCCGAGCTCACCACCAAGGAGCGACCGGCCGAGATGTGACCCGCTTCACTGGTGCATCCGACTGTTCGGTGGTAGCTTCCTCGCGTCCTATCGGGGGTCGGATGGCAGGGGGCGCGGTGGCGTCGCGGTTCGCGCGAGCAGGGATGACACGAGCAGGGATGATGCTGGGGGTCGCGGCGGTCGTCGCGGTGACGGGATGCACAGGAGCATCGAGCGTGTCGGTGGTCGACGACCCCGGCCTCGAGGCCGGCTTCGACTCCGTCCTCACCGACGGCCGGTCCCGCACCCTCGGTGAGATCACCGCCACCGCCGGAATCCCGTCCTGGGACCGGATGTACTACTTCCGCGTCCCGTTGCTGCGGAGCGACCTCGACCGCATGCTCGGCACGGCGGGCACCAGCTGGGACGGACTGCCCGGTGCCGACGCCGAGGGTGTGATGGTCTTCGTGTCCGGCGACGAGGTGGTGCACGCCGTCGTCGACCGCGAACCGGCGCTGTACCTCAATGGGTTCGCGACCTCCGACTCGACCGTCACGCCGGACTCCCTCGCCGGGATCCCGCGCGTCGCCGTCGAATCCATGGGGCGGTAGGGGCCCTCACGCCTGCTCGCGCTTGCGCCACTCGATGGCGGGGCAGGTGTCCATCACCATCGGCACACCCGCCGCGACCGTCCGCGCGAAGGCGTCCTCGTCGATCACACCGAGCTGGAACCACACGGCCTTCGCGCCGATCCGCACCGCCTGGTCGGCGAATTCCCCTGCCACCTCCGACTTCCGGAAGACGTCCACCACGTCGACGGGGAACGGGATGTCCGCGAGCGAGGCGTAACCCTGCTCCCCGAGGACCGTCGGCGCGCTCGGATGGACGGGCACGATGCGCTTCCCACGTTCCTGCAGCAGCGCCGCGATGCGGTGTGCGGTGCGTTCCGGGTTGTCCGACAGGCCGACGATCGCCCAGGTGTCGCACTCGTCCAGCATGAACGACACGGAACCGGGGTCCTGCCACGAGTCACTCATGGTCCCCACGGTACGCCGCGGTGTTCCGATCCGGCTGAACACAACCATCGACCCGGGCCTCCGATCGCGGTGGACTGGTCGGGCGTCACCGCACACCGATCGACCACACCGTCACGAACACCTCAGGGGGAGAGCATGACCATCACCGAACTCGACCGCGGATCCGTTACCGCGGAGGAGATCTACGCGGCCGGCGGGATCACCGTCACCAAGCTGGGCGAGCACATCGGCGCCCGCATCGACGGGGTCCGGCTGTCCGGATCGCTGCCGAGCGAGACGGTCGAGGCCGTCCGGTACGCGCTCGCCGTGCACAAGGCCGTCGTCTTCCGCGGCCAGGATCATCTCGACGACGAGGAGCAGTGGGCGTTCGCGGGCCTGCTCGGCACGCAGACCCAGTCGCATCCCACGGTCCACTCGAAAGGGAAGCGGTTGCTGCCCATCGAGGGCGCGGCGAACAGCTGGCACACCGACGTCAGCTTCGTCGACCGCATCCCGAAGGCCTCGATCCTGCGTGCGGTGGAACTGCCGCCCTACGGCGGGGCGACGACCTGGGCGTCCACCACCGCCGCCTACGATCAGCTCCCGGATCCGCTGAAGGCGCTGGTCGACAACCTGTGGGCCCTGCACACCAATCTGTACGACTACGCCGAGAAGTACGACGGGGGCGGCTCCGATCCCGCGCTCGACGAGGAGCGGCGCCGTTACCAGGACGAGTTCCGCCGCAACACCTACGAGACGATCCATCCGGTCGTGCGGGTCCACCCGGAGACGGGGGAGCGGACCTTGCTGCTCGGGCACTTCGTCAAGGAGTTCGTCGGTCTGAAGTCGTCCGAGACGACGGCGCTGCTCCAGCTGCTGCAGAGCCGGATCACCAAACTGGAGAACACCTTCCGCTGGGCATGGGCACCCGGTGACGTGGCGATCTGGGACAACCGCGCCACCCAGCACTACGGCATCGCGGACTTCGGCGACCACACCCGCCGCCTGCACCGCATCACCCTCGCCGGCGACATCCCGGTCGGCGTCGACGGCACCGCGAGCCGCGTGGTGCAGGGCGACGCGAGCGAGTACTCGGTGATCGAAACCCCCTCGCGTCTGCCCGGTTTCGGAGACTGACGCTTCGCGACCCCCGGCCCCGGCAGGTGCTGCCCGGTTCTCACACGGCCCGGTACTGCGCTCCGTCGCGGATCCACAGCACCCCGTCACCGGGGGTCGCGCCCTCGTCCTTGAGGGCGCGCTTGAGGATCTTGTTCGTCGCGGTGCTCGGCAGGTCGGAGGCGATCCGCACGTAACGCGGCCACGCCTTCGGCGACAGATCCGCCTGGGCTGCGAGGAACTTCTCGAATTCATCGCAGGACAACGCGCTTTCGTCGCGCAACACGATCGCGGCCATGATCTGGTCGCCGACGTGCTCGTCGGGCACCCCGTAGACGGCGACCCGGCTCAGCTGCGGAAGACGCTGCAGGATGCGCTCGATGGGTGCTGCCGCGAAGTTCTCGCCGTCCACCCGCATCCAGTCGGCGGTGCGCCCGGCCAGGTAGATCCACCCGTCGGCGTCCTTGTACGCCAGATCGCCCGACCAGAACATGCCGTCCCGCAGCCGTTCGTCCGTGGCCTGCGGGTCGTTGTAGTAGCCGGTGAAGAAACCGGCGCCCTGGGTGTTCACCAGTTCCCCGATCGCCTCGTCCCCGTTGAGCAGAGCACCGGTCTCGTCGAATCGCGCAGGAGGACAGAGCTGTACGGTGGCAGGGTCGTAGACCTCGACGCCGGGGAAGCCGCGCCCGATCGACCCCGGAGGGGTGCCCTCCTCGCGGGTGATGATGATGGCCGCCTCCGTCGAGCCGAAACCGTCCCAGACCGTGCAGCCGAACCGCCGGCCGAACTCGTCGATGTCCCGGTCGGTCGCCTCGTTCCCGAACGCCACCCGCAACGGGTTGTCGGCGTCGTCCGGCCGTTCGACGGTCGCGAGGATGTAGGCCAGCGGTTTGCCGACGTAGTTCATGTAGGTCGCACCGTAGCGGCGCACGTCGTCGAGGAACCGCGACGCGGAGAACGTCGCGGGTGCCATCGCGGCACCGCTGCACAACGACACGCACCAGCCGGCGAGGATCGCGTTCGAATGGAACAGCGGCATCGACAGGTACACCACGTCGTCGCTCGTGATCGAGAACCGCGGAACGAGGGTGTTGCCCGAGAACAGCACCATCATGTGCGGCAGCATCACCGGCTTCGGATCACCGCTCGTCCCCGAGGTGAAGATCAGCATGAACGGATCGGCCGGCTGCGCCTCCCGGAACGGTTCGAGCGGACCGGCCCCGTCGACGAGGGAGCGCCACTCGGATCCGGTCACGTCGAACACCCGCACGTCGCCGAGGTCGAGACCGTCGAGCAGCGGGGCGTGCTCGGGATCGGTCAGCAGCACCTGGCAGTCGGCGCGGAGGATGTCGCGGGCCAGCCCCTCACCGCGTCGCGTGTTGTTGATGCCGACCAGGGGGAAACCGCCCAGGGCGGCTCCCGCGATCGCGTGCAGCATGGCGGGGGTGTTGCCGAGGAGCGCGCCGACGTGCACCGGCCGGTCGTGGTCCATCAGCGACAGCAGGGCGGAGGCCTGCGCCGAGGCTTCCGTGAGATGTTCGCGCCAGGTCCGGTTGCCGCTGTCGTGGACGATGGCCGTGGTGTCGTCGTCGAGGAGTGCGCGGAGTGCCTGCTGGACGGTGTCTGCCATGTCTACCTCGGTCGGTGCGAAGGGAAAGGGACGGGCCGAGCTGTCAACGAGCGAGATGCCTGGTGAGGAACGCGATCTGGTGGCCGGCAGCCGGTTCGAACCAGTCCTTGCCGGGCCACACGTCGAAATGGTCGCAGGGATAGTGCCGCACCTCGGCGCGCGCCCGGAAGGCCGCCCGGGCGGCGGCGTGCGGGGGAGCGCTGCGGTCGAAGTCGGCGATCTGGACCAGCACCGGACACGCGACCGAGCCCGCGTGCCGGGCCGGGCGGTACGCACCGAGCGACAGCACGACGCTCGCGTCGATCTCGTTCCGCCAGGTCGGCCCGGCCAGGGACAGATAGTCCTCGTGATAGCCGTCGAGCGACATCGCCGCCGTCGATCCCGGCGGCCCGACGATCGGGATGGTCCGCGCCGCGCCCGTCCGGGCGGTCGCGAGGCGGCTCCGCAGGCCCGCGGCGGTGGACCGGAGCAGCACCGACGGCGGGTGGTGCCGCGCGGCGAGCGCACCCGCGGCCGGTCCGTCGACCAGCGGCGTCAGCGACACCACGGCCGCGACGTGCGGTTCACCCGCCGCGACCGTGAGGACGTGCCCGCCCGACAGCGACACACCCCACAGGACCACGCGGGAGGCGTCGGCGCCGTCGAGACCACGCGCCGTCGCGAGCGCCGCCCGGTAGTCGTCGAGCTGGGCGTCGATGTCGACCCGCTGCCGCACCCTGCCGCCCGACTCGCCGAAACCGCGGTAGTCGAACGCCAGCACGTGCATCCCGGCGGCGGCGAGCCGCTCGGCGAACGGGGCCAGCCCGGAGTCCTTCGTGCCGCCCAGCCCGTGCGCCATCACGACGACGGGAGCGCGTCCGTCCACGGTGAGGACGTCGATGGTGGGGGAGAAGTGCCAGGCGTGGACGGTCTCACCCGCGGACCGGAAGGTGACCGATCGCCGGGTCATGCGCGCCCCCTCGCGGTGGCCCGCGCCAGCCCGGCGGGCAGTTCGCGGGTGCGGATGTCGAACTCGTAGGCGAAGTAGTCGAGCTGCTGCGTGTGTCTCGGGCGGTCGAGCATGTGGCCCGTGTACCTGCGTTCGTCGTCGACGATCACGCGCTCCATCTCCTCCACCGGCGGCAGGGCGTACCGGCCGATCACGTAGGCCGCGATGAGCCGGGCCTGGCATTCGACGAACGGGAACAGCGTCGGGGTCGCCTGCGCGAAACCCGCGAAGGCGAGGTCCGGGATCCCGGGCAGGAAGATCCGCTTGTACAACCCGATCCGGTTGTCGGGGGCGCTGATGAACTCCGGGTCGAAGAACGGGAAGGTGATGTTGTAGCCCGTGGCGTGGACGATGACGTCGAATTCGGCGGACGTGCCGTCCGTGAAGTGCACCGTGCGGTCGTCGAGCCGGGCGATGTCGGGTTTCGGGGTGATGTCGCCGGAACCGAGACGCAGGGGCAGTTCCACCGACTGCGTGGGGTGGGCCTCGAAGAACCGGTGGTTCGGTGTCGGCAGGCCGTACCGTTCCGGCCGCCCCGACAGCAGCGGCTGCCCGAGCTGCACCACCTTCCGCTGCCAGGACAGCGGGATGTAGGGGAGGGTGCGGTAGAACTTGTCGGCCGGCCGGCCCGCGATGTACTTCGGCACGATCCACGCACTCGACCGCGTCGACAGGGTCACCTCGGTCTGCAGTGCCTTCGACGACAGTTCGACCGCGATGTCGGCGGCACTGTTGCCGAGGCCCACCACGAGGATCCGTTTGCCCGCGAAGTCGAGGGGCGTGCGCGGATCGACGTAATGGTGCGAGTGGATGATCTCGCCGGTGAAGGTGCCGGGGAAGTCGGGGAAACGCGGATCCCAGTGGTGCCCGTTGGCGACGACGAGGAAGTCGAACCGCCGGGTGCTGCCGTCCTCGAGGTCGAGTTCCCAGCCGCCCTCGGGCAGGCGGCGGGCGTGGCGGACACCGTTGCGGAACTCGATGTGCTCACGCAGCCCGAACGCGTCGGTGTACCCGTCGAGATATTCCTTGATCTGCGTGTGATGTGGGAAGTCCGGATAGGACTCCGGCATCGGATAGTCCTTGAACGACAACCGGTGCTTCGAGGTGTCGATGTGCAGCGAACGGTAGGCGCTGCTGTGACCGTTGGGATTGCCGAAGGCCCAGTTGCCGCCCACCCGGTCCGAACTCTCGAAACAGGTGTAGGGCACCCCGTAGTCGCAGAGCATCTTCCCGGAGGTCAGGCCGCTGATCCCGGCCCCGATCACCGCAGTGGTCGGTGTCGACATGCACCACCCCTTCGACGTGACGACGGTCACAACATAGGGCGTGTGCCCGATCGGTGCGAGGCCCTTCCCGGACACCGGGAACATGGGCCCGTCCCGGCTGCGGGATCCACCCGGATCGAGGGCACGAAACCCGGCCCGCCCGCGAGCGGAAGGGCCTAGTCTGAGGTCACCTGCATGCATCGCGGGCAGGGTCCGGCATGCGTCCGGCGCACCGGATCCGACCGCACCCGCTGCCACCCGGGGGTGGCTCGAGGAGGCCCGATGAACGCGGTTGTCGCTCCTGTGAAGCCCACGCGGCCCTATCCGCCGCGCGTGAGGTCCAAGGGATCGGTGATCCACGACCTCGTCACCACCACCGATCCGAAGACGCTGGGACTGATGTACATCGTGACATCGTTCTCGTTCTTCCTGTTCGGTGGCCTGCTGGCGCTGCTGATGCGCGCCGAGCTCGCCGTGCCGGGGCTGCAGTTCCTGTCGAACGAGCAGTACAACCAGCTGTTCACCAATCACGGCGGCATCATGCTGCTGATGTACGCGACCCCGGTCGTGTTCGGCTTCGCGAACTACATCCTGCCGTTGCAGATCGGTGCCCCCGACGTCGCCTTCCCGCGTCTGAACGCCTTCAGCTACTGGCTGTTCCTGTTCGGTGCCCTCACCGTGGCGTTCGGGTTCGTCACGCCGGGCGGTGCCGCCGACTTCGGGTGGACCTCCTACATGCCGCTCGCCGACGACGTCCACTCACCGGGCATCGGAGGCAACCTCTGGTTCCTCGGCCTGGCCGTGATGGGTCTGGGCACCATCCTCGGCGGCGTCAACATGATCACCACCGTGGTGTGCATGCGTGCCCCCGGCATGACCATGTTCCGGATGCCGATCTTCACCTGGAACATCTTCATCACGATGCTCCTGGTGCTCCTCGTCTTCCCCCTGCTGGCGGCCGCGTTCATGGGTGCCTTCGTCGACCGGGTGCTCAACGGCAACATCTACGACCCGGCCACCGGCGGTGTCCTGTTGTACCAGCACCTGTTCTGGTTCTTCGGTCACCCCGAGGTGTACGTCATCGCGCTGCCGTTCTTCGGCATCGTCTCGGAGATCTTCCCGGTCTTCAGCCGCAAGCCGATCTTCGGGTACAGCGGTCTCGTGTACGCGACGATCGCCATCGCGGCCCTGTCGATCGCGGTGTGGGCGCACCACATGTACGCCACCGGCGCGGTGCTGCTGCCCTACTTCTCGTTCATGACCTTCCTCATCGCGGTGCCGACCGGCGTGAAGTTCTTCAACTGGATCGGCACCATGTGGAAGGGGCAGATCACCTTCGAGACGCCGATGCTCTTCTCGGTCGGCTTCATCATCACCTTCCTCTTCGGTGGTCTGACCGGTGTCATCCTGGCGAGCCCGCCGCTGGACTTCCACCTGCACGACTCGTACTTCGTGGTCGCCCACTTCCACTACGTGCTCTTCGGCACCATCGTGTTCGCGACCTACGCCGGTATCTACTTCTGGTTCCCGAAGATGACCGGCCGCATGATGGACGAGCAGCTCGGACGGTGGCACTTCTGGCTGACCTTCATCGGCTTCCACACCACCTTCCTGGTCCAGCACTGGCTCGGTGACGAGGGCATGCCGCGTCGCTACGCCGACTACCTGCCGTCCGACGGGTTCACCACGCTGAACACCATCTCCACGGTTGGTGCGTTCATCCTCGGTGCCTCGACGCTGCCGTTCCTGTGGAACGTGGTCAAGAGCTACCGGTACGGCCAGGTCGTCACGGTCGACGACCCGTGGGGCTACGGCAACTCGCTGGAATGGGCGACGACCTGCCCGCCGCCGCGGCACAACTTCTACGAGCTGCCGCGCATCCGGTCGGAGCGTCCCGCCTTCGAGCTGCACTACCCGCACATGGTCGAGACCATCCGTGCCGAGGCGCACGTCGGCTGGGGCAGCGACAAGCACGAGGTGAACGTCCTCGAGGGCGCCGACCGCACACCGGGGGACATCCCACGGGAGTGAGTGGATCCCGGACCAGCAGTCGTCCACGACACCGAGGGAGCGGAAGCCGGATGAACGACGCCGAACGGGACGGATGCCCGCCCGCCGAAGTGGACGTCCTGATCGTGGGTGCCGGGATCTCCGGTATCGGGACGGCCTACCACCTGAAGACCGAGCGGCCGGGCACGAGCTTCGCGGTCGTCGAAGCCCGCGACTCCATCGGCGGGACGTGGGATCTGTTCCGTTATCCGGGGGTGCGGTCCGACTCCGACCTGCACACGCTCGGTTTCGAGTTCAACCCGTGGCGGAAGAAGCACTCCTACGCCGGCGGGGAGGAGATCCTCGAATACCTGCACGAGACCGTCGCCGCGCACGGCCTCGCGCCGTACCTGCATCTCGGCCACCGGGTGGTGCGGGCACGGTTCTCCTCGGACACCGGACGCTGGACCGTCACGCTCCGCCACACGCACGACGGCCAGGACCAAGAGGGCGGGGAGCACACGGTGACCTGCCGGTTCCTCTTCTCCGCCACCGGCTACTACGACTACGACGAGGGTTACACCCCGCCCTTCGAGGGCCGCGACGAGTTCCGCGGCCGGATCGTGCACCCGCAGTTCTGGCCCGACGACCTCGACCACCGCGGCAAACGGGTCGTCGTCATCGGCAGCGGCGCGACCGCCGTGACGCTCGTCCCCGCCCTCGCCGAGGACGCGGCACACGTGACGATGCTGCAGCGCTCCCCGTCGTACGTGCTCGTGTGGCCCCGCGAGAACAAGGTCGTCCACCTGCTGCGGAGCACGCTCCCCGAGGAGTGGGCCGACCGTGCCGTGCGACGGCTGAGCGTGCGTCTCCTGCACGAGCTGTACCGTACGAGCCGGCGCGCACCCGGCCTGTTCAAGGCGTTCCTGCGCCGCCGGATGACGCGCGTGCTACCCGACGACTATCCGGTCGACGTCCACTTCAACCCGTCCTACGAGCCGTGGGACCAGCGGCTGTGCGTCGCCCCCGACGCCGACCTGTTCGAGGTCATCGCCGCCGGGACGGCGTCGGTGGTGACCGACCGCATCGAGCGGTTCACCCCCACGGGCATCGCCCTCGAATCGGGCCGCGAACTCGAGGCCGACATCGTCGTCACCGCCACCGGCCTGAAGATGCTGCCCTTCGGGCGGATCGACCTCGAGGTGGACGGCACCCCCGTCGATCTGCACGAGTGCATCACCTACAAGGCCACCATGCTCACCGGCGTCCCCAACTACGCGTTCGCGTTCGGCTACACCAACTCGTCGTGGACCCTCAAGGTCGACCTCGCCGGACACCACCTGTGCCGGCTGCTCGACCACATGGACCGCCGGGGCTACGCCGTCGTCACCCCCGTCTGCGACGACCCGGCCGTCGGCGGGGAACCCTTCTGGGATCTGACGTCCAACTACATCCTGCGGGCGAAGGACATGTTCCCGCAGTCCGGTAGCGACGGGCCGTGGTCGATGGAGCAGAACTACTATCTCGACCGCGCACGGCTGATCGAGCAGCCCGTCGACCACCCGGCGCTGCGCTTCGAACGGGTCGTCCCGGCCGCGCGCGTCCCGGCCGGTCAGCCGACCTCCGAGGAACGCACCGGCACCTGAACGGCGTCCGGCATCAACTCGCCGGGCACACCGACGACGAGCGCCCGCGCCGCGCCCGTCACCGACGCCGGGTCACCGACGCCGAGGACGGTCAGCGCCGCCGTCGCCACGGTCTCCGGCAGGCTCGCATCCACCTCGCCGGTGTCGGCGCGGGTGGCGATCACCGATTCGACGAGCCGGAACGGCAGGTCGACGCGCGGATCGGAGGCGCCGACGAGCAGGGCCGCCAGCTCCCGGTAACGGAACATGAGGCGCTCACGGTCGCTGCGGAAGGACGCGAACGGCTCCGTGCGGAGCTCCGGCAGGTGGTACAGGGCGCCGAGATTCCAGCGGCCCGCACACAGCTGAGCGGCGTCGAACCACGCCAGCGCGCACAGGCGCACCTCGGGGGAGAGGGTGCCGTCGAGGTCGTCGGCGAAGTCGAGGGTCGGGGCGACGGTGTCCTCGAGCAGGGCGACGAGAATGTCGTTCTTCGTCGCGAAATGGTTGTAGAGGGACGCCTGGCGGATCCCCACGGCCTCGGCGATCAGCCGCGTCGACGTGGTGGCGAACCCGCGGGTGGTGAACAGCTCCGCGGCCGCGTCGAGGATCTCGGCGCGGGCGGTGTTCCCCGGCCGGCGCGGGGCGTGGAGGCGGGGTCGTCCTGGTCCTGCATGACTCACCCCTCCACAGTGGCACACCGAAAACCTCAGTCGCACCAACCCGTTCGAGCCGTGAGGGTTATGTCACCCGGACGAAACACACGACACGGAGACGTTACGCGCCGGTCATTCGCCGAAGACGCGCGATCGGAAAACTGTCGCTCGACAGTTTCCCCGACCGTCCCGATCGGAGTGCCATGACCGAGACCCTCGCGACCGCCACCACGCACGCTGCCCGTGCCCACGCCCGAGCGCAGGCCGGCACCGTCACGGACGCGATGCCGATCGTGCCCGCCTCCGCCTGGTCCACCCCACCCAACGGACGCGCCGCCACGATGACCTGGGCCGAGACCGTGCCCGGCGGCCGCTACGCGAGCAAGGTGCTCGCCCGCGGCACCCGCCTGCGCCTGCGTGATCTCGACGGCGCGGCCTGCGCCCACCTGCTGATCTTCCGCGCCGACGCCCCGCACGAGCGCCTCAACGTCGCCGACACCGTCAAGGTGCCGTGGCAGGCCTATCTCGGCCTCGGCCACCCGCTGCTGTCCGACCAGGGCCGGGTCCTCGCCACCGTCGTCGCCGACACCTCCGGTCGCCACGACGCCCTGTGCGGCACCACCCACCTCGCCGGGAACACCGCGAAGTACGGTGCCGGAGAACTTCATTCGGCGTCCCCCGCTGGACGCGAGCTCTTCACCGTCGCCGCCGCCAAGCACGACCTGCAGCCGCGCGACCTGCCGCCCTCGCTGTCCTTCTTCCACGGAGTGAAGGTCGAGGACGACGGCAGCCTGGTCGGCACCGGCAACGCCGGGGCCGGCGCCCACGTCGACCTGCTCTTCCACCTGCCGGTGATCGTGCTGATCGCCAACACCGCCCATCCGCTCGACCCGAACCCCGAGTTCGGCACCACCAAGCTCGAGGTGCTCGCCTGGCGGGCACCGGAGGAGCTGAACTCGCTGCCGAACGACGACCCCGAATACCAGCGCGCCGTCCTCAACACCGAGGACGCCTGGGCCGCCGCCACGATCGAAACGGAGAACCGCCAGTGACCCTCCTCGCCGAAACCGCAGACCTCGCCCTCGTTCCCGGCCGCGTCGTGCTCGACGAGACCGTGCCGCTGCGCGCCCCCTGGTCGGCGGTCGTCGCCGCCGGCGACGTACTCACCATCGTCGACCTGCACGGCAACCAGGCCGTCGACACCCTGATCTACGACGCCGCCGACCCCACCCGCCGTTACAGCGCCGCCGCCACCGTCACCGCCCAGCAGAACCTCTTCCTCGGCACCGGGTCCGTGCTGCGCGACGCCGACGGCGAACCGCTCATGACGCTCGTCGCCGACGAGGTGGGCAACCACGACACCGTCGGCGGGGCGTGCTCGCAGGAGTCCAACACCCTGCGCTACGGCCACCACACCAAGCACCAGCACGCCTGCGTCGAGAACTTCCTCATCGAGGGCGCCAAGTGGGGCCTGGGGAAGCGCGACCTCGTCTCCAACATCAACTTCTTCATGAACGTGCCCGTCGAGGCGGACGGCACCCTCGGCATCGTCGACGGTCTGTCCGCCCCCGGCAAGCGACTCGCGATCCGGGCCGAGCGCGACGTGCTCGTCCTCGTATCGAACTGCCCCCAGATCAACAACCCGTGCAACGGCTTCGATCCCACGCCGGTGCGCATGATCGTCACGCGCGAGGAGTGAGACAGCCATGACCACCAAGATCGCCGTCGAGCGTCCGGGGATGCTCACCACCGTCCAGGACTATCCGGGTCGCACCGGCTACTGGCAGATCGGTGTCCCGCCGTCGGGACCCATGGACGACCTGTCGTTCCGCCTCGGCAACATCGCCCTCGGCAACGACGAGGGCGCCCCCGGACTCGAGACCACCATGGCCGGCCCGGCCCTGCGCTTCACCGAGGAGACCGAGGTGTGCGTGACCGGGGCGCCCGCCACCGTCCGGGTCGACGGCGTCGTCGTCCCGCAGTGGCGGCCCGTCACCGTCCCGGCGGGTGGTCTGCTCGACGTCGGGGTGGTGTCCGGCCCCGGTCTGCGCGTCTACGTCCTCGTCCGCGGTGGCCTCGACGTTCCCGAATTCCTCGGCAGCGCATCGACCTTCACGCTCGGAACCTTCGGTGGGCACGAGGGCCGCACCCTCCGCGAGGGCGACATCCTCGTCGTCGGCGAGAACGTCACCGGTGCGAGCGCGCCGGTCCCGTCCGAGCACGTGCCCGCTCTGAGCACCCACTGGGAGATCGCGGTCACCGAAGGACCGCACGGCGCACCGGAATTCTTCACCCGCGCAGACATCGACACCCTCTACGCCACCGACTACGAGGTGCACTTCAACTCCGACCGCACCGGCGTGCGGCTCATCGGCCCGAAGCCGGAATGGGCGCGCACCGACGGCGGGGAAGCCGGCCTGCACCCGTCGAACATCCACGACAACGCCTACTCCATCGGCGCCCTCGACTTCACCGGCGACACCCCGATCCTCCTCGGCCCCGACGGCCCGAGCCTCGGCGGCTTCGTGTGCCCGGTGACCGTGGTCTCCGCCGACCGCTGGAAGCTCGGTCAACTCGCCCCCGGCAACACTGTCCGGTTCGTGCCCGTCAAGTCGCAGCACGCCGCGTCCCGCCGCGCACTCGGTGTCGCGCGTCGCGCCGGCCTGTCGCTGGTCACCTCGTCCGGCGGCGACGGCGACGACGGTGTCCTCGCCCGTCGCGACGGGCACACCGCCGTCACCTACCGCCGCAGCGGCGACGACAACGTCCTCGTCGAGTACGGCGACATGACCCTCGACCTGGAACTGCGGGCGCGGGTGCACGCCCTGCACCAGCGGCTCGAAGCGCAGCGTCCCGCGGGTCTGCTCGAACTCACCCCGGGCATCCGGTCGCTGCAGGTCAAGGTCGACCCCGACGTACTGCCCGTGCCGACCCTGCTCGGCCTGCTCGCCGAGGTGGAGGACACCATCGGCGACAGCAGCGAACTCGAGGTCCCCAGCCGGCGGGTGCGCCTGCCGCTGTCCTGGGACGATCCCGCCACCCGCGAGGCCATCCAGCGCTACATGCACGGTGTGCGCGCCGACGCCCCGTGGTGCCCGTGGAACATCGAGTTCATCCGCCGCATGAACGGTCTCGACACCGTCGCCGACGTCTTCGACACGGTCTTCGCCGCCGACTACATGGTCCTCGGGCTCGGCGACGTCTATCTCGGCGCCCCGGTCGCGACCCCGCTCGACCCCCGGCACCGCCTCGTCACCACCAAGTACAACCCCGCCCGCACCTGGACCCCCGAGAACGCCGTGGGCATCGGCGGCGCCTACCTGTGCATCTACGGCATGGAAGGCCCCGGCGGCTACCAGTTCGTCGGCCGCACCACCCAGGTGTGGAACCACCGGCACCCGCAGTCCGCCGGCCCGTTCGAGGACGGAACCCCCTGGCTGCTGCGCTTCTTCGACCGCATCTCCTGGTACCCCGTCGACCCCGACGAACTGCTCGACCTGCGCGCCGATCTCGCGGCCGGTCGCGGGGGCGGAGTGGAGATCACCGACGGCACCTTCTCGCTCGCCGAACACAGGAAGTTCCTGGCAGACAACGCCGCATCGATCACCGACTTCCAGACGACCCAGTCCGTCGCGTTCGCACAGGAGCGGGCGCGCTGGAAGGCGAACGGGTCCTGACGGATTCGATCCGCGAAAATCGTTGATCTGCCGTACATCTGACCGAAGAGATCTTAACGGCGACGTCACATCCGGTGCGTAAGGTTCCTGAGGAACGGTGCTCGTCGCCCCGACCGGAGCCGGGCTTCCTCCCGGCCCGGTCCCCGCAAGTCCTCTACTCGTTCGGACGCGAAGCCCAACGCAGCGCTCCTGCCGTCTGACCCTCTCCACACGGAGCTGCCATGATCATCACCGGTGTCGCCCTGTGCCTCGTCGTACTCCTCGGGGCCGGCTTCTACTCCACCCGCAAGGTCCGCGGGGAGGCCGGGAACTTCCTCCTCGCGGGACGCTCCCTCGGAGCCCCCGTCCTGGCCGTCCTGCTCATGTCCCAGGTCGTCGACTCCAACGCGACGCTCGGATCAGCCGATCTCGCAGCCGGATTCGGTTTCTGGGCCGGCGCGGCGATGCCGCTCGGCATGGCGGTGAGCATCCTGCTCGTCGGCCTGTTCTTCGCCAAGCGCCTGCGCGCCACCGGGGTGGTCACCCTGCCGGAGTTCTTCGCCCGGCGCTTCGGCCGCGGCACCGAGATCATGTCCTCGGCGCTCACCGTCGGCAGCTTCGGCATCCTGCTCGCCGGCAACCTCGTCGCCCTGGGTTACCTGCTGCAGTACTTCCTCGGCCTGAACTACACGGCGGCGGTCCTGGTCATCATCCCGCTCGTGCTCGCCTACACGATGGCGGGCGGCATGTTCGCCAGCGTCTACACCGGTCTCGTGCAATTCGCGGTCATGGCCGTCGGTATCGTCTCGTTGCTCGCCTGGGTCGCCTTCGTTCCCGGCTTCACCCACGGCGAGGGGCTCGGCATCGGCGATCTCGGTCAGCTCACCGACCCGGCGCAGGGCGCTGCGATCAACTGGGCCACCATCACCGCCCTCGGTCTCGGCAACCTCGTCGCCATCGACCTGATGCAGCGCGTGTTCTCCGCCAAGTCCCCGGCCGCCGCCCAGCGGGCCTGCTTCGGTGCGGCCACCGGCATCATCGTCCTGTGCGTGCCGCTGTCCTTCGTCGCCCTCGCCGCGGTGTCGATCGTCGGCGACACGGCGGGCGCCCCGATCCTGTACGTCCTGCTCGGCGAGTACACCCCGAAGGTGCTGTCGATCCTGGTGCTCTCCGGCCTGGTGACGGCCTCGCTGACCACCATCAGCGGTGTGCTGCTGTCCACCGCGACAGTCCTGGTGCGCAACGTTTTCCGTGTCGGCGGTGAGAACGCCGCGATGTCCTCGGACGTCATGAAGGCCACCCGCCTGTGCATGCTCCCGATGGCGGCCTTCGGTGCGCTCGTCGCCCTGCGTGTCCCGCAGACCGGCATCCTGCTCACCCTCACCTTCGACCTGCTGCTCGCCTCGCTGGTCGTGCCGTTCATCCTCGGCCTGTTCTGGTCGCGCGGTGACGGTCGCGCCGTGGTGGCCGCCGCGATCGCCGGCATCACCGTCCGCGTCGGCTTCTTCGTCCTGACCCCGACGATCTACGGCGTCGACAACACCCTGCTCTACATCCCCAACTCCCTGGTGACCTCCGAGGTCGACGGCTGGACCACCTTCCTCGGCGTCCTGGTCTCCCTGGCCGTGTACGTGACGGTCGCGCTGGTGCGCCGTCCCGCTCCTGTCGCCACCACCCCCGAGCCGGTCGTCGTCCCGGCCGCCCGACAGCCGGTAGCGGTGTAAGTTTGCCCGCCGAAACGAGGTTCGCCCCTGCTGCAGTGGGGGCGAACCTCGTTTCAGCGCGTCAGGCTCGCGGCCGCGGCGCGTCGTGCCGCCTTCCGCAACCGTTCCGCGACGACGTCGAACCGTTCGAGTTCCGCCCACGTCCACCGCACCACCTCGAAACCCGCGTCGCGGATCGCGTCCTGCCGCAGCTTCTCGTCGAACAACGCTCGCGAGTCGGTGTACTTCATCCGCCCGTCGAACTCCCCGACGACACCGTTCTCCCAGTAGAAGTCGACGCGGTAGCGGCGGCCGTCGGCCGTGACGATCTCGTGCTGCAGGATCGGACGCGGCAGTCCCGCCTCCGCGATCCGGATGCGCGACAACGACTCCCCGACGCTCTCGCTCCGCCCGTCCAGGAACGGCACGACGGCACGGGCCTTCGCGAGGCCGTGCCTCTGCCCGGAATCGGCGAGCACCCGGGGCAGGTCCGACGCGACGTCCGGATACAGCCGCAGGGCCGAGTCACCCACGACGACGGCCTGATCCCTCGGCAGCGTGCGGGCCAGATCGACGACCGTCCGTGCCGCCGACGTCACCGGCAGACCGTCGACGAGAACGACGTCGTCACCGAGTTCGGTCGGGTGCACATGGATCTGCGAGGTCATCCGTCCGTGGCGGTGCGGTGGCCGGGAGACGTGGACGTGTTCGAGCGGCACCGTCCACAGGTCGAGACCGTGCAGGGCCGCCGCGGAGACATGGCTCAGAACCGTTCCCGCGGAGAGCTGCCGGCCGAAGTGCCGTGCCCGGACACGGTGCACCCCGACCTCGCCGAGCGCGTCGACGTCCAATCGATGCAGGTACATGCCGCGTCCGACGCGGACGAGATCTCCGGTCCTGGCTGCCCTGCGGATGTCGTTGTCGGACAGGCCGGATGCCGTCAGGGTCGCGGTGGTGAGTATCGGTGGATCGCCCATGAGGCGATCGTCGCAGCCCGTGCGGATGCCGGAGCGCCGCAGAGCGGTCGCGGATGCATTCTGTGGATGAATGCCTATGCTGTGGAGAACCCGTGCGCTACAGCAGTTCGCCCGACGTACCGTACTTCGCCTGTGCTACAGGTGGGGCGAAATACGGTACGGCGGGCGGGAGTCTGCCGAGCAGTGACTACTTCTCGAAGACGATGTCCTCGATGAGGGTGTGCTGCTCGACCGCGGACGGAGCCTGCATGCCCGGGGCCTGGTCGTCGGAGTGCGACTTCTTGAACGAGTCCGAACGCAGCCACGCCAGGAAGTCCTCCTTGGAGTCGAACTCCATGGTGGACACGTAGGGCAGGCCGTCGGCTGCGGGACGGAGCAGGGTCGTGCGGTTGAGGCCCGGCACGCCGTCGAGCGTCGAACGCATGCTCTCGACGAAGACCTTCTCGAATGCTTCGGCGGTGTCGGCAGGAACGTCGATGCGGTTGGTGATGACGTACACGGTGGCCCTTTCTGAGATGTCGTGACGGGCCCGGGGGAGCCCACGGGAAATTATAACGACACCCTGTCGAGAACCTGTGGAACGTGCTGCTCTCAGCGCCGCACGACGTCGATCGTGCCCTGGCACACCGCGTTCTGGGTGTTGACGAACCACCATCCGCCCCCGGTCTGGACGGTGACGGTGAAGTCCACGGTGCCCGTCCCGGTCCAGGTGCGGTTGACCGGGATGCCCGGCTTCTGCTGCCAGGCCGCCTGGTCGCTGACACTACGGCCGGACTCGCCGGTGGTGCGGTTGTGCCAGTCGACGAGCACCTGCGTGCCGTACCAGTCGAGACCGAGGCTCGGGAACAGGCCGGCCGGGGGAGCGGGCAGTTCGTTGCCGCCGCTGAGCAGGATGGCGGGTTCGAGTTCGCCACCCGGGGGTCGGGACTCGCCCGACGACGCGGTGACCGTCCACGTGAACGGCGGCGCCCAGAACAGCGGGTTCTGGCTCGAACAGTGCATCGTCGTCGACGTCGGTGCCGCCGACGCGACCCCACCACCCATCCCGATCACAGCAGTGGCCACCGCACCTGCGGTGGCCACTGCCGCTCCTGCACGTCGTACTGCTCGCCTCGCCATGAACCCTCCTCGTCTCGACCACTCGGAACACGCTCTGTCGGTCTGCAACCTACCGGCCGGGAGAGCGGGGTTCGGCGGGAACGGCGGAATGTCAGGCCCCGGAGGTCTCTTCGGTGACAGGAGTGACCACGGGCTCCGGGCTCCAGCCGGTGATCGGCGGGACGAACACGCACTCGAGCGGTCCGGCCCCGCCCGGATCGAGGGCGTCGAGGACGAACCACGCCGCGTTCGGGTCGTTGACGATGCCGGCGTGTTCGACGAAGTCGTTCGCACAGTGGTCCTGGAGCACGATGTTCCGTGCGTTGGGGGCCTCGCGGTAGCCGCTGGTGTACGGCAGGACGATCTCCTCGTACCGCGTCATGATGTTCGTGTACGTCACCTCGTCGGCGTACACGCCCGCTTCCTGGATGGTGCGGATCCAGTCCGACCCGGCGAGCACCTGTGGACACGCACCGCAACCGAGGGCATGGACGAGATTCTCCATGTCCTGCCGCACGCCGAGGTGCCCGAACGCCTCGAACGACGCCGCGATGAGGAACGCGTGGCTGCCCTCGTAGACCGGACCCAACGAGATGTAGTCGTCGACCTTCTCGTTGCCGCCGAGGAACCTGACGTACCAGACCGGCATGAGCGTGCCCTGCGAGTGACCGACGAGGTCGACCTTCTCGGCTCCCGTCGCGGCGAGGACCTCGTCGACGAAGTCCGACAGCTGCTGCGCGCTCTCCTCCATCGGCAGCAGCCCGCCGACGGCGTTCAGCGGCCAGGGCAGATCGGCATGGTTGCCGTAGGTGAGCGCGAAGACGCAGTACCCCTCGTTGGCGAGGAGCGGACCGAGATACGACCAGTTGTCCTGCCTGTTGAGCACCGTGCCGTGGACGAGTACCACCGGATCGGGGTGTTCCTCCGACGGCGTGCAGTCCCAGTCGTTCGTGCCGAGCGCGTTGCCGTTCGGGTTGCCGAGTTCGTGGGCCAGCCCGTCCAGGAACGTCTTTCCCACCGGGAGCGGTGGACGATTCTCCTCGGCTGTCGCCGTTCCGGCCCCGAACACCGCAAACGCCGCGGCGAGCACCGTGGCGGTAATCGTGCGTAGACGCATCCCCATCCCCTTCGCCTGCGTTGATGGAGTCGAAAGTTAACAAGAATTCTCCGCTCGAGGCAGGATCGGTCCCACCTGTCGCTCCGACACGGGAGGACCCCGATGCCGCGCACTCCGTTCTTCGACTCCGCCACCGGCCGCGCTTTCCGTCGCAGCTACGACGCCGTCCTGGCGAAATGGCCCGACGGCACCACCGTCGACGACGTCCCCTCGCGGTTCGGTACCACCCGCGTCACCGCCTGCGGACCGGACGGGGCGCCACCCGTCGTGCTCCTTCCCGGTGGCGGCGCGACCTCCACGGTCTGGTTCGCCCACGCGGTCGCGCTGAGTGCGTCCCATCGGGTGTTCGCCGTGGACCTCATCGGCGACGTCGGGCGCAGCGTCCCCTCGGGTGATCCGGTTCGCACGGTCGACGACCTGCTCGACTGGCTCCGTTCGGTCCTAGACGGCCTCGGCCTCGCGCGACCGTCGCTCGTGGGTCACTCGTACGGCGCCATGATCGCCCTCGCCTTCGTACTGCGGGAACCGGACCGGGTGGACCGGTCGGTGCTGCTCGACCCGAACTCGTGCTTCGCCGGCATGAAACCCGGCTACCTGTTGCGGGCGTTGCCGACTCTCGTCCGCCCGACCGAGGCGCGGCAGCGTGCCTTCCTGGCATGGGAGACGGCCGGGGCTCCGCTCGACGCGGACTGGCTCGACCTCGCGGCCCACGGCGCACGCTTTCCGACGGGGAAGACGGTCGTGCCGAAGCGACCCTCCGTGACTGCGCTGCGTCGCCTGACTGCGGACACGACCGTCGTCCTCGCTCCGCACAGCCGGGTCCACGACGCCGCGACCGTGGCCCGCACCGTCCGGGAGGTGTCGCCCGTCTGCCGGGTCGTCGTGCTGTCGTCGGGCACCCATCACAGCCTGCCGATGCACCCGCGGGACGAAGTGGAGGCGGCTTTGCGCGAGGCCCTCGGCGAGGGTCGATCCGCAGAGAAGTGATCTAGATCACATATACTGAAGTGTGTGGAGTATGTGCTGGTCACCACGACGTTTCCCGCCGCGGGCCCGCGATTCTCCTCGCCGCAGAGGTCCGGCAACGTTGGAGACGTGGAACCGGCCTCGGTACCGTTGATGGCGATCGACCTGCCCGAAACGGGCGAATGGAAGTGAGACCATGGGCAGCTCTTCGGGTACAGAGCGCATTGCGGAATACCCCAGACCCTCGCACACCCTCCTCCACCTCACCGACACCCATCTCGTGGGTGGAGAAGAACGCCTCTACGGCGCGGTGGACGCCGACACCCGGCTCGGACAGATCCTCGACGACATCCGGGCGTCGCAGGTCAAGCCGGACGCACTCGTCTTCACCGGCGACCTGGCCGACCGCGGTCAGTCCGACGCCTACCGCAAGCTCCGAGACCTCGTCGAGCCGCTCGCCGAGGCGCTCGACGCGGAGATCGTGTGGGCGATGGGCAACCACGACGACCGCGCGACCTTCCGCACCCAGCTGCTCGACCAGGAACCGACGGGCGCGCCGATCGACCGGGTGCACGACATCAACGGCCTGCGCGTCGTCGTGCTCGACACCTCGGTTCCGGGACACCACCACGGCGAGGTGACCGCCGAGCAGCTGTCCTGGCTCGCCGACGAACTCGACACCACCGCCCGGTTCGGAACCGTTCTGGCCCTTCACCATCCGCCGGTGCCGAGCGTGTTCGACATGGCGGTTCTCGTCGAGCTCCGCGACCAGGCGGGCCTCGCCGAGGTGCTGCGCGGCACCGACGTGCGGGCCATCCTCGGCGGGCACCTGCACTACTCCACCTCGGCGACCTTCGCGGGCATCCCGGTGTCGGTGGCGTCGTCGACCTGCTACACCCAGGACCTCAACGTGCCGGTCGGCTCGCAGCGCGGGCACGACGGGGCGCAAGGCTTCAACCTCGTGCACGTCTATCCCGACACGATCGTGCACTCGGTGGTCCCGGCGGGCAGCTACGCCACCGTCGGGCAGCCGCACTCCGCGGAGGATGCAGAGCGTCTCCTCGCCGAGGCCGGAATCCGCATCCCGGAGAACCCCGACCTGACGGTGCGTATCTAGCCGGACCCGGCAGGACCGCAACGGTCCCGCCGGGTTCGCGTATCAGCCCGGGTAGTCGGTCTCCCAGGGCGCAGGGATCGGGTAGTACCGCTCGAGGAACTGCGTGACCTTCGCCGTCCGCAGCTCCAGGTCCACCTCGGGCGTGCTGCCGTCGTTGAGGCAGAACATGTCGAGCTTGCGCTTCGCGAGGATCGTGTCGAGTTCGCGCAGCCCGGCGTACGAGGTGGTGTCGACGTACTGCACCTTCGCCGTGGTCTGCTGCACCGCCCGACCGGTCATCAGCGCGTAGTAGTGGTAGAAGGAGTTCGTCACCGAGATGTTCTCGGCGCCGCGGAACTGGCTGGCCGCCGTCGCCGCGAACTCCTTAGGGAACTCGCGTTCCATCTCCGCCATGATCGACCGCCGCAGGGGCACCGGCGAGTGTTCGAGGTGCCGGGTGATCGTCACCCCGAAGCGTTCCTTCAGCAACCGGCGGTTCACGCGCGCCGAATTCTCGAACCCGCTGCGCGCGGCGTGGTTCCGGCCCAGACCGATCCGCACGTCGCATTCGACGAACTTGCTGACTCCGCCGCCGGTGAAGAACAGGCTCGGGCTCACGGGACGGCCGAGGAACATGTCGTCGTTCGAGTACAGGAAGTACTCGGACAGTCCCGGGATGTGGTGCAGCTGCGACTCCACCGCCATCGAGTTGTAGGTGGGCAGCACCGTCGGATCGGCGAAGAACTCCTCGCTGCGCACGAACGTCACCCGCGGGTCGTCGGCCAGCCAGGCCGGCCTGGGGGAATCGGTCGCGACGAAGATGCGACGCACCCACGGCGCGTACATGTGCACCGCGCGCAGCGCGTACTTGAGCTCGTCGATCTGCCGGTATCGCGCCGGTGAATCGTCACCCTCGCCGACGACGTAGTTCTGCATCAGCCGGGCACGCTCGGCCTGGAACGACTTCGACGATCCGTCGACCCACGAGAAGACCATATCGATCTCGAAGGGGACGTCCCAGGGATGCAGGTCGAACATTCCTTCGATGGTCGGCCACAGCTGCCCGTACCGTTCGACCGTCGTGCGGCGCATCTCGTCGCGCAGGGCGGTCTCCCGGCTCAGGGCGTTCGGACGCGGCATGATCACCTCGTCGTCGGTGTACGACCACAGTTCGATCTGCACACCGTTCGACGCGCCGTAGCGCAGACCGCTGGTCAGTTCCACCCGCGGGCGGAACAGCCGCAGGACCCGCGCCTTGCTGCGGTGCGACAGGCGACCGTCCGCGATCAGCAGCGGGCGGTGCTTCGACCCGACCGTCTTCGCGTAGAACGGCTCGGATCCGCACCCGTCCACGAGGGCGGTGAGCAGCCGCTTCCGGTCGGCCCAGTCGATTGCGAGGATCGGCCGGGTGGTCTCGTCGCGCACCAGCAGGTAGTCGATCCCGGCGTCGTCGAGTACCCGGCGCAGGAAGAGCAGGTCCTCGATCTGTGCCTGGTGCGGGGTCGTGGTGGTGATCGGGATGGCGTAGCGGTCCTCGAACCACACCGACTCCGGACGGCACGTGGGGGTGCCGTGGACGCGCGGCGGGGTGTCTCCGACGGGCTGCGGAAGGGAGACGTAGGAAGCATTGTGTGGGGCCGGCGGGTGCGTCGGAATCTCCTTTCGTGCGTCGGGACGGGAATGGCATATTTTAACGTGGATCTGAGCTAAGTGCTCGCCGTGAGGATGTGACGATCCCGTGAACCGGTAGCGGATGCCCGCGGCCCCGCGGTGTAGCCTGTGCCCAGGACTCGACACGGGGTGCCGGAAACGGCTGAGAGAACACCCGTCGAACCTGATCTCGATCATGCGAGCGAAGGGATGCCGAGCCGGCGAACGGGCCAGAGGTCCGTCGCTGTCACGCACCCTTCCCGACAGAAGGGAAGGCACGGAACATGTCCTTGCAGAACCAGGTCGTACTCGTCACCGGCGCCGGCCGCGGACTCGGCCGCGCCATCGCGCAGGCGTTCGCCGACGAAGGGGCCGCCGTGGTCCTCGACTACCGCACCAGCGGCGACGCCGCCCGCGAACTGGCCGAGAAGATCGGCGCCGACCGCGCGGTCGCGCTCCGGGCCGACGTCACCGACCGCGCCCAGGTCGACGCCCTGTTCGCGCAGGCCCGCGAGCACTTCGGACGCCCGGTCACCGCCGTCGTCAACAACGCCCTGCCGGACTTCTCCTTCAACGGCGACGCCCGCGACAAGGCCGACGAGATCGCCTACGGCGCGTTCGGAGCCCAGTTCGACGGCGTGATCGCCGGCGCCCTCAACGTCATCCAGGCGGCGCTGCCCGGCATGCGGGAGGTCGGGGGCGGCAGCATCGTCAACGTCGGCACCAACCTCGTCCAGAACCCGGTGGTCCCGTACCACGACTACACCGCGGCCAAGGCGGCCCTGCTGTCGCTGACCCGCACCTTCGCTGCCGACCTCGGCCCCGACGGCATCCGCGTCAACATGGTCTCCGGCGGTCTGCTGCGCACCACCGACGCGTCCGCCGCGACCCCCGAGGCGGTCTTCGACCTCATCGCCTCGTCCACGCCGCTGCGGAAGGTGACCACCCCCGAGGACTTCGCCGCGGCGATGCTGTTCTTCGTCTCCGACTGGTCGCGCGCCGTGACCGGCCAGAACCTCGTGGTCGACGGCGGTCTGGTGATGAACTGATGGCCGCACCCCGCAGCCTGCACCTCAACGCCTTCCTCTACGGCGTCGGACACCACTCCTCGGCGTGGCGGCACCCCGATTCGGCCGCCGAACGGCTCGGCGACATCGCCTGGTTCGAGGACCTCGCCCGCACCGCCGAACGCGGATGCCTCGACGCGGTGTTCTTCGCCGACGGGCACAGCGTCGACCCGAAGTACACCGCCGGCACCACCTGGTTCCTCGAGCCGATCACCGCGCTGTCCGCGATGGCCCGCGCCACCACCCGCATCGGCCTGGTCACCACGGTCTCGGCGAGTTTCTTCACGCCCTTCCACGCGGCGCGGATGCTCGCCTCGCTCGACCACATCAGCGGGGGACGGGTCGGTGCGAACATCGTCACCTCGATGTTCGACGAGGAGGCCCGCAACCACGGCTTCGACGCGCTGCCGCCGCACGCCGAGCGGTACGCGCGCGCAGAGGAATTCATCGAGGTGCTCTGCGCCCTGTGGGATTCCTGGGACGACGGTGCCCTGATCGTCGACCGGGAGGGCGGCCGCTATCTCGACGCCGAGACGATCCGCCCGATCGACCACCGCGGCAAGCACTTCCGCGTCGACGGACCGCTCACCGTGCCGCGCTGCCCGCAGGGCCGTCCGGTGCTGTTCCAGGCCGGAGCGTCGGAGACGGGCCGCGACCTCGCCGCGCGGCACGCCGAGGCGGTCTACTCCGTCGCCTGGGACATGTCCGCCGCCCTCGACTACGCCACCGACCTGCGCGCCCGGATATCCTCCGCGGGACGCGATCCCGGCTCGGTTGCGATCCTGCCCGGCCTCGTCACCTATGTCGGGCGCACCGAGGAGGAGGCGTGGGCGAAGAAGGCCGACCTCGACGCGTTCCTCGACGTCGACGCGGCCCTCACCCAGCTCGGCGTGTTCACCGGGCAGGACTACACCGGGCACGACCTCGACGCGCCGGTCGCCGACCTGCCACCCATCGAGGAGTTCACCGGACCGCAGGGCCGCTACGCGACGGTGCAGCGGATCATCGAGACCCGCCGCCCCACGCTGCGGGAACTGCTCGGCTACCTCGCGGCGGGCGGTGGACACGCCACGATGATCGGCACCCCCGAATCCGTCGCCGACAGCATCGAGGAGTGGTTCACCTCCGGCGCCTGCGACGGCTTCAACCTCATGTGCCCGGCCTATCCCGACTCGCTCGACGACTTCGTCGACCTCGTCGTCCCGGAGTTGCAGCGGCGCGGGCTGTTCCGCACCGAATATCCCGGGACGACGCTGCGGGACTCGCTCGGGCTGAAACGGGTCTAGCGGATCAGCCGCCCGGTGTGGGCGCCGGCGTGCTCGCCTCCGTTCCGGGGGCGCGCGCCGGGTCGCCCGGCGGCTGGTACTGCGAGCCGTAGAAGATCGGCAGGATGCCCTTGACGAGGGTCAGCGCCGAACCCTCACCCGAGGGCACCGCCGACAGGTTGGTGAGCACGACGATCGTCAGGTCGGTCTCCGGGTCGTGGCCCATGAAGGTCATGAAGCCCGGTAGCTGACCGTCGTGCCCGAGCAGCGGGCCGAACTGGGCCATGCCGAGCCCGTAACCGGCGGTGGCCGCCCCCACCGGCTGGATACTGTCGAGCCGGGTCTGCTGCATCCGCTCGTCGAGCAGGCCACCGTCGACGAGAGCCTGCACGTAGGTGGTCAGGTCGTCGGCGGTCGAGATCGCCGCACCGGCCGTCCAGCCCCAGGACGGGTTGTCGTCGGTGTGGTCGTTCGGCTTCAACGTGCCCGCGACCGCCTCGGCCTGTTCCTCCTCGGGCAGCACGGAGGTCTCGAGGGTGGAGACGTTGGTACCGAACATGTAGCCCCGCGGGTGCGGATCCGGAATCGACGCGTCGTCGATCGCCGGGAACGAGGTGTCCTCGAGCCCGAGCGGGGTGAAGATGCGCTCTTCGAAGACCTCCGCGATCGGCTTGCCCGTCAGCTCCTCCACGACCAGCCCCAGCAGGACCGTGTTGGTGTTGCTGTACTCGAACTTCTCACCGGGCGCGAAGTTCACCGGATAGGAGAACGCGATCTCCAGCAGCTCCTCCTGCGTCCACGCCTTGCCCGGGTCGTCGTCCAGCGTCGCGTTGAGACCGGGATCGAAGCTGTAGCTGGGCAGGCCGCTGCGCATCTCGGCAAGCTGCGCGATGGTGATCTCGTCGCCGTTCGGGACCCCCTCGATGTACGTCGAGATCGGGTCGTCGAGCGACAGCAGACCCTCCTGCGCCAGCTGCAGGACGGCCGTGACCGTCATCGTCTTGGTGTTGCTGCCGACGCGGAAGTGGTCGTCGGCGGAGATCGGCTCACCCGTGTCGAGATCGCCCACCCCGAACGTCCCGGTCCAGTCGCCGAGTTCGGGGGAGCTGACCTGAACCACCGCACCGGGGATCGCGTTGTCGCGCATCAGCTGCTCGACCGTCGACTCGACATCCGCCACGTAGTCGGGTACCGCCTGGTCCGCGGGGGTCGACGACGGTTCGGACGCGGACTCGGTATCGCCGGAGCTGCACGCCGCGGCGGCCAGTAACGCCACCGTCGCGAGCGACGCTGCGAGGATCTTCATGTGTGGTCCGCCTTCGGGATCGGAGGGCCCGGAACAACGAGGGCGTTGTCATCGTGCCACGGATTCGGACATTTCCAGCGGTGACGGGTGAATTTTCACCCTGCCGGTCCGGCCTTCTCTTCGGTAGACTCGTGCCATCCTGGAACGGACCGAATCCGCCGGCGGAGGGCCGAACGATGAAGGCACTGGTATTCCACGGACCGGGGAAACGTTCCTGGGAGGACGTCCCCGACGCACGGATCCAGGACACCACCGATGCCGTGGTCCGCGTCGACGCGGTCACCATCTGCGGCACCGACCTCCACATCCTCGGTGGCGACGTACCCGAGGTGACCGACGGCCGCATCCTCGGGCACGAAGCGGTCGGCACGGTGGTCGAGGTGGGGGAGGGCGTACAGACCCTCGCTCCGGGAGACCGGGTGCTCGTCTCCTGCATCACCGCGTGCGGCACCTGCCGATTCTGCCGCGAGAGCCGGTACGGGCAGTGCATCGGTGGGGGCGGCTGGATCCTCGGGCACCTGATCGACGGCACCCAGGCCGAACTGGTCCGGGTTCCCTACGCCGACAACTCGACCCACCGCATCCCCGATGGGGTGAGCGACGAGCAGATGTTGATGCTCGCCGACATCCTGCCCACGTCCTACGAGGTGGGTGTGCTCAACGGCTGCCTGCGCCCCGCCGACGTCGTCGTGATCATCGGAGCCGGACCCATCGGGCTCGCCGCGGTCCTGTCCGCCCGATTGTTCAGCCCCAGCCGCATCGTCGCAGTCGACCTCGCCGACAGCCGCCTCGACGCCGCGCAGGCGTTCGGCGCGAACGTCGTGATCAACAGCGGTCGCGACGACGTGGCCGCCGTGGTCCGCGACCTCACCGGTGGTCTCGGCGCCGACGTCACCATCGAGGCGGTCGGCTACCCGGAGACCTTCGAGCAGGCGGTCGCGCTGGTGCGGCCGTGCGGGCACGTCGCCAACGTCGGTGTGCACGGCAGACCCGCGACCCTGCACCTCGAGGACATCTGGATCAAGAACCTGACCATCACCACCGGCCTGGTCGACACCTACTCCACCCCGACTCTCATCGGCCTGGTGCAGAGCGGGCAGCTCGACACCTCACCGATGATCACGCACCGCTTCGCCCTCGACGAGTTCGAGGAGGCCTACGACGTGTTCGCCCGAGCGGGGGAGACAGGTGCGCTGAAGGTGCTGCTCACCGCCGACCGCTGACTCACGCCCGGTTCGCGGCGTCCAGCAACTGCTGGATCTGCTCGCGGCTCACCCCGGGCACGAACCCGACGATCCGCCCGATCGGCATCGACGACGCCATCTTCAGGACGCTCTCGTCGATGCCGGCGTCGCCCAGCGCCCCGAACGCCTGCGCGAGGATGTCCGCCGCCGCGGGATTCTCGAGCAGTTCCCCGATCGACGAGTCCATGCTCAGCGGCAGGCGCACCGGATCGCCCGGCACGTCGACCGTGCACCGCTGCCGGATGTCGCGGCTCGACGCCCCGATCTCCACCGTGTACGTGCCGCCCTCGACGATCCACGAGTCCACGCGGGTGTCCCAGTAGGCCAGATCGTCGCGGCGTACGGGGATCTCGACGCGCCGCGACTCTCCGGGGTCGAGGTGGACCTTGGCGAACCCCTTCAGCTCCCGCGGCGGCCTCGTCACCGACGACGACGGCAACCCCACGTACACCTGCACGACCTCCGCGCCGGCCCGCGACCCCGTGTTCGCCACCGTCACGCGGACGGTGAGATCGGCGTCCCCCGAGGCATCGTCCACCGTGGCATCGGAGTACCCGAAGGTCGTGTACGACAGGCCGTGCCCGAAGGGGAAGGCCACGTCGAGATCCCGCGCGTCGTACCAGCGGTAACCGACGTGGAGGCCCTCGCCGTAGCGGACGTGCCCGAGCTCGCCGGGGAAGTTCCCGAAGGCCGGGGTGTCCTCGAGCCGGACGGGCACCGTCTCCGCGAGCCGGCCCGACGGGTTCACCACCCCGAACAGCACGTCCGCGACCGCACCACCACCGGCCTGCCCGAGCAGCCAGCCCTCCACGATCGCCGGAACCCGGTCGGCGAACCCGCTGAGCCGCACCACACCCCCGTTCGACAGCACGACCACGGTGCTCGGGTTCGCCGCCACCACCGCGTCGAGCAGCGCCGTCTGGTTCGCGGGCAGCTCGAGATCGTCGCGGTCGAAGCCCTCCGATTCCAGCTCGGCGGGCACCCCGAGGAACACGACGGCGACGTCGGCGGTGCGGGCCAGAGCGACGGCCTCGTCGACGAGCCCGGCCGAATCCGACCCGTCCGCGGCGTATCCGGCGGCGAACGCCACGTCGTTCGCCGCGAGCGCCCGGATCTCGTCGAGCGCATCGTCCAGGCGGGTCGGGTTGATCCGCGACGACCCGGCGCCCTGATAACGCGGATCGCGCGCGAGTTCCCCGATCACGGCGAGGCGGGTGTCCGGGGCGAGTGGGAGCAGGTCGTCGTCGTTCTTCAACAGGACGATGCATTGCCCGGCGACCTCCCGGGCCAGGACGTGGTGCGCGTCGGCGTCGAAGGACGCCTCCGGATCGGCCCCGGTGACGGCCCGGTCCACCAGCTCCAGCACGCGGATCGCGGCGGTGTCGAGGAGCGACTCGTCCAGCTCACCCGCCCGTACCGCGGCGACGATCTGCGCGTCGGTGCGGCCACCGGTGGACGGCATCTCGAGATCCAGACCCGCCGCGAGGGCGGCCACGCGGTCGTCGACGGCGCCCCAGTCGCTCACCACCAGACCCTCGAAACCCCACTGCTCACGCAGCAGCTCCGTGAGCAGCCACCGGTTGCGGGAAGCGAACACCCCGTTGATGCGGTTGTACGAGCACATCACCGTCCACGGCTGCGCCTCACGCACGACCCGCCGGAAACCGCGCAGGTAGATCTCGTGCAGAGGACGGGGATCGACGTCGGCGGAGACCCGCATCCGGTCGGTCTCCTGGTTGTTCACCGCGAAGTGCTTGAGCGACGCGCCCACACCCTGCGACTGGATACCGCGCACCAGGGCCGTGCCGAGGATGCCGGAGAGCAGCGGATCCTCCGACAGGTACTCGAAGTTCCGCCCGCACAGCGGCGACCGCTTGATGTTGATGCCCGGCCCGAGCAGCACCCCGACCTGCAGCGCCTGCGCCTCCTCACCGAGCGCCCGGCCGACCCGCTCGAGCAGGTCCGGATCGAACGAACACCCCAGCGCGACGGCCGGCGGGAAGCAGGTCGCCGGGACGGACGCATTCAGGCCCAGATGGTCACCGCCACCGGTCTGCTTCCGGACTCCGTGCGGGCCGTCGGTGAGCATGATCGACGGAACGTTCTCCCGCGGAACCGCTTCGGTGGACCAGAAGTCGCGGCCGCTGGTGAGCGACGCCTTCTCCTCCAGCGACAGTCGCGCCATGGTCTCCGCGGGGGAGCGACGAGTCGATTCGGTCATGCTGCTCCTTCACGCGGAATCGTGCCGACGTCCGTGACCATATCGGGGGTGGTGACCATGTTGTCGGAGGGACGGTCGAGAATGTCCGATCGTGCCGGAAATTTCCCGGGAGCAGGACGGTCGGAGGTCGACGTGATGGAGATGAGCGCACTCGCGAGCGGGGTGGCGGTACTGCCTCGTGACCACCGGTGGGTGGTCGTCGACGTCGAGACGTCGGGCATCCGTCCCAACGCCCACCGGGTGCTCAGCGTCGCCGCTCTGGTACTGCGCGAGGACGGCTCCGTCGAGAAGGAGTTCTCCACCCTCGTCGACCCCGGCTGCGATCCCGGGCCCGTGCACATCCACCGGCTCACTCGCGAACGGCTCGCCGGCTCCCCGCGCTTCGAGGACATCGCCTCCGACCTCGCCGAGGTCCTCGACGGTGCCACACTCGTCGCCCACAACGCGTCCTTCGACTACGGCTTCCTCGACGCCGAGTTCCGGCGGGCCGGTGGTGTCCTCCCGGCGAACCACCGCCTGTGCACGCTGGCGCTGTCGAGGCGGCTCGAACTCGACGTGCCGAACTACAAGCTGTCCACCCTCGCGCAACACTGGCAGGTGCAGCAGCTCCAGGAACACGACGCCTACGACGACGCGCGCGTGCTCTCCGAGGTGTTCGTGCGCAGCGCCGCGATGGCGGAGAACCTGCAGCTGCCGCTGCCCGTCGTGGACTGCCGCCGGCGCCGCACCGTCTATCCCGAGTCCGTGCCCCGGGTGCCGTGTGCGTGGAAGAACCCCGGCCGGCTCACCGAGGCGGGTCTCGTGCAGGGCATGAAGGTCGTGATCACCGGCCCGACCGCCACCCCACGGGTCGCGCTCGCCAACCGCATGACCGAGGCCGGGCTCGAGGTCATGAACAACGTGAGCCGGCAGACCGGCGTCGTCGTCTGCAACGACCCGGGCACCCGGACCACGAAGATCCGCAAGGCCCTCGCCGAGGGCATCCCGGTCATTTCCGAGCAGCGCCTCGAGGAACTGCTCACCCGGGTCCTGCCCGGTGAACCGAAGGTGACGACCACCGTCGACGTCGCCCCCGCCCCGAAGGCCGACCCGCAGCCACGGCTCCTGCAGGGACACAAGCCGAAGCTGTGGGCCGGTCGCCGGGTGCTGCTGCTCGGCGGCACCCACCTGCAGGCGGTGATGATGCGCTCGCGCCTCACCCAGCTCGGCGCGCGGCCCGCCCTCAACTTCACGGCCGCGGTCACCGACGTGCTGATCCTCGAGGGAGGGGAAGCCGACAAGCGCATGGCACGGGTCGTCGAGCGGCAGCTGCCGATCCTGCGACCGGAGGACGTCGATGCCGCCGTCGAGAAAGGAGTCGTCCCGCCGCACATGCGAACCGAGTCGCGGCTGACGGCACCGGTGTTGTCCCGCGGTGAGGTCATCGACCTGCCGTCGAAGACCCACCGCTGGGCCGTGAACGTCGCGTGGAAGGCCGAGGCGCTCGGCGACGAATTCGACCTCGACGTCGTCGCCTTCCTCCTCGGCGCCGACGAGAAGGTCGACACCGACGACGATTTCGTCTTCTACAACAACCCGCTCTACGACGACGGGGTGGTGGAGCTGACCCTCGACGGCAGCAGCGAGCAGTGCGTTCGTGTCGACCTCGCCGAACTTCCCGACGAGTGCGAACGCATCGCCGTCGCCGCCGCGATCGACGACGCCCGCACCTTCGGTGAACTCGGGGCCGTATCGGTCAGCGTCGACGGCGACGGCGGAACCGCAGCAACCTTCGTGCTCGACGCCGGGACCACCGAACGCACCATGGTGCTCACCGAGATCTACCGGCGCGCCGGCAAGTGGCGGCTGCGTGCGGTGGGGCAGGGGTACGACGACGACCTCGCCGCGCTCGCGCGCCGGTACGGTGTCGACGTCGAGGAGTGACGGCGAGGAGAACTGTTGTGAGCATTCGTATCCCGGAACAGCCGCGGTTCGCGCACGCCACGGAGGAGATCGTGTGGCGTGCCCTGGTCGAGCAGCTGGGCCCGAACGACCTCGTCGTCGCCAACCAGCGCGTCACCGACCACGACAAGGACCACGAGATCGACTTCGTCGTCGCCCTCGACGGCTACGGCGTGATCTGCCTCGAGGTCAAGGGAGGGGAGATCTGGTGCGAGAACGGCGACTGGTACCAGCACCGCCGCAGCGGCCCGACGGTCATCGATCCCGTCGAGCAGGTCCGCCGTGCCATGTACGCCCTGCGCCGGTACGTCGACAAGGACCCGCGGTGGACGCACGGGCACGTGCGGTGGGATCACGTCGTCGTCTTCCCCAACAGCAGCTTCGCCCCCGACTTCGCGATGCCGGAGTGCCCGCGCTGGAAGGTCGTCGACCGCGACGACCTCGCCGGGATCGTCGGCCGGTTGATGAAGGTGCTCGTCGACCAGGCGGTCGCGAAACCCGGCATCGACACCGACGGTATCGGTGAGCTGGCCGAGGTGCTGTCCGGGCGGGGAATGCCGCAGCGCGACGTGGTGGCGCGGGCCCTGGAGAACGAGGACACCTGCGACGTCCTCACCGCGCAGCAGGCGACGATCCTCGATGCGACCCGGCTGCTTCCGCGCGTCGAGGTGCGCGGCGGGGCGGGGAGCGGCAAGACCTTCCTCGCTCTGGAGAAGGCCCGGCGGCTCACGCGTGTCGGCAAACGTGTTGCCCTGATCTGTTATTCGCACGGACTCGCGTCGTATCTGGCGCGGATCACCGCGACCTGGCCCCGCAAGCACCGGCCCGCCTATGTCGGGGAGTTCCACGAACTCGGCCGGCTGTGGGGTGCACCCGAAGGCCCGCCGGAGAGTCTGCGCACCGAGCAGACCGTGCACTTCTGGGAACACGAACTCCCCGCTCGCATGGCCGAACTCGCCGCCGAGTTGCCCGACGGGCAACGGTTCGACGCCGTGGTCGTCGACGAGGCACAGGACTTCGCCGACGACTGGTGGCGCCCCGTCCTTGCGGCCCTGCGCGACGAGGACGCGGGGGAGATCTACGTCTTCAGCGACGAGGGGCAGCGGGTCTTCGACCGGCAGGGAGTGCCCCCGGTCGACCTGGTGCCGCTGGTACTGGACCAGAACATGCGCAACACCAAACAGATCGCCGGTTCCTTCGTCCCGCTGGTCGGCCAGCGCATGCGACTGCTCGGCGGCGACGGTCCCGAGGTCCGCTTCGTGCCCTGTCCCGCCGACGAGGCCCTGAACCGGGCCGACGACGCGATCGACGAACTGCTCGACGAGGGCTGGCGTCCCGAGGACGTCGCCCTGCTGGCGACGGGAAGCCGCCACCCCGAGCAGGTCGAGCGGCAGGCGGCGGGCCCCAAGGCGTACTGGGAGAGCTTCTGGGACACCGACCAGGTCTTCTACGGCCACGTCCTCGGCTTCAAGGGCCTGGAGCGACGCGCCGTGGTGCTGGCGGTGAACGAATCGACGCCCCAGGACCGTTCACGCGAACGGTTGTACGTCGGCCTGTCGCGTGCCCGCGACCAGCTCGTGGTGTGCGGCGACCCCGACTACATCCGCCAGGTCGGCGGGGAGGAGTTGCTGGGTCGCCTGGGTGGGTGACGGGCTCGCCGCGTCGGTGCTGTATGGGAATCCGCGCACGAGTTGGTCATTTGCACAGGTTGTGGAGGGCTCGAATGACTAGCTCGGTAGCGGATGCGATCCGTTGTCCGGGTCGATGGCGCCGAGTTGGCGGGCCAGTTCGGAGTTGGTGTCGAGAAACGCCTCGCCGCCGGCAGCGAAGGCGTCGCGGAGCTGGGTGAGCGCATCGATGAACTGCTCGACGCGTTCCACGGCGGATTCGGGTGTCCCAGATGCCTTGCGTCGGTAACCGGCAGCAAGTTGCTTGGCGGACTCAAACTCGCCGAAACCCTCTGTCCTCGAGAGTCGGTGAGCTTGTCTACGTGCATCTTCGAGCTCTGTAAGCATCGCGCCGCAGATGCGAACGACTTGATCGACGACGCTGGGCTCGAGCCTGACGAAGTCCACCATGGCAACTCCTTGTCAGTCCTGGATGTACGGCTCAATGGAGGTAACGAATTCGTCCATCCCTATGCACCACTCATTCTCTGGTGCAGGTCCAGGATGGTCGGTGTTGTAGAGCCGGGTGATGAAGACGACCCCGAAGGTCGTCTCAAGCGCATAGGTACATGCATCTCTGATGCTCGAGTCGACTTCCAGGAGTGCTGGGCGACCGTTGATGCTGGTGTGGGTCGCAAAGTGGCCGTTCTTATCTAGTTCTTCTTCGAGTGAGACGTTTCCGGCAAGGATGTTTAGACCGTATCCGCGTCTTACCCCGGGGATGTAGTCCTCTTTGCTGTAGGTGCAGCCGAGAAAGGTGTACCAACCCATGGGCATGTCTGCGAGTTCTTTTCCTGTGGCGTCGTACCCCTCCGCTTCCATCACCTCGTCGGGGATGTCGTAGCAAGGGTCGAAGATGACGGGCGGGCGGCCGGAGTCGTCGGTGATGCGAGGGGCGCGGGTGGTGGTCGTAACCGCCTCGCTTGCCTCGACTTCCGCGGCCGGACTCGGACCGCATCCAGTTACCGCTTCCCCGATCAATGCGAGTGCGACGATCGCCCGCCTGGCCATGTTCCCCCGATCTTGCCGTACGTTTGCTCACGAACTGGTTGTTCGTGCGCGTTCCGAAGTTGTGTGAGTGTCTATTTCGTTCGCGGACGGGTCAGGTGTCCGGGGCGATGGCACCGATCCGACGAGCCCACTCGGAGTTGGTGTCGAGAAAGGCCTCACCCCCGGCCGCGAAGGCATCGCGGAGTTCGGTGAGTGCTTCGATGAATTGCTCGACACGTTCCTTCGCGGACTCGGGGGTTCCTGCCGCCTTGCGTCGGTAGCCCGCAGCGAGTTGTTTTGCCGACTCGAAGTCACCGAACCCCTCTGTGACGGTCAGTTTCTCTGAGACTCGTGCCGCATCTCGAAGTTCAGCGAGCATGATGTTGCAGAGGCGCACGATCTCGTCGACGACGTGGGGCTCGAGGCGAACGATGTCATTCATGATCTTCCTGCGTTGATCAGGCTTGGATGAACGTTTCCAAAGTGCGCACGAGATCTTTGAACCCGGCGCACCATTCGTCCTGAGGGACGGGGCCGGCATGATCTTTGTGATGTATACGGCTGAATCCCACCATGCCGAAATCGGTCTGCAGGAAGTATCTGCATGTATCCCTGGTGC
Source organism: Rhodococcus sp. Z13 (assembly GCF_025837095.1). Taxonomy (NCBI): domain Bacteria; kingdom Bacillati; phylum Actinomycetota; class Actinomycetes; order Mycobacteriales; family Nocardiaceae; genus Rhodococcus; species Rhodococcus sacchari. The sequence goes on from NZ_CP107551.1 coordinate 1,400,084, forward strand.
TCGGATCGACTTCGAGTAGAGCGCGCCGCCCGTTCACCTGTGTTTCTTCCGCAATGGTTCCGTTCTTTTCCAGTTCCTCGTCGAGTGAGACGTTGCCTGCCAGGACGAGGAGGTCGTAGCGAGCCAAGACCCCTGGGACACTGACCGTTCCTTCGTACCCGCATCCGAGGAAGGTGTACGAACCCATCGGCATGTCCTCGAGTTCCTTGCTCCCCGCGTCGTACCCCAGGTCTTCCATCACCTCGTCGGGGATGTCGTAGCAGGGGTCGAAGGTGACGGGTGGGCGGCCGGAGTCGTCGGTGATGCGAGGGGTGCGGGCGGTGGTCGTCTCACTCGCCTCGATCTCTACCGCTGGACTCGTGCTGCACGCTGAAATCGCAGCTGCGACGAATACGAGCGCGAGCGTTCCCCACCTGCTCATACGACCCCCCGATCGAATAGTCGCGGAGACGTTAGCACAGCGCACGCGAGTGGTGGAGAAGCGCGGACGGACGCATCCATCCGCTCACGAAATCGTCATCCGCGCGCGGCACGACACGCACGAACGACCAGCCGGCGAGCGGATACAGAGGGCCGGGGAGCAGGTCCGGCGCTTAACCGACACCGGGTGATTGCCGCGCAGCGGAACGGGCTACCCATTCGGGTAACCACAGAAGAATCGCAGTCGGGAGGCACGGTCATGAGTGACGACAGCTTCGGCGCGCAGGACATCCTGAAGGTCGACGGCACCGACTACCGGATCCACCGGATCGACAAGGTGCCCGGTTCGGAGCGCCTGCCCTACAGCCTCAAGGTTCTGCTCGAGAACCTGCTGCGCAACGAGGACGGACGGCTGGTGACCCGCGACCAGATCGAGGCGGTCGCAGGCTGGGACCCCAAGTCCGAACACAACCCGGAGATCCAGTTCTCCCCGGCCCGTGTGCTGATGCAGGACTTCACCGGCGTGCCCTGCGTGGTGGACCTCGTCGCGATGCGCGACGCCATGACCACCCAGGGCGGCGACCCGAAGCGGATCAACCCGCTGATCCCCACCGAGCTGGTCATCGATCACTCCGTGATCGCCGACGTCTTCGGCCGCGAGGACGCCTTCCGGATCAACACGGCTCTCGAGTTCGAACGCAACCGTGAGCGCTACGAGCTGCTGCGCTGGGCGCAGGGCGCGTTCGACGGGTTCAAGGTCGTCCCGCCCGGCACCGGCATCTGCCATCAGGTCAACCTCGAATACCTGGCCCGCGTCGTGTTCACCCGCGAGGACACCGACGGCATGCTCGTCGCCTATCCCGACTCCCTCGTCGGCACCGACTCGCACACCCCGATGATCAACGGCCTCGGTGTCGTCGGATGGGGTGTGGGCGGCATCGAGGCGGAGGCGGCGATGCTCGGCCAGCCCGCGTCGATGCTCATCCCGCAGGTGGTGGGGTTCAAGCTCACCGGGGAGCTGCGGGAGGGCACCACCGCCACCGACCTCGTGCTCACCGTCGCGGAGAAGTTGCGTAAGACGGGGGTGGTGGGCAAGTTCGTCGAGTTCTTCGGCCCGGGCGTGGCGAACGTGCCGCTCGCCAACCGCGCGACCATCGGCAACATGAGCCCCGAATACGGCTCGACGATCTCGATCTTCCCCATCGACGACGCGACCCTCGACTACCTGCGACTCACCGGCCGCCCCGCGGACCGCATCGCCCTCGTCGAGGCGTACGCGAAGGAACAGGGGCTGTGGCACGACCCCGACCGTGAACCCGAGTACAGCCAGGTCGTCGAACTCGACCTGTCCACCGTGCGACCGTCCATCGCCGGACCCAAGCGACCCCAGGATCGCATCCCCGTCGCGCTCGCTCCCGACGCCGTCACCGCCCTGCTCAACGGCGAGGAGGTACCCGACGTCGTCTCTCGGATGCAGACCAGCGACGTCGACGAGGGGTCGATCGAATCGTTCCCCGCGAGCGATCCGGTGTCGGTGAAGGGTGAGGACACGAGCGCACCGCCGCGCGAACCGGTGCCCGACGAGGCCGACACGTCGGCGCCGCCGTCGAAGAAGGTCCCGGTGCGCATCGGTGACGGCGACGAGTTCGAACTCGACCACGGGCACGTCGTGATCGCCGCGATCACCTCGTGCACCAATACGTCGAACCCGTCGGTGATGATCGGCGCGGCGCTGCTCGCCAAGAACGCCGTCGAGAGGGGACTGCGCAGCAAACCCTGGGTGAAGACGTCCCTCGCGCCCGGCTCGCGCATTGTCACCGACTACTACGAGCACGCGGGCCTGACGCCCTATCTCGAGAAGCTCGGCTTCCACCTCGTCGGTTACGGCTGCACGACCTGCATCGGCAATTCCGGTCCGCTACCGGAGGAGATCGCGGCCGCGATCGACGAGAACGACCTCGACGTCTCGGCCGTGCTGTCGGGCAACCGCAACTTCGAGGGTCGCATCCATCCGCAGACGAAGATGAACTTCCTCGCGTCCCCGCCGCTGGTCATCGCCTACGCCCTCGCCGGGTCGATGCTCGTCGACCTGTTCGACGACCCGCTCGGCACCGACGCCGACGGCAACGACGTCCACCTCCGCGACATCTGGCCGACCACCCAGCAGATACAGGAGGTCATCGACGACTGCGTCCGCGCGGAGATGTTCGACTCCGGCTACCAGGACGTCTACACGGGCGACGAGACGTGGCGGAACCTCGACGTCCCCGACAGCGAGGTGTTCGAGTGGAAGGAGGAGTCGACGTACGTGCGGCGGCCTCCGTACTTCGAGAACATGCCGGCAGACCCCGAGCCGCTGCGCGACATCGAAGGAGCGCGCGTGCTGGCGCTGCTCGGCGACTCGGTGACCACCGACCACATCTCCCCGGCCGGTTCCATCCGACGCGACAGCCCCGCCGGTCGCTACCTGCAGGAACACGGAGTCGAGCAGTCGGACTTCAACTCCTACGGATCGCGACGCGGCAACCACGAGGTGATGATCCGCGGCACCTTCGCGAACATCCGGCTGCGCAACCGGCTGGTGCCGGACGTCGAAGGTGGCGTCACCCGCTACCTGCCGACCGACGAGCAGATGAGCATCTACGACGCCGCGCAGAAGTACGCCGAGGACGGCACCCCGCTGATCGTTCTCGCCGGCGTCGAGTACGGATCGGGCTCGTCCCGCGACTGGGCCGCCAAGGGCACCCTCCTGCTGGGGGTGCGTGCGGTGATCGCGCAGTCGTACGAGCGCATCCACCGTTCCAACCTGATCGGCATGGGTGTCCTGCCGCTGCAGTTCCCCGACGGCGAATCCGCCGAGAGCCTGGGACTGACGGGGGAGGAGGAGTTCACGATCACCGGGCTGGCCGGCAGCGACGACATTCCGGAGACCGTGCGCGTGCGCGCGGGGGACAACGAGTTCGACGCGACAGTGCGGATCGACACCCCCGCGGAAGGCGAGTACTTCCGCCACGGCGGGATTCTGCGCTACGTTCTCCGGCAGCTCGCGGAATAGCCCGGATACACCCGTCTGTACACCTGTCGGATTTCTGTCGTCCGAACGGATGATGGAAATCCGACAGTTCTTCTTCTATCGAAGGCAAGTTCCGGACGTTACAGTCATATTTCTCACAAGGGATGGTGGAGTCGGGTCGAGGTATCTCGTCGTGCTCGTGAAGCTGCAGTCGGTCTGATGGAGTTCGAGCCTCCTGCCGAGTAACCCGTACACGGCTCGATCTTTCGGATCTCGCCCCGTCCAACCTGATTCGGTATGAATGCTCGGAGTACGAGGGTGTACGGAGTGGCGGCTTGACACTTCTCGGAATTGAAACCTGCGCGCCGTCTCGATGTTCTCCATCGGTCAATTCGTATGGATGTGATGGGAATCACAGCGTGGCATGTTGGCGGTAATTCCGCGGGACGTCATCATTAGTGCCGTAATGTCCCTTACGGCATTGACCGTTCCCCTACGTTAGGAGACACATATGTTCGACGAACTCGCGGAGCTGCTCGACGGCGGCGCGGTCGAGACCCTGGTCGACCTGCTGAAGCTCGTCAGCAGCCTGTCGGACGTCATCGGCAGCGTCTCTGATCTGGCCAGCGGAAGCGCTGACGCTCAGTAGTCTCAGCTCCACGAATGAGCCCCGGAGACCTTGTCTCCGGGGCTCATTCGTTCGGGGAAGTCTTGTGCGGAGGAACCGCACACGCATTCACTATGGCATCGAGATGAAGGTCAACGGGTCGGCCTTCTCGAAGCGACCCGAAACATTGCCTGCGAGTCCACCTTCCAGGGCTGTGTCGCCGAGGAGGTCGAGCTTCCCCGCCGGCGCACCTTCGGAGAAGTCCAGCTCGTCGAGATCGACCCACACGATGTTGGGGCGCGTCGTCGACTCGAACACATAGCGCTTGTTGGTGAGATCGGCGACCGTCTGCCAGATCGTCTGCGACACGAACGGCTTACCCGGTGCGGGTGTTCGGAACGGCTGCGCGACGTTCCGGATGACGCTGAACATCCCCGCGATCGCCTGCACCCGGCTCTGTGGCTCCGGGAGTCGTTCGACGTAATGTGCTGCGCGAGCGAACCTGTCGGTCGCGCTGCCGGTTCCGCCGATCGGTTCGTCGCCGCCGAAGCCCCGCACCTGTTTCAGTAAGTCCAGCTGCTCGCCGTAGGCGGGGGAGTTGGTCATGACGGCGTAGTCGTGGCTGTGCCACACCGTCGGGGTGCCGTCGAGATACTCGATAACAGCGGAATCGCCCGTCGCGTCGTCGAGGGCGAGATGCACGGCCGGCACCTCACCGGTGGCCGGGTCGCCGAGCGGCACGACCTGCACCTGCGTCTTCTCGATCCACTCGACCGCCTCCGCGACGGTCGCGAAGTTGTCGAGGAAGTACTGCATCCACACGGCGACGCTGAGGGCGGGTCGGCTCTTGTCGTATGTCCCGTAGTCGGATTCGGTCAGCCACAGGATGTGGCCGCCGAGTCCCGCTTCGTTCATGCCGTCGACGGTCATCATGTCGTAGGCAGCGGCGACGACACTGCCGTACTTCGCCGTCCACGACAGGTGCCCGCCGACCCCGTCGTCGCGTTCGATCCCGCGGGGCAGGGACCACAGGTTGGTGGCCGTGTCGCGGTGGTAGTCCATGTTCCGTCCGACGAGCACGTCGCCGGACGGTCCGGTCCACACGACACGGGTGCACATATTCGACACCTTTCCGCGCACGGTGTACGTCACCTGTATGAAAGCCTCGCGCGGCGACATCGGGCTCGCATTCCTTGTCGCCGCACGAGGTTCGTGTGAAGTTGTATCACGCAGCAGACGCGATCGATGCCGTGGTGGGGACCGACGCGGGTTAAGCCCGGGGGTGAATTCCCGGTCTCACCACGAGCCGGAAACCAGCGCCTCGTGAATCCGCTCGACCCGCTCGTCGTCCTCGACCCCGAGGATGTCCGCCCAGAAGTACACGGCCTCGTCGGTGTAGGCATGGCCGTGCCCGCCGGGGACCTCGGCGGCGAACACCATGTCCAGGGTGACCTGCCAGAAGGTCACGAACGGGATCCACGTCATGCCCTTGTCGATGTCGGTGCCGCGCTCTTCCTTCAGCCAATCGGGGCGGTGCCGGATCAGGCGGGTGGACCACCACACGATCGGGTCGCTGGGATGCTGCCAGTACACGATGCGGGGGAACTCCCAGTCGCGCAGACCGTCGACGTCGGTCAGGTCGGCGGGGGTCGCGGCGAAGCGCACGTTCTGCCCGCCGTAGACGACGGGCAGGATCTCCCGGCTGCCGGGGTCGCGTGAATCGGTGATGCGGCGCCACTGCTCCGTGAAGTTCGGTGTGCCCATCCACAGTGCGCCGTCGGAACGGGTGATCATGTCCTGTGCCCCGGAGAACGCCGACTGGCCACCGTAGGAGCCCAGGGACTCACCGAAGAGAAGCAGCTTCGGGCGGCTCTCCGGGTCGAGGGTGCTCCACTTCGCGTAGACCGCTTCGAAGAGTGCGCGACCCGCGTTGCGGGGTGAGACGCGGTCGGCGAGGAACGCCAGCGGGCTCGCCAGGAAGGAGTACTGCATCGCGGCGATCGCCGAGTTCCCGTCTGCCAGGAATTCGAGGCCCGCCGCGACGTTCTGGTTGACCCAGCCGCGGCCGGTGGTCGTCACGACGGCGAGGTAGTCGCGGTCGAAGGCGTCAGTGCGCTCGAGCTCGGCGACCACGCGGGAGGCGAGGAAGTCCATCTCCCCGGTCTCCGACAGGTCACCGGCGTCGTCGAGAGCGCGGTAGCCCGCATACACGCGGATCGGCATCATCGCCGGCCGGCCGGTCGCGGCGGTGATCTCCTCCGGCGTCGGCCCTCCGGCGACGAACGTGCGACCCTCACGACCCAGCGAATCCCACGACTCGTTCGACGCCGGGGAGCCGGAACGCTCGGGTGCCTGCGGCTGCTCCACACCGTCGGCCGTTCCCTCGTCGACGGCCCGCGCCGACCCGTTCGCGATGCGCGCGATCTCGACGGTGAGGATGCCGTCCACCGCGAGGGCGACGACGAGCCCGACCACCACGACGCTCACCACCCGCGCGACCGGGGTCGGCAATACCCGGGTGACCAGCCGCGTCAGCGCCTGTGCGAGACGTCGCAGGCCACGGCCGATGACCAGCAGGAGCAACGCCACGACCAGCGTGACGGCCAGGACCCCGAGATAGTCCCAGCCGCTTCCCGGTTCCAGACCCACGAGTTCACGGCTGATGTCCTGCCACCACGACCCGAGGACGAGGAAGGTCGGCACGACCACCACAGCCACCGCCGCGAGCAGGTACCAGCCGATCCTTTTCAGCGTCGGCGACCAGTCCGTGACGAACCCGCACTTGCGCCCTACCCACGCGACCAGCACCCCGAGTCCGTAGCCCGTCACCACACTGATGCCCGTCGCGACACCCTGCAGATACCAGGCGCGGGGGAGCAACGACGGCGACAGCGACCAGCAGTAGAACAGCAACGCGACGGCCAGCCCCACCGGGTGGAAACGCGCGAGCCGGCGCAGCAGTCCGGCCCGGAAGCGGGCGGCGAACGACGGTGCGGGCTCCGGGGGCGCGGGTGGTGTTCCGAGGGTCGAGGTCATCGGCATCGCCTTCGTCGGATCGGTCGGGTCCTACGGGTTCGTAGGAGGATATGGCGAACTGACGGAATGCGAGGCCGTGGTACGGAAACCTAGCAGACGACGAAGCGCACTCCCGCGCCCGCTACTCCTCCTCGAGATGGGCGACGGCCTCGGCGACACGCTGGGTGTCGGCGAAGGTCCAACCCTCGGGTGAGGACACCGCGGCCCAGCCGTACGGGATGAGGTCCTCGTAGTTGTGGCCGTGCCCGACCGGGGGCGCCGTGCCGACCATGATGTCGGCAGCAACCTGCGCGAAGGTGACGATCGGATACCAGCGCATCGCCGGCGATCGGTCCGAGCCGGCCGGTTCGGCCAGCCAGTCCGGCCGCTCGAACAGCAGACTCGGGCCCCACCAGACCACCGGATCGGAGGCGTGCTGCAGATACAGCACCCGCGGATCCTCCCACGGACCGTCGATCGACTCCAGCTGATGGAGGCTCGACGCGAACCGCACCGCCATCCCGTCCTCGTAGACCGGCAGGACCTCGGGGGAACCGGCGTCACGGTTCGCGACGATGTTGCCCCACAGCTCGTTCGAGTTGGGCGGTCCGACGAACAGGGCGCCGTCGATGTCGTTGCGCAGGTCGGCGAGATCGTCGAAGGCGGCTTCGGCGGACTGCGAGCCGAGGCTCTCGCCGTAGACCAGCAGCTTCGGGCGCTGGTCCTCGGGAAGCTGCAGCCACCGCTCGTGGACACCGTTGATGAGCGCATCACCCGCGGCCTTCGCGGCCGCACCGTCGACGAGGAAGGAGATCCAGCTGGGGAGGAAGGAGTACTGGATCGCAGCGATCGCCGTGTTGCCGTTGTAGATCATCTCGATCGAATCGGCGGCCACAGGATTGATCCACCCGGTGCCCGTGGTGCCGGAGACCACCAGCACCTCGCGCTCCCACGCCTTCGTGCGGTCGAGTTCGTCGAGGATCAGCTGCACCTGTTCCTCGGTGGTGCCGTCGGCCTCCAGCCCCGCATACACCCGGATGGGTTCGCGCGCCGGTTCGCCGTTGAAGGCGGTCAGCTCCTCGGCATCCATACCGCCGGCGACGAACGTGCGTCCCTGTCGGCCGAGACTCTCCCAGGACGACGCCGACGCCGCGCTGCCCGACCGCTCCGGCACGGCCGGCTGTTCCACCCCGGGATCGGTGCTGTTGTTGTCCCCGGAGAACACGATGCGCGCAGCAGTGGAACTGCTCGCGAGGAGCACCTGGTCGACGAAGAGGAACACCGCGACCGCGATGATCACCGGGGCCAGCACACCGGCGGCCGCGACGGGCACGTGCAGCCGGGTCGCGAGGAACCGCGCGAACCGGCGCCCCATCCACCGCAGTCCTCGCGCGATGTAGAGGACGAGGGCGAAGATCGCGATGCTCACCAGTCCTGTCCGCAGGTAGGCGAAACCCGTGGTGTCCTCGATCCCCATGAGGGCGCGGATCTCGTTCTGCCAGTCCGCGGCGAACAGCAGGCTCACGATCACAGTCCCGAGCGCCAAGACGGCGACCACCACCTGGGCGATGAAACGGACGGTGTGGCGGCGCCGCCACCACGTCAGGTGCGGGGCGATCCACCGGCGCGCGGGGAAGGCGAGCAGCACACCGATCCCGTAGCCGACGATGCTCGTCACCCCGCTGACGAGCCCCTGGAAGTACCACTCGCGGGGGATGAGGGAGGGGCTCAGGCTCCACGCGAAGAAGAACAGGGCGACGACGAGGCCGACGAAGTCGAGACCGAAGACGGAGAGGTGGCGAGGGCCGTCTTCGACGGATTCGTCAGAAGAAGTGGGGACGTTCACGGCGCGACAGTATCTGTTACGGAACACAAGCGCGCGTGCGCGCGTGCAATCATGCCTTCGGCTACATCCGATCGGTGTCAGCCGCGATCGAGACCATGTGCTCCCGAGTCTTCCGCACCGCCCGGAGCGCGGCCGAGAAATCGTCGCTTATCACCTTCAGCACGTCTGCTGTGACCGTATCCGAGAGAGTGCCGAGTTCGGGGTCGATCATCTGGATACCGGAGGGATCGAGTGCTGCGAACTGGGGATTGCAAACTCGACGAGCATCTCGGCCGACTCGAGCGCGTCGGCCGTGACTCGTATGTTTGCAGAGAGCGTGTTGATATCACCAGGGGAAGGGATGGGGACAGGATGCATTTCCGACATACGTGATTCCTGGACCGCATGGTCTGCGAGCCCGGAGAGGCACGCGAACCAGGCAGTGGATGTAACGTGCCCAGGTGGTTGAGGTATCAATAAGGTGTGAAAGCTGACATACCGGTTACGACGGGGGCGGTTTCGTTTCGAGGGGACTGTGCACGATGGGGACGCGCCGTTGAAGACACCGGTATCGAACGCTCAGATATTGCGTGAGCTTGCAGACGACCAGCGGTGCGCTCGACGCGCCGACGATCTCAGAGATCTGGCGGATTGTCTTGAAAAGGGCGAGACTGACAGCTGGGCCGGCATCGACCTCCTCTCGGCTTTCCCCCCGTCGGCGACCATTTCGAACTCTCGATCCGCGGGTCCTCTCGAGCTGCTCGTCGGCACTTTCGCTGCACTTTCGGTGTTCGCTCCAGTCGCCTGGACCTGGTACAGCCTTCACCAGGCTTCCCGGGCGTATTCGGAGATGATCGGCAGCGGCATCGAACCGACCGACACATTTCTGGGTCTGTGGATTTCAGGATTCGAAGGATATCTCGGGGGTATACACACCCTCGTGCCGATGGCGGTAACGTCGGTTATCTTGATCATCCTTGCAGCGTTGTTGATGATCGGACACCGCTTTGCCGCCGCGGCCGAGGAGCGTCGTGCCGACAAGTCGGACGCCGAAATCGAAGCCCGACTGGTCAGCGCACTGTGCGGAGCGCAGCGAGAGATCGGCAGCCTGAACGCCGCCGACCCGACCGCAATCGAGGCGATCGTTCGGCGGTCGATCAAGCAGCTTTCGGAAGCGTAGGATGCCACTCGAGAAGGGATCGATCGGCTCAATGGAACTGTTTCCGGTTTGGAGACCGCTGCCACTACGTTGACCGAGGCGGCCAACGCGGCGAAGTCCTCAACCGAGGTGGTCGAGTTGGCCTCCGTCTCCTTGACCGAGGCATCCGACGAGAGTCAGCGCCGCATCGCGTCGACCCTGAGCGCATTCAGTGACAGTATGAGTGACCAGGTATCCAAGACGCAGAAGGACACCGTGGCGGCGATCTCCAGGTCCAGTGATGCAGTCAGATCGACCATCGATGATCTTGTCAACGGGGTTCGGCGTTTCGAAGCCGCGCAGAGCGCGGTGGCGTCCAGCTTGGATGCAATGGACACACGAAGCGCTGCCAATGCCCAGGACATGGTGGTGGCAGTGCAACATCTCCAGGACGCCGTACGCAGAATCGAGAAATCTCTCGTTCGTCACGAAAGCGCTATGCAGGCCCAAGCTTCCGACCCGAGTTGGCTCATGTTTTCGGGATGATCGACAGCTCACGTCTGTGACCTGCTGGTTTTCGTCGGGATCGGCCTGATTTCACGCACTAACGGCGCTGGTTCTAGGCTCGGCAAGTGGTGTTTGTCAGGAAGGTGCGCACCAAGTCCGGGGCCACGGCCGTGCAGATCGCCCGCTATGTGGGCGGTCGGCAGGAGATCGTCAAGCACATCGGTTCCGCGCATACCGACGTCGAACTCGGCATGCTGCTCGAGCGCGCCCGGGCCTGGCTCGAACCCGACCAGCAAGTCCTCGACCTCGGCGTCACCCGGCAGGTCCCGGTCGAAAAGCCCCTGGCCGGCGGGCAGAGCACCCTGTTCGAGCCCACACCCGGACCCGTGCAGGTGGATACGCCGGGACGGACGGAATCGACCGGGTCGGTGCTGCTGCGCCAGGTCTTGGTCGACGTCTACGACCAGCTTGGGTTCGGCATCCTCGGCGACACGGTGTTCCGGGACCTGGTGATCGCCCGGATCGTCGAACCCGGCTCGAAACTCGACGCCGGCCGGGTCCTACAGGACCTCGGGACGGATCCACCGAGCTACGCGACGATCAAACGCCACCTGAAGCAGATCGTCGACCGTGAGTATCGAGGCAAGATCGCCGAGCAATGCTTCGCCCATGCCGCCGAATCCGGCGGTCTGAGCCTGTTGTTGTACGACGTGACGACCTTGTACTTCGAGGCCGAAAAGGAAGATGACCTGCGCAAAGTCGGGTACTCGAAGGAACGCCGGGTCGACCCGCAGATCGTCGTCGGGCTGCTGGTGGACCGCACCGGTTTCCCGCTCGAGATCGGCTGCTACGAAGGCAACTCCGCCGAAACCCGCACCATCGTCCCGATCGTGCGGCAGTTCCAGGCCGCCATGACCTCGACGGGGTCGAGATGGTCGTCGCCGCGGACGCCGGAATGCTGTCCGCGTCCAATCTCGCAGCGCTGGACGAGGCGGGGCTGAAGTTCATCGTCGGCTCCCGCGCCACGAAAGCGCCTGGTGATCTCGCCTCCCACTTTCATTGGAACGGCAATGTTTTCACCGATGGGCAGATCATCGACACGATCACGCCACGGCACGGCCGCTCCGTGGTCAACAACCGCCGGCGACGAGCCGAGCCCGTCTGGAACGAGACGGACCATCCGAATGCGTGGCGGGCGATCTGGCAGTACTCCCGCAGCCGCGCCGCCCGGGACGAGAAAACACTCAACGCACAAGAAGCCCGCGCCCGGGCCGTGGTCGACGGGGACACCGCACCGAAGTCGACGCGATTCGTGAAGACGACTGCGAAAGGCCGGCGGCTGGACACTGCCTCGCTCGAACGCGCCAGGATGCTCGTCGGCCTGAAAGGCTATGTCACCAACCTTCCTGTCTCCCTGATGGATCCGAGCGAAATCATCGGTAAATATCACGAGTTGTGGCATGTCGAGCAGTCGTTCCGGATGTCGAAGACCGATCTGCGGGCCCGGCCGATCTTCCACCGCACCCGCGATGCGATCGAGGCGCACCTGACGGTGGTGTTCGCGGCATTGGCGGTCTCCCGGGTGGTGCAGGAACGCAGCGATCTCGCGATCGGCAAGGTCGTCAAGCTGTTGCGGCCGCTGCGGTCGGCGACCATCGCGATCAACGGCACCCGACACACGTTCCCGCCGCAGGTCGAGGCCGATATGCAGGTGCTGCTCGATCGGATTTCAGGTACCGAAATCACGCACTAACGAAATGAGCCAACTCGGGTCGGGTTCGGTTGTGACGAGAGTTGATTCCGATCGCTACAAGTTCGCACTCTTGGCATACCGGATGCTGGTCGCGAAGAGCTTGGACGCAACGATCGATGACGATTTCGAAGTCCCGCTGATGGAGGGATCGGATCGTGAGCAACTGTGCAACTTGTGGATGCGCTCGCGAGGACCGGCTGGAACGCGCCCGCAGATCTCCGAGTGGCTGAACGTTCTCGAGTCCGTTCGAGTCTGATTCACCGACCTGCCACTGAAGGCCTCCTGGTAATGGTGTCGAACTCTGTGGTCGACGGCTCTGGCGCTGCATCCTCCTGTATATGCAGCGCCAGAACTCGGGTTGGAAAGTGAGATTACTTGCTTCCGGGGGTCCAGCGCAGTCCCCAGTTGTAGGCTCGGTCCAAGTCCTCCTGATCTCCACGGATGTAGCGGACTTCTCGCCGAACTTGAATCTCACCGCCCATGTTCTCGAGTAGAGCGATCGCGCACATGGGCGCTCGATTGTCGCCGGAGTCCAACCGGACTTCGATCTCGGGTCCGGTTGTGCGGTAGAGCGTAACTACCCCGTCGGCTGCTGCCCAGTTAGGCACACCCTCGTAGATGTACGCGAATATGAGGACGCGCTTGAAGTTCTCCGGATTCGTCAGATTGATGAAGAGATTCTCGCCGCTTTCGATTGCTCCTGTCCGATCATCACCGTCCAGAGCGATGTACGGGGCGCGGTGCTGATTCCCGAAAGCTTCGCCGAGAGCCTGGATCACACCTTTCCGTCCGTTCGACAACTCGTACAGGCAGCCGAGATCGAGATCGATGCCATTGCTGCTCCCCATGAGGCGGCCCAGAAAGCCTTTGGGGGAGCTTTGCGAACTCCAGTTCAGATTGACCCGCATGATGCCCTGTTTTTCGCCGGCTTTCACAAGGCTTACAGAGTGGGTGTTCTGGTCGAGGGTGATCTTGGAGAGATTCACCGGTGGGGTCGACGGTACCGAAGGGGCTGCAGGTGTTGCGGCCGGACTGGGCGAGGCGACCGGCTTCGGGGTGGGAGTAGGTGGGGGAGTCGGTGCAGGAGGTGCCGGTCGGGTGACGTCGACCCCGAAGTTCGTCGCGAGTGCAGACAGTCCTGCGCTCCATCCTTGCGAAACGTTCCGGATCTTCCACGTTCCGTTTCGGCGGTAGACCTCCAGCAGAATTGCAGCGCGTTCGGACTGCAGGCCCTGTGCGGGTGCCTCCACGACGAGACCGGTCGGCTGTTCGAGGGTCACTCCGAGGCCGGGAACGGCTGCGAGTGTTCCGCTCACGCTGTCGTCCAACGCGACGGTGATCGCCAGGGTGTGGATGTCGGCCGGCACTCTCGTCAAGTCCAGCGCGATGCGATCGGCACCGATCATCCGGACAGCGCCTTCCGGAGACTTCGGCTGATTGTAGAAGACGAAATCGTCGTCGTTCCGTACACGCTGGTTCGGTGTGAGCTGGAAGGCCATCAAATCGACCGTTCCTTGACGGGCGCCGGTGACCGACAGGGTGGCGGTGCCGTCGTGGATGACCGTGTTGGCTCCGGGCTGCAGTGCGGGCATGGTGTTTCCGGCCTGACGGCCGACTCCTTTCAGCAGATATGGGTGTGGGCAGCCGGACGTCGCCGACTGCCCACACGTCGGGTCCTGTCAGGCGTTGACCGAGACGGTCTCTGCCTGCGGATCCTCGTCCGCGTCTGTTCCCACATCAGGATTGTTCTTGTTCCGGATGATGCTGGTGATCAGGGCCGCCAGAATCAGGAACACGCCGGTCAGACCCGAGACGAGCTCGCTGACGTGGTGGCCGATCGAGTAGAACAGGATGAACGCGAGTGCGCCGATCGCCCAGTGAGCGCCGTGCTCGAGGTACACGTACTCGGCGAGAGTGCCCTTGCGGACGAGATAGACGGTGATCGAGCGAACGAACATCGCGCCGATGAATCCGAGGCCGAGGGCGATGATGACGGGGTCCGAGGTGACCGCGAAGGCGCCGATCACGCCGTCGAACGAGAAGGACGCGTCGAGAACCTCGAGGTAGAGGAACAGGAAGAAGCCTGCCTTGCCTGCTGCCTTCGCGAGTTCGGACGGACCGCCGGACGTGCCCTCTTCCTCGTCGACGTTGAACAGCTCACCGAGCCCGTTGACGAGGATGTAGGTGATCATGCCGAGTACGCCCGCGATCATCACCGTCAAGGACTTGCCCTCGGGCGCGATGAAGGTTGCGGTGAGCACGAGGATAGCGCTGGCAACCACCACCGAGAGCTGGTCGAGTTTGCCGATCCGCTCCAGCGGACGCTCGAGCCAGGACAGCCAGGTGATCTCCTTCTCCTCGAAGATGAAGTCGAGGAACAGCATCAGGAGGAACATGCCGCCGAATGCTGCGATCTGCGGATGCGCGTCCGTGATCAGGGTTTCGTAGCTCGCTCGCCCGTCGGGGAAGTATGCGGCGCCGTCGGCCGGCGGATTCAAGGCCAGGTCGAGTGCTGCCACGGGTCCGAGCCCCGACGCGGCCCACACGATGATCAGCGGGAACACGAGGCGCATGCCGAAGACGGCGATGAGGACACCGATGGTGAGGAAGATCTTCTGCCAGAACTCGTTCATCCGCTGCAACACGGTCGCGTTGATGACCGCGTTGTCGAACGACAACGACACTTCCAGGACACCGAGGATGGCGGCGAGGAGGAGGGCCTGGGGACCGCCGTAGAGGAAGGCGACGACCAGGGCTACAACTGTTACGGCAAACGATGCGCCGAATATGCGCATAACCACGGACGTGGCCTTTCTCTATACGGGTGGAACGATCGGTGGGATGCCCATCGTGGCGAGCATCCCACCGAGGATGTCCTGGAGGAAACGAGGATCAGGCGACGTTGACGCCGTAGTCCAGCGCGATACCGCGCAGGCCGGACGCGTATCCCTGGCCGACGGCGCGGAACTTCCACTCGTTGTTGTAGCGGTACACCTCGCCGAAGATCATGGCCGTCTCCGTGGAGGCGTCCTCGGTGAGGTCGTAGCGAGCCAGCTCAAGGCCGGTGACACGGTCGACGATCCGGATGTACGCATTGCGAACGTGGCCGAAGGACTGTCCGCGGACATCGGCGTCGTAGATCGACACCGCGAAGAAGATGTTCGTGGCCTCCGGCGGCAGAGCGGCGAGGTCGACGTGGATCGACTCGTCGTCGCCGTCGCCATCACCGGTGAGGTTGTCGCCGGTGTGCTCGACCGTGCCGTCGGGGGAGGAGAGGTTGCCGTAGAAGACGAAGTGCTTGTCGGAAAGGACCTTGAGGTTCTGCCCGGTGATCAGCGCGGACGCATCGAGGTCGTAGGGAGCACCGGTGGTGGTGCGCTCGTCCCAGCCGAGACCGACCGTGATGGCGGTGAGATTGTCCGTGGCCTTGGACAGGGAGACGTTTCCGCCTTTTGCGAGTGAGACGCTCATACGAATCCTTTCGAAAAGCTGCACAGAAGGAGGTGCAGGGTGCTGCTCCTGAGTGCGTTACTGGGTTCCTACCGGCCAAGGGGTCGGTACGTATGCGGGACGAATCAGGGGCGAACGCCCGTGATCCGTGGAGCGCGCCAGAGTCGTTCTCTGGACGCGTGTTGATGACCAATCAACCACGTCGTACGGGCGGAACTCCTTCTACTGCTGCAACTTCCGGAGACGGCGTGCGCAGGGATCGCCGCGTCGCGTCGTCATCTCCAGCCCCCGACAGACTGACGTGCGAAAACATAGCAGGTCCGACTTGTTGCCGGAAGCAAAGGTCCACCCGAGTGTCGTGGAATTTCGGTCACCGGTGCATTTCGGCGCCAGCGTTCCAAGATCGAAGACTTGAACGTAACGATTCACAGGTGGGAAAAGATGTAGGGCATGTCGTGGAAAGGAGCGTTACGGGAGGTCGACGCCCGATCGGTATACCCGCGAGGGTGTTGTCGTATCCACTATCTATTGTGGTCAGCGATTGCTTCGTGCCGGAAACGGAGCGTCGTCGCAGGAGCGGGGTGGTTGTGGATTCGAGGGAGAACGATCCTGAACTGAAGGATCGCGTCCAACGTCTGTTGACCTTCTTGTCCGAACTCGTCAAAGCTCGTAGTGCGCCGGTCCGGCTTCTGGAGAAGCACAGAGGCACGTTCTCGCTCGACGAGGGGAATGTTGCTATCGGCCTGCGTACGGACGCAGCAGCCGGTGACATCGTGCTCAAGGCGCGACGGGTCCACCTCGAAGAGCCTCCGCTGCCCCCCGAGCGGATTGCGTCGTGGGTGCGTGGCGACATCGGCGACTCGAACGCAGAGCCCACCCTCGCTCCGGATGCTCCGGCGCCCGGTGACTTCGACGCATGGCTGCAGCAATGGCGTGCCTGGGCCGCCGTCGATCGGGAACGGCGCCCGGCCTGGCGCCTCTACACGTTCCTTCAGCGAGCGATGCTGGACCTGGAAGCCCAGCCGGAGTCGCTCGAGCTGGTGGTCGCCTCGGGTTTGCTCCAGATGTCCGCGGACGTCGCCGGCGAGCCGGTTCGGACGCACCTCATCACTCAGTCTGCGCTGGTCGAGCGGGACGCTGCATCCGGCGACCTGCTGGTTCGCCTCGATCCGGAAGCCGGTCCCGCACTCGAGGACACACAGCTGCTCACCGGGCTCACGGTGTTCGATCCGTCCGGTACCCGTACCCTGCACGAATCCCTCGCAGCCAGGGTGAGCTCGCCGGTGGATCCGGCGGCCAAGGTCTTCCTCAAAGATTGGGCGGATCGAGCTCTCACCACCGGCCTCGAGGTCGTCGAGCACGTGGAGGAGGCGCAGTCCACGGATCGCGTTCTTACGCCGGCTCCGGCGTTGGTGCTGCGCAAGCGTGGTGCGTATGCGCTGATCGAGTACTACGACCGCATGACCGCTGCTGCCACGGACGACACGACCCCGGTGCCTCTGGGGCTTGCGCAGCTGGTGGAGGCGATCGAACCCAAGGACCGTGTCGCCTGGCTCGATCGCACCGGATCGTCGTCGGCGTTGCTGGCCGAGGATCCTCTCTTCCCGCTGCCCGCAAACCAGGAACAGCGCGACATCATCGATCGTCTCGCCGGCGACAGTGGCGTCGTGGTGGAGGGGCCGCCCGGCACGGGCAAGACCCACACCATCGCCAACCTCGTGTCGGCGCTGCTCGCCCGCGGCCAGCGGGTGTTGGTCACCAGCGAGAAGGCGCAGGCGCTGCGAGTGCTCCGCGACAAGCTGCCCGCTGAGCTCCAGGAACTGTGTGTCTCGGTGACCGACGTAGCCAAGGGCGGCTCCGCCGAGCTCAATCGCAGTGTCAGTGAGATCGCCACGCGGAAGGCCCAGTTCGACCCGCGGCGGACCACCGACCGGATCGCTGACGTCGCACGGCAGAGGGATGCCGCGCTGAGCCGCCGCGCGACTCTGACGGAGCGGCTCCGTCAGTTCCGCGTAGCCGAGACCGCGACGCACACGATCGCTCCGGGCTACGCGGGGACCCCGGCGGAGATCGTCCGGAAGGTCGCGGCACAGCGGGCCAACCACGACTGGTTGCGTGGACCCCTCCATACCGAGGAGCCACCGCTCACCCACGAGGAGTTCCGGACCCTTCTCGCCCTCACGGAGCGATCCCGTCCGGGGCGCGCCACCCGGCGGCAACAGCACTTCCCGGACTTGGGGCTGCCCGAACTCTCCGAACTCGAGCAGGCGTGCGCAGCCGTCCACAATGCCCCCCGGCCGGACGGTGTGTCCTCTGCGGGTCTCCTGCGGATGCTGGACGGCGCCACCCCACAGACCCTCGAGTGGATCCGTGAGCGGTGCGACGACCTGCACCGTGCCCTGATCGACGTCGACCGGCTCGACCCCGCCTATCGGAGCCTTGGGGACGCGGTCCTTTCCGGCCGTATCGACTACCTCTGGGACAAGACCGTCCACATACGTGAACTGGTCACCACTGCATACAACGCGGACATGTTCCTGGGTACTACGACGGTCGTGGAGCCCCCCGTCGTCGGCCGGGCGGCTCTGCACGCATACGACGCTCTCGCCAGGGCGCTCGAAAACGGCGAGGTCTGGCGCAGCGGACTCGGCAGGTTCCGCCGGAGCAACGAGCAGACGGCGGTCGAAGCATTGGGGCCCGTCGCCACTGTCGACGGGGTGCCGGCAACCACGGCCCCGGTGGCCCGGGCCGTGGCCGAACATCTGCGCGCGCTCGATGCCATCCACTCCGTGTCAGCGATCCTCCGTGATCTCGGGGTGAACCTCGATACATCGGGATCGCGCAGCCAGATGATCGGCGAGGCGTCCCGAGCTGCTCAGGCACGCGACCTAGTGGAGAATCTGATCGCACGCGTCCGGGACGTGGAGCAGGCGCTCCAGCAGGTCAGCCCAGGTGCGCCGCGTATCGCAAGCCTGGACCAGGCCCGCTCGGTGGCTACGGCAGCACAGGCGCTTGCCATGGCCGGCCACGCGGAGGCCAATCGGTCCTGGCTGGCGGAGGTTGCCTCTCAGGTTCGTGCTCGGCTGACCCACGGGGTTCCTCCGGAAGGACTCGTCCTGGTTCGAGCTCTCGAATCGGCCGAGTTCAACCGGATCCGAGTGGCGGTCGATTCCTGGGGTGCAGCTGTCCGGGAAACCCAGGAAGAACTACATCTCGCCTCGCTGCAGACCCGGTTGACCGACGCGGCTCCGGTATTGGCCCAGGAGATCGCCGAAACGCCCAGTTCGGCAGAGTGGTCCGTCCGTCTGGACTACATCGATCAGGCATGGGCATGGCGGCGCGCCTACGACTGGGTGCAGGCGGCGGGGCACTCCGACGAGCAGAATCTCGATCGCGAACTCGACGGGGTCGAGAAGGACATCGCTCGGCTCACTGCGCAGCTGGCCGCTGAGAGGGCATGGCACGCCTGCCTCGAACGAACCACTGCCGAACAGGTTCAGGCGCTCCAGACCTATCGAGACCATGTCGCCAGCATCGGCAAGGGGACCGGCAAGTATGCCGAGCGCTTCCGTGCCGGCGCCCGTGAAGCGATGCAGGTGGCCCAGGAAGCCGTCCCGGCCTGGGTGATGCCGTTGCAGCAGGTGCTCTCGTCGATCCCACCGAAGCAGAACTCGTTCGACGTCGTCATCGTCGACGAGGCAAGCCAGGCGGACATCAGCAGCCTGTTCCTGCTCTGGCTCGCCCCGCGGGTGATCGTGGTGGGCGACGACAAGCAGTGTGCGCCGAGCGATGTGTCGTCGGGCGCTCTCGAGGGCGTGTTCACACGGCTCGATTCCTACCTGCCCGATATCCCGAAATACCTGCGCGACAGCTTCACACCGCGCTCTAGCGTATTCTCGCTGCTCCGCTCGAGGTTCGGCAGTGTCATTCGTCTGCGTGAGCACTTTCGGTGCATGCCCGAGATCATCAACTGGTCCAGCGGGCAGTTCTACTCCGATGCGCCCTTGGTTCCCGTACGCCAGTTCGGCGCCGACCGTCTCCCGCCGCTGCGGACCACCTACGTTGAAGGCGGTGTGGTCACAGGCCGGAATGCCACCCTGGTGAACCGCGTCGAAGCCCGCGCGATCGCCGACACCATCCAGCGGTGCCTGTCCGACAAGGACTACGACGGGAAAACCTTCGGCGTTGTAGTGCTGCAAGGGCAGTCGCAAGTCGACGTCATCACGAACGAGCTGCTCGACCGGTTGACTCCCGATCAGTGGGAGGAGCGTCGGCTTCGTGTCGGGACCCCACCGGACTTCCAGGGGGACGAGCGCCATGTGGTGTTCCTGTCCATGGTCGTGGCACCGGAGCAGAACATCTCGGCGATGACGAAGACCGAGTACCAACGCCGCTTCAATGTTGCGGCGTCGCGAGCCCAGGACCAGATGTGGTTGTTCCACTCGCGCACCGCCGACTCGCTGAGGTCAACCGATCTGCGGCACTCACTGCTCACCTACATGCAGTCCACTTCGCCTGCACCAGCAGACCCCATGCCGGAAGGCGTGCAGCGCGACGAGCGTCACGAGGCGTTCGACAGCCTCTTCGAACAGCGGGTGTTCCTCGATATCAAGGCACGCGGCTACCACGTGAACCCGCAGGTCGAAGCCAACGGGCGACGTATCGATCTGGTGATCACCGGAGCGTCCGGCAAGCTGGCCGTGGAGTGCGACGGAGACCACTGGCATTCCAGCCCGGAGCAACAACGAGCCGACCTCGAGCGGGAACGTGAACTGCAGCGTTGCGGCTGGAAGTTCTGGCGCATCCGCGAGTCCGAGTACTACCTCGACCCGGTCGGCTCGATGCAGGGACTGTGGGAGGAGCTGGACCAGCGCGGTATCAAACCGCATGTCGTCGGAGTTTCCGATGTCGTAGCCGCTCCCGCTGAGAGTTGGGAGCCTGTCGACCTTATCGACGACGACTCTCCGGTGGAGGATGTCGTCGACTCCACCGAGATTCCGATCGTCCAGCCGGAACCAGCCGTAGCCGAGGTGCCGCCGGTCTCGCACCCGATTCCTGACCCGGTCGAGGAAACTGACACCGCAGACGATGCGCCGGTTGTGCCCGATCCGCAGCCGGCGGTCCTGCCCGGCGCAGCGGCCACGCTGCCGTCCACGGAAGCATCGGTGAAACAGGAGGGGACCGGAGACAAACATGCCCTTACACTCCAAGATTCGATCGTCCAGGAACTGCGGGTCGAGGCACTTCCGGTTCGGATCCTTTCGGGGCGTCTGGGCGAGCACTGGCGAACGATTCAATCCGAGCTCGATCGCCTTCGGATCGACGGTCTTGTCGAGGAGATCACCGATTACGGCAAGCTGACCCATTACCGGCTTCTCGGCGAAGCGTTCCCGGAGGAAGCCGTCGAGGTATCGGAGGATCTCCGATCCGCCGGTGATGTCGGCTGGTCGCCTGTACAAGAGCCGGAGGTGGCCGGTGGATGGCAGGTCATGCCTCTGGAAGCCGTGGAGACGCTTCCTCCGAGCCTGGGGTCGCGCATCATCGAGCGTCTCACGTCCGGGCCGGTTTCCCTCGCGGACCTCGAATACAGGCTGAACGAGCCACGGGATCGCATCGAAGCGGTGATGGGGGAGCTCATCGCTCAGGGCCGGGCCAAGTGGATGCCCGAACGAGGACCTCGCGTGTACGGGCTGGCGGACGAGGGTTCTTCTCCGGCTGAACCCGGCGTACTCGCGCAGCCATCGGCGCGTGACACGATCACTGTCGCAGACCTCCCGCCGGCTCACGCTGACTCCGTCACCGAAGTCCTTCTGGCGGCTGCCGGCCGTGCGCCCTTGTCGCTGGAACGAGCCAGAAAGCTGACCCGGATCGGCGATGAGCATCTCCTGGTCATCCTCACGAACCTGGAATCGGAGGGGCGATTGCTCAAGAGTTCCGGCGATGCGGGCATCACGTGGACAAGGGTGGGACGATGACTGCGATCGCTCTCGCCGGGCCGCCGTTGCGGGACTGGCAGCGGGAAGCATTCGAAGCCTGGGTGGCTGCGGATCGAAGTGCCGTCGTCGAAGCGGTGACCGGTACCGGAAAAACGACGCTGGGTATAGCTGCGGCCGCGGACGCGATTGCTCGCGATATGAACGTGCTGGTCGTGGTGCCGGGTATCGAATTGCTCGATCAGTGGTACCGGGCGATCCGGCGTGTCCTCCCCGACATCCCGATCGGGCGTAGGGGTGGTGGCTTCACCGATACCTTCCGGGGAAATAGGATTCTTGTCAGCACCGTGCAATCGGCGATCAGCCGGTCCGCGCCGAGGGCCGTCCGCTCGACACTGCTCGTCGCGGATGAGGTACACCGATACGGTGCGCTCACCTTCTCCCGTCTGCTGACGGATTCCTTTGTTGAAAGGATCGGCCTGACCGCCACATTCGAACGGTCGGACGACGGCGTCGAGCGGCACTTGCTGCCGTACTTCCGGACGGTGATCGACGGCTGCGACTACAAGCGTGGTCATGCCGACGGGATACTGGCGCCGGTGCGGGTCATGCTCGTCGCAGTGCCGTTCGATGAGATCGAAGCAGCCGAGTATCAGGAATACGACGAGGTTGCGCGGCAGCTCCGCGGCGACCTCATCGAGAAGTTCGGATGTGCCGGCGAGCCGTTCGGCGACTTCATGCGCGACGTCCAGTTGCTGAGCGGTGGGGAGAGCGCCGAGAGCGCAACGTGGGTTGCACGCAAGTACCTGTACGCCTTCTCGAAGCGCCGGGCTCTGCTGGCCGAATGCCGTGGGAAGCTCGAAGCGCTCCGAGACCTCGGATCAGTACTCAAGGAAAGCGGGCGGGCGCTAACTTTTTCGGAGACCAAGGACTCCTCGCGTGCCGCCGCCGAGGTACTTCTCCAGGAGGGAGTTCTCGCTGCACCGTTCACCAGTGATCTGAGCCGTTCGGATCGGGCGCGGCTTCTCACCGAGTTCAAGAACGGTCGGCTGACAACTCTAGTCGCTCCGAAAGTGCTCGATGAAGGCGTCGATGTCCCGGAGGCCGATGTAGGGATCATCCTGGCCAGCAGCAAGAGCCGCCGCCAGATGATTCAGCGCATGGGCAGAATCATCCGTCCGAAGAGCGACGGACGTCCGGCCTCGTTCCTCGTGATGTTCGCGGCGAACAGCTCGGAGGACCCGAGCAACGGTGCGCACGGTACTTTCCTCGATCAGCTCACCGGGATCGCATCGGAAGTCGTGACCGTCGGCCCGGACGAAGCACCGGATTTGCTGCGGAAGTGGATGCGGGCCGAATCGGATGCGGTCGACGAGACTTCTCCGCCGACCGAGCCGCCTCATGCGTCGGAATCGGGTACCGAGGCTGTACCCGTCGATGAGGTCGTAACTATTGCGCAACGGCTCATCGAGGACGATGCCCCAGAGGACGACTTCGGCTCAGGTAGCGAGAACGCCGAAATCGGCCGTGTCCTCCTTGCAGTGGGGGAGTACGGGACGGATGACGATTTCGATATCGTTCTCGCCTGCCTGTCGATTCTCGAGCCGCGTCAGGTATCCGTTTTGGTCATGCGATACGGGCTGGACGGTCAGCAGCCCAGGCGCCAGGCGAAGGTCGGTGCACGATTGGGAATCTCTGCACGGCAAGTGAACAGGATCGAACGAACGGCGATCGAGTATCTCGGTGACACTGTCGCAAGGGAACTTCTCTCGGACGTGATGGCACGGATGGAGAGCGCGTAGTGGCTCAGTGGTTCGAAGGGTTCGACGGGCAGTTCGTACTCGACGACGACTATGTCTGGATAGTCCGCCAAGGTATTCCCGCCACCCTTCTTCCAGGAAACCCGGGCAGCCCGCTCAGGGCATTACGCAGCGATGTCGTCGGAACAGAGTTCAGGCCGGCGACCGAGTCCGGATTGGGTTTCCTTCGTATCCGGCTGGCGCTCGGTTCGAAAACGGCAGCTGCCCTCGCAGGACAAGATGTCGTTCGCTTCTCAGCCGTGAGCAACGACCGCTTTTCGGCGCTCAACCTGCTGCTGGGCGGGAGTTCGGAACCGGCTACCGAGACAATGGCTGTGGGAGATCAGCTCCGTGCAGCCCTGGACGGCTTCGATGGAATTGCAACTCGGGCAGAGCTGGCAGAGGTTCTGGGTGCAGAGCCGGATGTCCTGCACGCACATGAAGGCGTCACCTGGAACTCGGTGGGGACGCTTTGGGTGGCTGCCGGCGGAACCGGTGATGAAACACCTGACGGACGCCTGGAACGGATCCGGGCACTTGATGCTCTGACTCGGCGCCTGCCGGCGAACTCAGGAATCAAGGCCCTGCAGAACGCTGTGAAGAGCACCTCGCTCGAGTATCTGGATGCTCAGCGGATCGGCACTTTGTGGGAAGCCGTCATGTCGGAAGCTTTGCCCGATGTAATTTCGGTTGCCGATCAGACTGATAGTCCACCAGCGTCCCAGCGAGAACTTACGGTGGCGGCCCCACCCAAGGGTAAGACTTCACGACGTCCGCGGACACGAGTCTGGAACAAGTGGGATCGTCAGGATTCGATGCGGAGGTCTCTACGCGATCCGAAACCGTACGTAGATGCTGATGCTCGCACCGATGCTGCGAATAATTCAATGGTGGCGGATACGGAAGCTGTACCCCAACGACAATCGACACGTCGGATCAATGCGCTGAGTGGGAAGAGGGTTCGGGTGTTTCTCGATTGCGAGGGGCATCGAGTCAAGGCTCTGTTCGACCCTGACACACAAGCAATGGAAGTGACGGTGGCGCCAATTCGCGTACTGCTCGGCGCGACCTATCCGGATCCGAATTCTGCTGCCAAGGCTGTGGTTTCCACATTCAGACTGGGTGACGACGGGCCATTCGACGGGTGGGAGTTATGGCGCGTTGACGATGCCAGTATGAAGTCCCTCGGAGAGTCTGTGAATAAGTCGTCCACCTAGAAGTGCTTCAATAGAGACTCTCTACCTCGGTATCGCCTTGTGACGGTCCGCGGTGGAACTGGTGAGCAGGAGGACTTGTGGCAGGCAGTTCTTGGGATGGAGACGGTTTCGATGCTCGTCTCCGTCGAGAGGCAATGAGATGGCTGTCAGTGCGCACGAATGATGGCCTGGAACCGATCAGTCGCCAGGACCTTCTCGACTTCTCGATCGATGGAAAAATGTTTCGGCTGATGGATCCGACCCGGGGAATCCGCAAGCCGAAGGAACTCTCGTCTGCCCTGTCCATCAGTACTACGTATAGGGCTCCCGGCGCGAAGCGTCCTTACGAGGATCAGGTGGGTCCTGACGGGCTCCTGCGTTATAAGTGGTCGGGATTCGACCCCGAGAACATGGACAATCGTGGGCTGCGTACTGCTATGAACGAGGGTGTCCCGCTGATCTGGTTCTATGGGGTTGGCCCTAGCCTCTTCCAGCCGATCTATCCAGTCTTCATTGTTGGAGAGGAGCCAGACGAGCACCAATTCGTCATCGCTACTGAAGTCGCACGTGACCTGCACCGCCCTGATTCGGAGGCCGAAGCGCAGATCCGCAGATATGTTCTTGCGGAAACGAAGCGGCGACTTCATCAGCCGGTATTTCGTGCGACCGTTATGCGGGCATATGAAACTCGCTGTGCAGTATGCGCGCTTGGGCACGGTGAACTCCTTGATGCAGCGCATATTGTTCCGGACTCGGAGGATAGAGGTATTGCATCGGTCACCAACGGTATTGCGTTGTGCAAGATTCACCACGCTGCATACGACGTGAAGATCCTCGGAATCACCCCCGACTTAGTTGTGGAGATCCGGAAGGATCTTCTGGATGAAATCGACGGGCCGATGCTTGAGCATGGTCTGAAAGAACGGCACGGGCAACGGTTGATGGTGGTTCCTGCCGCCCGTAACGAGCGTCCAGATCCGGATCTCCTGGCGCTCAGCTACGAGCGGTTGCGTTTCGCTGGGTGATAGGATTCCGAGTGCAATGCGAATTGCATTTACTTAGGAATATTGAATTTTTCGGAGTCTTGATCAGGGCTTCTCTATTGATTTCCAAAATCAGGGCCGGACTACGAGGTCTGAAAGTCGCTCAGCGAGGACTTTCCACTGGGGCTCTTCGGTGAGGTGGGACCATGAAACTCGAATAGCGCCGTGAATGGTGTCGTCGTCAAGATCCATCGCCGTCAATACATGGCTGGGTTCGTAGCTCTGCGACGTGCATGCTGAGCCATTCGACACTGCCACTACATCCTTGAGTGCAAGGATTGCAGCCTCTCCGTCCACTCCCGGGACGGAGAAGTTGAGGGTGCTTTCGAGACTGTTGGTGGGGGAGCCGTTGATCTGTACCTCGAGTGGGGCAAGGGCTTCGAGCAGGCCGGAGCGAAGCTCGGTGACCCGCGCAGACCGTGTGGCACGGTCCTTTAGAGCGGTGGACACTGCTGTTCCCAGCCCGGCGATCAGTGGAACCGGGAGAGTGCCCGGCCGGAGCCCTCGTTCCTGCCCGCCTCCAACCATCAGAGGTGTGAGGGGAACGCGTCGGTATCCGCGGCGGCGGACAATCAAGGCACCGATGCCTTTCGGCGCATACAACTTGTGACCCGAGATGCTGATCATGTCGATGCGCTTGTCCGACACGATGTTATCCACCTTGCCGAAGGCTTGTGCTGCATCAACATGGAAGTATGCCTCGTGGCTGTCCAGGGACTGTGCGATCTGGGCAATCGGTTGAATTGCTCCGGTCTCGTTGTTGGCGGCCATTACAGAGACCAGCGCTGTGTCGGGTCGTACGGCTTCCATGATCGCGTCGACCGACACCCGTCCGTCGCGCTCGGGCTTGACAAGAGTTGTTTCGAAGCCGCGTTGCGTCAGGCGCTCGACTGGTTCGAGGACGGCTTTGTGTTCGATCGCGGTCGTGACGATGTGCATTTTGCCCGATTTGCGGGCGTGGTCTTCGAGCCCAAGGATGGCGAGGTTGTCGCTTTCGGTGGCACCACTGGTGAAGATGACCTCTTCCGGTTTGGCATCGGCGCCGGCCGCGACCTCCTCACGTGCACGGTTGACGCGTTCCTTCGCTCGCTGACCGTAGGTGTGCGTACGGCTGCCGGCATTGCCGTACTCGTCGCGCATGAAGTGGATCACTTCGTCCAGTACTGCAGGGTCGACCGGGGTGGTGGCATTGCAGTCGAGGTAAACAGGCCCTGAGCTGGTCATATGGCTGAATTCTCCCGTGTCGGACGGTGCATCTATCGTTCCTCACTGTACGCGCAGAGGATCGTCGTGTTCGTATGACTCGGGGGTGTGTTCGGATGTGCATTTCCGTACAAGTGAAGGTAGGGTTCCGTGCAGCTGGAGACGATAGGACAGGTGTGCGGTGAGCGAACGTAGAGGTACCCCGCGTCGCGGGGAGTTCGAATACGTGTTCCCGGCTATCCGGGGTGTTCAGGCTGGGCGAGAGTACTACGCGACCATGTTTCCGCTTCGTATGATCCCCCGCCTGTTCTCGTTCGACGATGAAGAGCTCCTTCCAGAACAGCGCGCACAGCGCACGCTCAACCGCTCGCGCGTACCGGAGATGGCGCGTTACATCGTGGAGAATCCTGATAGTTATGTGTTCTCGGCCCTGACTGCGTCCGTCAGCACGGACGTGGTGTTCGATCCGATCACTGACGGCGCCGGCCCGAGTGATCGCATCGGAACACTGCGTATACCGATGGACACACGTTTCGTCATCAACGACGGGCAGCACCGGCGGGCAGCTATTGAAGAGGCGCTCACCATGAACCCCGACATCGGGGACGAGACGATTTCGATCGTCCTTTTCATCGATGTCGGGCTGGCTCGTTGCCAGCAGATGTTCGCCGACCTCAATCGGTACGCGGTTCGCCCGGCGCGGTCCATCAGTGTTCTCTACGATCACCGTGACGACTTGTCGGCGGTCACTCGGATGGCGGTGTTCAGTTCGGATTTCTATCGAGATCTCACCGAGACCGAGACGAGTAATCTTGCGGCCCGATCTCGCAAACTGTTCACGCTGTCGGCGATGTACAACGCGAACAAGGCGCTTCTGGACGGGGTCGAAGAAGATTCCCTCGAGAAGCGGGCCGAGCTCGTTGGCAATTACTGGGCTGTGGTGGCGAAGCAATTTCCGGAATGGGGGCAGGTACGCGCCCGAGAAGTCACGGCGGGGGAGATTCGTCGAGATTTCATTCACAGCCACGGGATCGTTCTTCATGCGTTGGGCAAGGTGGGAAACGCTCTTCTCGAACGAAGCAGGGACAAACGGTCCTGGGATCGGGCTCTCCGCCCATTACGTGAAATCGACTGGCACAGATCGAACTCGGAGCTCTGGGAAGGCCGAGCTCTATCCGGGGGGCGTGTCTCCAAGAGCACAGGAAATGTTTTGTTGACA
This sequence comes from Rhodococcus sp. Z13, assembly GCF_025837095.1. Lineage (NCBI taxonomy): Bacteria > Bacillati > Actinomycetota > Actinomycetes > Mycobacteriales > Nocardiaceae > Rhodococcus > Rhodococcus sacchari. The sequence goes on from NZ_CP107551.1 coordinate 1,428,205, forward strand.
ACTGCACTTCTCAGGAATCGCTTGAACCTTCCGCTGCCGGAGGACGAGAAAAAGGCCGAAGACAACTTTCGACGAGGTGACTCACGATGACCCGCAACCTGCCGATCCGCCCGCGGTCGGCGTTCGATGAACTCGGATTGTCCGGAACCATCGAGTCTCTGGTCGAGCAGACGCAGAAGCTCTATCTCGAGGATGCGATCCCATGGGTGGTCGGCTACTCGGGGGGCAAGGACTCCACTGCGGTTCTGCAACTGGTGTGGATGTCGCTTGCACAGCTTGAGCCGGAGAAGCGCACCAAGCCTGTCCACGTGATCAGCACAGACACGCTCGTCGAGAACCCGGTGGTCGCTGCATGGGTCACTCATTCGCTGAACACAATGGCCGACGCTGCCCGAGAACAGGGACTCCCCATCGAGCCCCATCGGCTCACGCCGGCAGTGTCGGATACGTTCTGGGTGAATCTTGCGGGTCGGGGATATCCCGCGCCCCGACCTAAGTTTCGATGGTGTACTGAGCGTTTGAAGATCAAGCCTTCCAACAACTTCATCATCAACATGGTGAAGTCTCACGGCGAGGCGATTCTCGTTCTCGGTACGCGAAAGGCAGAGAGCTCGGGACGGTCACATCGGATGACCGAGCTGGAGAGCAAGCGTGTGAGGGACATGCTGAGCCCGAACGGCTCCCTTCCCAATTGCCTCGTGTACTCGCCGGTCGAGGATTGGTCCAACGACGATGTCTGGACTTTCCTCATGCAGACCAAGAATCCCTGGGGTTACTCGAACAAGGAACTCCTCACGATGTACCAGGGGGCATCGTCCGATGGAGAGTGCCCTCTCGTTGTCGACTCGTCCACGCCCAGCTGCGGTGACAGTCGATTCGGGTGCTGGACGTGCACGCTTGTCGAGAAGGACAAGTCGATGTCGGCGATGATCCAGAACGACGAGGAGAAGGAATGGATGTTGCCGCTCCTCGAACTTCGCGATGAACTCGATGTGCAGGACGATCGTCACCTGCGTGACTTCCGCCGGATGAACGGATCGGTGCAGCTGTTCAACGGCCGAAACATCCCCGGCCCGTACACTCAGGAGTCCCGCGAGCGGTGGGTGCGCAAGCTGCTCGAAGCGCAGACGTGGATTCGGGAGAACGGACCCGCATACGTTCAGGATCTTGAGCTCATCACCTTGGATGAGCTCGAAGAGATCCGCCGCATTTGGGTGGTGGACAAGCACGAGTTCGAGGACAGCCTTCCCACCATCTACAAGGAAGCAACAGGCTCGGAGTATCCGGGGCGCCCGCTGGACGAGCACCTACCGCTCGGCCCGGATACCGTGGAGATCCTTCGGGAAGTGGTCGGCGACGATCGGGTCCACTTCGAGCTCGTCCGAGAGCTGCTCGATGTCGAGCAACGTCACCGCTCCCAAGCACGCCGTGCAGGACTGTTCGATTCGCTGACGAAGGCGTTGCGTAAAGGCTTCTACGAGAATGAGGGGGACGCTCTGCAGCGCGCTACAGATCGAGCAGGCGCAGTGGACCGACTGCGTGCTGCCGATGGTCTGGACGAACTCGATATCGCTGACGGTTACGTGCAGCCCGTCCGCGCAGGTGTCGAGCGATGATCCTCGACGAATTGGTCCTTCAGAACGTAGGTACGTTCTCCGGTCGCCACACGATCACGCTGACCCCGAAATCGAAGACGAAGCCCGTTGTACTTGTCGGTGGCCTGAACGGTGCCGGCAAGACCACCGTGCTGGAAGCGATCCATCTCGCGCTGTACGGTGCGCTGGCTCAGCCGAATGGACGCCGGGCGGGTGGATACGAAAACTATCTGATCGGATTGACCCATCGCGGAGCCCCGGAAAAGTCGATTTCAGCGGTTGAATTGGAGTTCCGGGCCTTCCAGCAGGGTAAGGAGCACGTCTATCGGATCAGCCGACGGTGGGGTGGGGCGAAGGCTCCGGGCCGCGAGAGCCTCGATGTAGAAGTCGACGGTCGCCTCGACCGTGCCCTCACATCCACATGGAGTGAGCACGTCGAGACGTTTCTGCCCCGGGGAATTGCAGGCTTGTTCTTCTTCGATGGAGAACAGATCGAGGCGCTCGCAGACCTGGAGAAGTCCCGCGAGGTTCTGGCGTCGGCACTTTCTTCGCTTCTCGGACTCGATCTTGTCGATCGGCTCGCCACGGACCTGTCGGTCCTACGCAGACGGCACCGTGCGAACCAGGTTCCTGAATCCCTGAAGTCCGAAGTCGAGGCAAAGCGGGAGCTCGTCACGCGTGCGCGCCAACTCGAAGAGGGAGTCGTCCAGGCTCTGGCCGAGGCGCGTGTCGAGCTCGAACGGGCTGACAAGGCGCGCTCCGAAGCCAGGTCGAGTTACCAGGCGCGAGGTGGGGAGATCGCCGAGACACGGACAGAGACCGAAAAGGCTGCCGAGAAGCTCCGACAAGCCTTGGATCAGGTCGATGACGACCTGCGGGCTGAGGCAGCCGATGTTGCTCCTTTGCTTCTCGTGACCGACCTCCTCCAGGAAGTCGAATCCCGTGCAGCTGACGAGTCGACCTCTTGGAACCGTCGTGCCGTGGCCGGCGTGCTTGCCACCCGTGACGACTCGATTCTCAACGCGCTTCGTGAAAGTGGAGCGGGAGACAACTTGGTGACCGCGATCTCGGACTTCCTTGAACGAGATCGCGCAGAGCGAAGCAGGGATGACGACGTCGAAGACGTCACCGGACTTGGACGACCGGACTCGATTCGAGTTCTACGGGAGACGGCGCTTCCTTCCAGTCGCCGCAGACTCGCAGAGCTGGTGGAGCGTCGACATCGGGTCCGTGAAGAACTCGACCAGATCGAGCGCGTACTGGTGGCCATGCCTGACCCGGAGTCGCTGGAAGAGGTCCGTCGACAACTGGACGAGGCCTCCGACCGCTACATACGTGCTCAATCCCGAGTGATGACCCTGGACGAGGATCTTGCAGCTCGGCGGACCGAACGTTCGAAAGCCGACGCTGACTATGAGCGCAGTATCGAGAAGTATGCCCAGGCCAACATGGCACTCGAGGACGACACTCGGATCGTTGAGCATGTGGACAAGGTCCGCAATACCCTGGAAGCGTTGCAGGTAGCTGCAAAGAAGCGCTACCTCGGGCGAATCGGCGAATATGTTCTCGAAGCGCTCCACCGGTTACTTCGTAAGAGCAACTTGGTAACGGCCATTCAGATCGACCCTGAGACATACACAGTCGAACTCACTGGGCCGGGGGGCAAGCAGCTCTCTGCGAATCAACTGTCTGCCGGTGAACGGCAGCTGCTGGCAGTGTCTCTTCTCTGGGGCCTTGCCCGAGCTTCCGGACAACCGCTCCCGGTTGTTGTCGACACGCCCCTGGGCCGGCTCGACGGAGAGCATCGCGAGCACCTCATCGAACGCTATTTTCCCTTCGCAAGCCACCAGGTTGTTCTGCTTTCGACCGATACGGAGATCGACGAGCAGGCGTTCCGGCGAATCAAGAAGCATGTCGGACGGTCGTACTGTCTCGACTACGACTATGAAAGTGCGTCCACCTCGGTTCGATCCGGATACTTCTGGGAGTAACACAGTGACTGTCGAGCATGTCCGCCTATCGAAGACGGCACGCGATCACCTGATGACCTTGAGAAGGCGTACCGGTATCGGCCAGTGGAACATCCTCTGTCGCTGGGCGCTCTGTCGTTCGCTGGCCGAACCGTCGGTACCACCCGCGGCCAAGATCGTGACCGACAGCAACGTCGAGATGACCTGGAAAGTGTTCGCCGGCACCCACGGCGATGTCTTATGGGCAGCGTTGAGGGTCAGATGCCATAAGGATGGCCTCGGCCTGGATGATGACACATTGGCGACTCAGTTCCGCCTCCATCTCCATCGAGGTATCGGATACTTGATCGGGGACACACGCTCCTCCGATATCGAAGGGCTCGTGGAGCTGGCACTCGTGGAGTGACATATGACAACGATCGGACCTATAGCCCGTCACAAGACAGCCATGGTCCGGTCGGCCTTGTCACGACCGATGGGGCTTGCACTCGCGGACGGTCTCATCGCACGAGGAGTAACGGTCTTCGACTATGGATGCGGCCGAGGCGGCGACATCCGCCAACTGGAGGCGCTTGGGTTCGAGGCGTTGGGGTGGGACCCGGCGCATCGGCCGGACGCTGAGAAGATCCCTTCGAACGTGGTCAACCTCGGATATGTGGTGAACGTGATCGAGGATCCAGTCGAAAGAGTTCACGTTCTTGAGTCTGCCTGGGATCTGACTCGAAATGTACTCGTAGTTTCGGCTCGTTTGACCTGGGAGGCGCGTGAGCTAGCGGGGCGCCGCGTAGGGGACGGGATTGTTACCCGTCTGGGGACATTTCAAAAGTTCTACGACCAGTTGGAACTTGCGGGCTGGATCGAGTCGGTACTCGGAACGAAACCGATAGCCGCGGCACCGGGTGTGTTCTATGTTTTCCGGGACGAGGCCGGCCAGCAGGACTTCCTTGCGAACCGGGTATACCGGTACCGGCCGCGCATCACTGTCGATCCTCACGAGGTGTACGAGCAGAACCGCGAGAAACTTGCACAATTGTTCGACTTCCTCACGGCGCACGCCAGGCCCCCCAAACAGGGTGAGTTGAGCGCTGAAGCCGAAGCATCCGCCTTGGATGCAAGTGGGACCCTCGGCCGCGCGGTTAACCTGATTTACCGAGTAACGGATGATTCCCACTGGGAAGAGGTGCGGACCCAACGTCGGTCCGAACTCCTTGTATACGCAGCAATGTCACGATTCAGCGGAAAGCCGAGATTCTCTCAGCTTGGACCGACTCTTCAGCGGGACATAAAGGCGCATTTTGGTACCTATCGGGAGCTTACGAACCAAGGCGACCGACTCCTGGCTGCGGTAGGAAACAAGATGATGGTATTGATGTCTGCGCGAAGCTCCAAGATAGGGAAGCAAACTCCCTCTGCGTTGTATGTTCACCGATCAGCACTGGCTGAACTCTCACCGATCATGCAAGTCTACGAAGGATGTGCGCGGGTTCTGGCCGGAACGGTTGAGCGGGCTAATATGATCAAGTTTTCGGTAACTGAGCCTCAAATTTCGTATTTGACCTACCCAGGATTCGATCGAGATGCACACCCGGTTCTAGATTCTGCGGTTACGGTAAATCTGCGTAAACTGACGGTAGATTGGCGGGATTATTCCAAGTCGGTTAATCCTCCGCTGCTGCACCGAAAGGAGGAGTTCATCGGGCGTGAAGACCGAAGAAGAGATTTGTATGAGCGACTTACGGCGGCTGAAGTGCGTGCTGGATTGTATGCACATCCGGAACAAATCGGATCTCTGAAAGGGTGGGAGCGTACCCTGCGGGAATGCGGTTGCCGTATACGTGGGCACCGTCTGGAGCGCGTGCACGCCAGACATGTGAGCCGCCCCATCCGGTAGGAAATTCAATCGTCGACTACAGCGAATCTGAAAATTCGCCGCCCCTTATTGTCAGGTTAAGATCAATTTCAAAATCGTTAATTTCCTGCAGATTGGATGCATCTAGAGCTGTTTCGCACATACATGTGTGTGACTTGAATTCATATGATCGAACAGGGGCGGATGCGAACTCGCATTGGCTCCGAAATTGATTCGATGTCACTGATATATTGGACGTGCCCGGATATTGTATCTAGGGTGTTGTCGCGAAGATCATCCGAAGAACTCTGGACTGACGGTGGTGGGGCTTGAGTGTTACTGAGTCGGTTGAATTGATTTTGTCCGGTATGGATTTAAGTGAGCATTGCGCCCATTCACACCCATTGAAGGTTTCCGCCCGGAATGCCGCTTGCAACTGTTGGTAACGATGGTGTCCATCCATAAGCGACACGTGCATATTCATGATTCCAGACCCTCCGTTGGTGGGGAATCATGAATATGCAGGAAAACTATTGTACAGCGGTCTAGCCTCAATCTTTCGCGCGGACCGCGTGCCGGCCTGAGCGGTCTCGGATTGGGTGTGGAAACCGTGGATCCGGCGTGCATCCACGGTCGACTGCCCGACACGGTCGGGTGGCGTCGGGGTCCACGGCCCCGGAAATCGTGTCCTTTCGTCTCGATGAAACTGGTACATGCAGGTCACGCAGGCGCAGGTAGCGCTGCGAGCCGGTTCAGGCTGGCCACGAGAAGATCGACATCCGGAGCTGTCGCAGCCAGTCGCAGACGAACACGGCGGGCATGCCGGGCGATCTTCCCGGCGATCGACAGCAACCGCAGCCGCAGCCGTTTCGGTTCCCACCGCCGCGCTGGAACCTCGGTCAAGGCGAGCATCTGCATCCACGCGAGCAGCTCGCATGCCAGTTGCACGAGCGCCAACCAGATGCGGTTCTGGTCGAAACCGTGCAACGGAAGATTCTGCAAGCCGGTGGCTTTCGCTGCCCGGATCCGGTCCTCGCACCGAGCCCGTCGCCGATGCCGCAACTCCAGATCTGGCAGCTGACCGCGGCGGGTGTTCGTCACGAACGCGGTCAGGCGTAGGCCGTCGCGGTCGGTGAACCGCAACTGCGCACCGGGGTGTGGGCGCTCCTTCCGGACGATCACCCGCATGCCTTTCGGCCAGGTGGACAGGTCGAGTAGGTCGGTGATCTCGGTGATCCAGGCACCGTCGCGGACCTGCCCGTCGGCGTCGTAGCCGGGGTCCATGCCTGTTCCGGAACCAGATCGATCGCGTCGGCGTGGGCGTCGGTCAACCCGAATCCGATCGAGTACGATAGGCGACGCTTGGTGAGGTACTCGATCAGGTGGTGGGTACCGCCGGCGCCGTCGATACGGACCAGTACCTTCTTCCCGACCCGGTATGCCGGGTCGAGCGGCAACTGTGCGAGTGCGTCCTGCACCACGGTGATGTGATCGGAGGCGGTGTTCGATCCCGAGTTACCCGGCCGCAGCAGCATCGCGACGGGTTCACCGGTACCGCCGGTGCCGTGGTCGACGAACGCGCACAACGGATGGAAACCGAACCCTCGCTTGAACGTCGGGGCGGCCTGTTCCTTCTCGGAATGCGCGGTGACCAGGGTGGCATCGATGTCGAGGACCAGCGGATGCGCTTCGTCGATGGCATGGTCGGGAGCCGATGTGCCGGCAGCGGCCCAGGCGTGGGAGCGGGCGGTGGCGCGGTCCGGTCGATCGCGGCCAGTGCGGTGTCGGTGTCGGCGGCCAACCTGCTGATCAGGCGGGAGACGGTCGGGTCGGAGGCCACCGCACCGAACAGTTCGGGGTGAGCGCGCAGTTGTGCGATGTCGGCGAGGCAGTCCCCACCGAGTGCGAGGGATACCGCGAGGTCGAGGACGATCTTGCCGGGATCGTGTCGGGTCAACGGCTTTCGATACGGTGCGAGTTCGGTCGTCAATGCCGTGGCAAGTCCGGTTTTCTCCGCGGTGCGCAGCAGCAGGACGGCTCCGGCATGCGACACGAGGCCGGTTCCGGTGGCTGATGCGGACAGGTGGGGATAGGGGGACGTAGACTTGCTCACCGGAATGGTGCTCCTCGAACTGGGACTGATTCAACCTTCGCAAGTCGAATTATCCCAGCTCAGAGCATCATTCTTCGTGATTGACACGGGTTTCCGCTCAATCGGCATGAATGCCCGAGGCTAGTAGGACTTTGTAAGGTTCGCTACTTCTCGTTGCGGGACCTCGCGGGTCAGCGTGCACGCCGCCCCCCCCGATTCCGCGTCCGCACCGCTGGATTGGCGGCTGTATCTGCCCGAGAGCTGGGACGATCAGCGTTGCGACGATCCGGAGACGGCCGCGGTGATCACCGCTCGCCGGCGACGCAACGCGACTCCGACCGAGGAGCGGTATCGCTCCAAGGTGGTTATGGCTCTCGAGATGCTCGACGAGCTGATCTCGTGGGCCGGACCCCAGCGGTGATCGTCGCCGACGCCGGTTACAGCGACTCGGCCACCTTCCGCCAAGGTCTGACCGATCGTGACTTGTCCTACGTCGTGGCCGTCAAAGGCGCGACCCTCGCGCATCCGGGTGATGCGGTTCCGGCCACTGCGGAATATTCGGGCCGTGGCCGGCCGCCGACCTGACGCTACCCGGCGGTGCCGACCTGCACAGACCTCGTCCTGGCGGCCGGCGTCGAAGCGCTGTCTGAGGTCACCTGGCGCCACGGCACCAAGACTGGGCTGGCCAATCCGGCCGCGGCGATGCGCTCACACTTCGTGGCGCTGCGGATCCGCCCGGCCAACCGCACGATGCCCCGCGATGAGGACGGTGGTGTCCTGCCGCAGGCGTGGCTGCTCACCGAATGGCTGGTCGGAGCGGCCGCCCCCACCGACTTCTGGCTGTCCACCTGCCCGAGGACACACCCCTGCCGGAGTTGGTACGGCTGGCCAAGATCCGCTGGCGCATCGAGCATGACTACCGGGAACCGAAAACCGGTCTCGAACTCGACCACTTCGAAGGCCGTTCCTGGCTCGGCTGGTACCACCACGTCACCCTCGTCATCGCCGCACACCTGCTCCTGACATCCCTGAGTCTGACCGACCCAAGAGCGATCGGGCAGGATTGACCCTCTATGGCATTGTGCGCGAACTCCAACGCGCACTGGCCTATTGGATCGGTACCTGCCGACCTGCCATCACACCCGAGTTGGCTCATTTCGTTAGTGCGTGATTTCGGTACCTGAAATCCGATCGAGCAGCACCTGCATATCGGCCTCGACCTGCGGCGGGAACGTGTGTCGGGTGCCGTTGATCGCGATGGTCGCCGACCGCAGCGGCCGCAACAGCTTGACGACCTTGCCGATCGCGAGATCGCTGCGTTCCTGCACCACCCGGGAGACCGCCAATGCCGCGAACACCACCGTCAGGTGCGCCTCGATCGCATCGCGGGTGCGGTGGAAGATCGGCCGGGCCCGCAGATCGGTCTTCGACATCCGGAACGACTGCTCGACATGCCACAACTCGTGATATTTACCGATGATTTCGCTCGGATCCATCAGGGAGACAGGAAGGTTGGTGACATAGCCTTTCAGGCCGACGAGCATCCTGGCGCGTTCGAGCGAGGCAGTGTCCAGCCGCCGGCCTTTCGCAGTCGTCTTCACGAATCGCGTCGACTTCGGTGCGGTGTCCCCGTCGACCACGGCCCGGGCGCGGGCTTCTTGTGCGTTGAGTGTTTTCTCGTCCCGGGCGGCGCGGCTGCGGGAGTACTGCCAGATCGCCCGCCACGCATTCGGATGGTCCGTCTCGTTCCAGACGGGCTCGGCTCGTCGCCGGCGGTTGTTGACCACGGAGCGGCCGTGCCGTGGCGTGATCGTGTCGATGATCTGCCCATCGGTGAAAACATTGCCGTTCCAATGAAAGTGGGAGGCGAGATCACCAGGCGCTTTCGTGGCGCGGGAGCCGACGATGAACTTCAGCCCCGCCTCGTCCAGCGCTGCGAGATTGGACGCGGACAGCATTCCGGCGTCCGCGGCGACGACCATCTCGACCCCGTCGAGGTCATGGCGGGCCTGGAACTGCCGCACGATCGGGACGATGGTGCGGGTTTCGGCGGAGTTGCCTTCGTAGCAGCCGATCTCGAGCGGGAAACCGGTGCGGTCCACCAGCAGCCCGACGACGATCTGCGGGTCGACCCGGCGTTCCTTCGAGTACCCGACTTTGCGCAGGTCATCTTGATGGCGCTCATTGATCCTGCTCAGTCCCGCTCACCGAAAGTGCTCACCCGTGTGGCTCCGCCGATGAGGGCGGGTCTCCTTCGATGCTGGTGGTCTCTGACCACGCACCAGCACCCCGAAGGAGACCCGCTTTCTCATGTTGACATGGGAGGAAGACGTGGAGATCCACGCACTGCACAAACGAGGCTGGACGATCTCGGCGATCGCCCGGCACACCGGCCGAAACCGGCGCACGATCCGCAACTATCTGAACGGCACTACCACCCCCGGAGTCCGCAAACCCACTGGTGAAGACCCATTCGAGCCGTTCATCGACTACGTCGCGGCCCGTCTGACCGAGGATCCGCACCTGTGGGCGAGGACCTTGTGCGACGAACTCGAGGACCTCGGCTACACCGCCTCGTATCAGACGCTGACCCGCCAGATCCGGCAACGAAAACTCCGGCCCGTCTGCCAGGCCTGCGCGTGCGCAACCGACCGTCCCAACGCGGTCATCGAACATCCACCCGGTGAGGAAACCCAATGGGACTGGGTCGAACTACCGAACCCACCCGAATCGTGGGGGTGGGGCAAGACCGCCTACCTGCTGGTCGGTTCGCTCGCGCATTCCGGCCGGTGGCGTGGGGTGCTCGCCCCGGCGATGACCCAGCCGCATCTGATCGACGGCCTCGACCGGATCTGCCGCGAACTCGGCGGCCTGACCCGCACCTGGCGGTTCGATCGGATGGCCACGGTCTGTCACCCGGACAGCGGGAAAGTCACCGCCTCCTTCGCCGGTGTCGCCAAGTACTACGGTGTCGTGCCGGCGATCTGCCCACCGCGAGCCGGGAACCGCAAAGGCGTTGTCGAGAAGGCCAATCACACTGCAGCACAGAGATGGTGGCGGTCCGTGGCCGATGAGTTGACCGTCGAGCAGGCGCAGGCGAGCGTGGACAAGTTCTGCACCCTGCGCGCCGATGCCCGGATGCGCGCCACCGCCGACGGCAAGGCTTCGGTGCTGACCGTCGCCGCCCGCGAACCCCTGACGCCGATGCCAGCCGATCCGTATCCGGTGGTCATCAGCGAACCGCGGACCGTCTCCCGGCAAGCATTGGTGGCCTACCGCGGCAACCGCTACTCGGTGCCCCCGGAACTGGCCGCGGCACAGGTGCAGGTCACCCGGCGGCTCGGCGACGAGGTGATCGACATCGTCACCGCCTCGCAGATCACCGTCGCCCGGCACCGGCTCGCTCCGGACGGGGCCGGGGTCATCGTGCGCGATCACGGCCACGTCCACGCCCTCGAGCAGGCCGCGATGGCCGGGGCCGCGGCCGGAGGCCGGCCGCACCGCCGCAAGGAACGCATCCCACCCGGTGCGGACGCACGTGCTGCAGCAGAAGCACTGCGCACCAACACCACGGACCATCACTCACCGTCGACGACACCGCGGTCGACGGTGGTCGACCTGGCCGCCTACGAGCGCGCTGCCCGCGGAAGGAACACCCTCGCATGACCATCACCCCCGACACCACCACCTCGACGAGTCTCTATCAGCGTCTGCGTGGGCACCTGGCCACCCTCAAGTTGCACGACGCCGCCGAAGCGCTGCCGTCGGTGCTCGACCGGGCCCAGAAAGACGGACTGTCGATGACCGCAGCCCTCGAACAGCTACTGTCGATCGAGGTCGACGCCACCGAAGCGCGGAGATTGGCCGGACGGTTGCGGTTCGCGTGCCTGCCCACCCCGGCCTCACTCGACGACTTCGACTACGACGCCGCCCCCGGACTCGATCGGGCACTGATCACCGAACTGGGCACCTGCCGATTCCTCGAAACCGCGACGAACGTCCTGCTCATCGGGCCCCCGGGGGTCGGAAAGACCCACCTGTCGGTGGGTTTGGCGCGGGCGGCCGCGCATGCCGGCTATCGCACCTATTTCACCACCGCCGCCGATCTGGCGGCCCGCTGTCACCGCGCCGCGATCGAAGGCCGATGGGCGACAACGATGCGGTTCTACGCTGGGCCGACGCTGTTGGTGATCGACGAGCTCGGTTATCTTCCGTTACCGGGCGAGGCCGCATCCGCCTTGTTCCAGGTTGTTGCGCAACGCTATCTGAAGACTTCGATCATCATCACCACCAACCGCGGTGTCGGGGAGTGGGGTGAGGTCCTCGGCGATACGACCGTCGCCGCTGCGATGCTCGATCGACTTCTGCACCGATCGGTCGTGCTCAACCTCGACGGTGATTCCTACCGCCTGCGCGATCACCACGCCCGAGCCGAGAAGCTCCGTCGGGCCACCACCGGAACACGGCAACCGCTACAGTGAAACCGCCCGCGAGTGGGCACTTTCGTTGAGCACAAGCGAGCACATTCGCTGAGCCTCATCAATCTTCCTTTTCGGCCTCGAAGTACAAGGTCGTCACGTCGTACAACCCGAGTTGGCTCATGTTTTCGGGATGATCGACAGCTCACGTCTGTGACCTGCTGGTTTTCGTCGGGATCGGCCTGATTTCACGCACTAACGGCGCTGGTTCTAGGCTCGGCAAGTGGTGTTTGTCAGGAAGGTGCGCACCAAGTCCGGGGCCACGGCCGTGCAGATCGCCCGCTATGTGGGCGGTCGGCAGGAGATCGTCAAGCACATCGGTTCCGCGCATACCGACGTCGAACTCGGCATGCTGCTCGAGCGCGCCCGGGCCTGGCTCGAACCCGACCAGCAAGTCCTCGACCTCGGCGTCACCCGGCAGGTCCCGGTCGAAAAGCCCCTGGCCGGCGGGCAGAGCACCCTGTTCGAGCCCACACCCGGACCCGTGCAGGTGGATACGCCGGGACGGACGGAATCGACCGGGTCGGTGCTGCTGCGCCAGGTCTTGGTCGACGTCTACGACCAGCTTGGGTTCGGCATCCTCGGCGACACGGTGTTCCGGGACCTGGTGATCGCCCGGATCGTCGAACCCGGCTCGAAACTCGACGCCGGCCGGGTCCTACAGGACCTCGGGACGGATCCACCGAGCTACGCGACGATCAAACGCCACCTGAAGCAGATCGTCGACCGTGAGTATCGAGGCAAGATCGCCGAGCAATGCTTCGCCCATGCCGCCGAATCCGGCGGTCTGAGCCTGTTGTTGTACGACGTGACGACCTTGTACTTCGAGGCCGAAAAGGAAGATGACCTGCGCAAAGTCGGGTACTCGAAGGAACGCCGGGTCGACCCGCAGATCGTCGTCGGGCTGCTGGTGGACCGCACCGGTTTCCCGCTCGAGATCGGCTGCTACGAAGGCAACTCCGCCGAAACCCGCACCATCGTCCCGATCGTGCGGCAGTTCCAGGCCCGCCATGACCTCGACGGGGTCGAGATGGTCGTCGCCGCGGACGCCGGAATGCTGTCCGCGTCCAATCTCGCAGCGCTGGACGAGGCGGGGCTGAAGTTCATCGTCGGCTCCCGCGCCACGAAAGCGCCTGGTGATCTCGCCTCCCACTTTCATTGGAACGGCAATGTTTTCACCGATGGGCAGATCATCGACACGATCACGCCACGGCACGGCCGCTCCGTGGTCAACAACCGCCGGCGACGAGCCGAGCCCGTCTGGAACGAGACGGACCATCCGAATGCGTGGCGGGCGATCTGGCAGTACTCCCGCAGCCGCGCCGCCCGGGACGAGAAAACACTCAACGCACAAGAAGCCCGCGCCCGGGCCGTGGTCGACGGGGACACCGCACCGAAGTCGACGCGATTCGTGAAGACGACTGCGAAAGGCCGGCGGCTGGACACTGCCTCGCTCGAACGCGCCAGGATGCTCGTCGGCCTGAAAGGCTATGTCACCAACCTTCCTGTCTCCCTGATGGATCCGAGCGAAATCATCGGTAAATATCACGAGTTGTGGCATGTCGAGCAGTCGTTCCGGATGTCGAAGACCGATCTGCGGGCCCGGCCGATCTTCCACCGCACCCGCGATGCGATCGAGGCGCACCTGACGGTGGTGTTCGCGGCATTGGCGGTCTCCCGGGTGGTGCAGGAACGCAGCGATCTCGCGATCGGCAAGGTCGTCAAGCTGTTGCGGCCGCTGCGGTCGGCGACCATCGCGATCAACGGCACCCGACACACGTTCCCGCCGCAGGTCGAGGCCGATATGCAGGTGCTGCTCGATCGGATTTCAGGTACCGAAATCACGCACTAACGAAATGAGCCAACTCGGGAGCACAAGCGAGCACATTCGCTGAGCCTCATCAATCTTCCTTTTCGGCCTCGAAGTACAAGGTCGTCACGTCGTACAACAACAGGCTCAGACCGCCGGATTCGGGGCTCTTCGCAGTTAGCAGTGGTACTGGTGCCGGCTGGGTGCGACCCGACGTGACCGTCGAGTGCAGGCCCAGCGTACCCGGCGGCGTTGGTTCTCCGGGGTACGGAATCCGAACGCGATGCGGCCGACGTGCTTGACGATCCGGTTGTAGCCTTCACTGCGCGCATTCGACAGGCCGGTGGTGATCGCCAGGATCATCGGTTCCTGCCACGCCGAGATGGTCGTCGCCAGCTTGCCGATCTCCGGGACCCGGCATGCCGCGCAGAACGTGTAGAACCGGTACAGTCTGTCCCGGATTTCATGGCGAAGGCCACCACGGTCGGTGCAGCGCAACACATCGCGCAGTAGTTCTTTGACGATCCATGCGGCGGCGATGTCCCCGTGCGGGTCGGCGGAGGTCAGCTTCTCGAACAGGGCCGATCGTTGTTCGTTGGTCAGGCGTTCGGAGGCCCTCAACAACCGTCGTCGATTGATCCATTCGACATCGCTCTTGCGGCCGCGCCGACCCCGCTCGGCCTGGGTGACCCTGCGCCGGACGGTATCGACCATCTCGTTGGCCTTCTTGACCAGGTGGAACCGGTCCACCACCAGTTGTGCGTGCGGCAGTGCCTCGCGCACCGCCTTTGCGTACACCGTCGACATGTCGATCGCGACATGGGTGATCTGTGCCTTCCACGTCTCGTCGCGGGCGTCGAACCAGTCGATCACCACGGCGGAGGTGCGTCCGTTGACCTGCGCCAGCAACCCTTGATCGCCGGTCAGGTCGACCAGTCCGGTGTCCCACCGGTCCACCCATCTCCGTTCCCCGGTCTCGGGGCAAGTTTCCCATTTCGCCTTCCCGCGTCGGGTCTCATCGATCCCGAGGACGACCACCGGTTCGGGTTCGTCGCCAAGGGCGGCGTCGGCGACCACGACGAGGTGGCCGTGGACGGTGTGCCAGGCGCACCCGTAGTCGCCCGCGACCGCGGCGACCGACCGGTCCCCGTCGAGGACCGCCTCGACCAGCAGCGCCTTCGCTCGTGGCGTGACCCGTGCCCGGGACGGCACCCCCGGCGTCGACTCGGTGAACACCTTACGGTCACAGGAGGTATTGGTGCACAACCATTTCCGTTTCCGCCACACCAGCAGTGGACGGTCGGGTCCGACCTGCACGTCCCGCGGTCTGGTGGTGACCCAGCCCTTCGAACGCGTGGACTTCTGCCCGCACTGCGGGCACACCCCGACCCACTGTGGGGCCGTCGCGATCTGCACGATCCGGCTGCCCTCGACCGTGCGCTGCACCGATTCGACGATGACGCCGTCGAGATCGAGCAGCAATGAACTACCGTGGTGCATGCCCGCGTTCCTTGCTGTCCTGGATGCCTGAAGAACACCCAGCTCACAAGGGCGCGGGCCCTTTTTCAATCACCGACACGGCAACGGCGTCGATCGACACCCGCCCCTACCAAGTGCGAAGAGCCGGATTCGGCGGCATGGGCGAAGCATTGCTCGGCGATCTTGCCTCGATACTCACGGTCGACGATCTGCTTCAGGTGGCGTTTGATCGTCGCGTAGCTCGGTGGATCCGTCCCGAGGTCCTGTAGGACCCGGCCGGCGTCGAGTTTCGAGCCGGGTTCGACGATCCGGGCGATCACCAGGTCCCGGAACACCGTGTCGCCGAGGATGCCGAACCCAAGCTGGTCGTAGACGTCGACCAAGACCTGGCGCAGCAGCACCGACCCGGTCGATTCCGTCCGTCCCGGCGTATCCACCTGCACGGGTCCGGGTGTGGGCTCGAACAGGGTGCTCTGCCCGCCGGCCAGGGGCTTTTCGACCGGGACCTGCCGGGTGACGCCGAGGTCGAGGACTTGCTGGTCGGGTTCGAGCCAGGCCCGGGCGCGCTCGAGCAGCATGCCGAGTTCGACGTCGGTATGCGCGGAACCGATGTGCTTGACGATCTCCTGCCGACCGCCCACATAGCGGGCGATCTGCA
Source organism: Rhodococcus sp. Z13 (assembly GCF_025837095.1). Taxonomy (NCBI): domain Bacteria; kingdom Bacillati; phylum Actinomycetota; class Actinomycetes; order Mycobacteriales; family Nocardiaceae; genus Rhodococcus; species Rhodococcus sacchari. The sequence continues at coordinate 1,444,136 of NZ_CP107551.1, forward strand.
CGGCCGTGGCCCCGGACTTGGTGCGCACCTTCCTGACAAACACCACTTGCCGAGCCTAGAACCAACGCCGTTAGTTGTTGCGGGTCATGACGTTGTAGACACCACCAGGGGCTGACGAAGGCGGACGGGCCTTCCGACGGCAGGATGGGAAGTACCACCAACTCACCCAGCTCAACCGAAAGAACCCGTCCATGCTCCACCGTAACGCCCCGCTGTCCGTCGAAGGTCGCCGCCGTCTCGTGGAGCGGTGCCAGACCCGTCCGCTGTCCCATGTCGCCGCCGAGATGGGGATCTCCCGGTCCTGCGCCAGCAAATGGATGGCCCGCTACCGCGAACACGGCGAACTCGGTCTGCTCGACCGCCCCAGCGTGCCGCACCATCAGCCCACCGTGACCCCGGCTGAGACCGTGGCGCGGATCGAGACCCTGCGGCGGACCCGCAAGTGGTCCGCGGCCCGCATCGCCCACGAACTGGGCGCCGACGGCATCACCATCTCGGTGCGCACCGTCAGCCGACACCTCGTTCACCTCGGCCTGAACCGGCGCAAGTTCCTCGACCCGAACGGCGAGAACAATCGCCAGCCACGCCGGATCATCGCCCGCTGGCCCGGCCATATGGTGCACGTCGACATCAAGAAAGTCGGCCGGATCCCCGACGGCGGTGGCTGGCGTGTCCACGGTCGGGGCAGCGAGCAGGCCAAGAAGGTCGAGCGCGCCAAGGTCGCCGGTGCCCGCGCCGGCTACGTCTACCTGCATTCGGCGGTCGACGGGTTCTCCCGCCTTGCCTATACCGAGGCGCTGTCCGACGAGAAGGCCGCCACGGCAATCGGGTTCATGCACCGCGCACGGGTGTTCTTCGCCGCCCACGGCATCGTGCACATCCACCGCGTGGTCACCGACAACGGGTCCTGCTACCGGGCGAAGGACTTCGCGAAAGTGCTCCACGGTGGCCGGCATCAGCGGATCACCCCGTACACGCCTCGTCACAACGGGAAGGTGGAGCGCTACAACCGGATTCTGGCCGAGGAGTTCCTCTACGCCCGCGTCTGGACCAGTGAACGGCAACGCGCCGAGGCCCTGCAGGTGTGGAATGTGCACTATAACTATCATCGTCCGCATACTGCCGTCGGTAACCGGCCGCCCGCGAGCAAACTCCGGACCGGTGTCACCAACGTCATGACCTCATACAGTTAGTGCGTGAAATCAGGCCGATCCCGACGAAAACCAGCAGGTCACAGACGTGAGCTGTCGATCATCCCGAAAACATGAGCCAACTCGGGTCGTCATCGCCGCACACCTGCTCCTGACATCCCTGAGTCTGACCGACCCAAGAGCGATCGGGCAGGATTGACCCTCTATGGCATTGTGCGCGAACTCCAACGCGCACTGGCCTATTGGATCGGTACCTGCCGACCTGCCATCACACCTTCCCGACCTAAAGCCCTACCAGCCGGCTGCTTCGGTATTCGGTTCATCTACTGGGTGCACATGGCATCGGCTCACCTCTGTTCATCAACAATGATTTCATGGTCAGTTCGGCATGATTTCCGGGGTGTTCAATCTGGGGCGCTGAATGGCAACGGAAACTGTTTACCATGTAACGCCACTAAGGAGATCCTCAACTGCGATCTCGGTGTTTTGGTTCTCGTCGGTCAATGCAGACGTAACGAGGTCGAGCACAACCGTGGCTGTTGGCTGTTTTCTCGTGTTGATGAGCTCCTGAATATACTCAAGCCCACCATTCGCATATTCTTCAAATATCTTGACTCTTTCCTGCAGGCGAGTGTCGTCCATTATTTCGGGGTCATCTCCTGCCTCGTTCGCAGCGATCATACTGACGAGGGTGTCGGCAAAAGCGGGCCCTACGAGTGTGTCGTATCGGATGGGGTCACCCGCAGTGTCATGGAATGGCGCTCGTCGTCCCTGTGCGAAACCGACGGCCGCAGCGAACAGGAGGATGTCGCGAAAAGCGGGGAACTTCGCGTCCTGTTGCAGCTCGAGCATGAGGCGCTCGTGCTGTTGGGGACGGCGGACTCGGACGTCGGCGAACACTGTCACAAGATCACCTTCAACTCGGTGCGGTCGGTCTCGGAAGCACGGATGTATGGGTAGGATCTACCGTTGATTTCAATGTCATCGGCAACGTCTCCTTGAGCCGTCGTATATGTCTCGAGGACCCCCAAGTTGCTGACATAGGGCATCAGTTCGGTGATAACCGTGCCCATGCCCTGGCTCTTGCTCACCAGGACAACGAGCTGGGGTGCCATCTTGGCGAGCGCCCGCGCCACCGCTTCTTGATAGTCCTCGTCAAGGGATCCAAAGGCTGCGTCCATCACGATCGGATAAGTGCCGGCGTCGACGCTCGTCTGCTCTTCAGCGCGACGCTCGGACCGAATCTCTCGGGCGAGTTTCGACACGGCAGCCACAAAGCTGAGGCTGAGAATCTGGTTTTCGCCAGTCGACTTTGGTACGGGAAGTTCGACTCCATTGACCGTCTTGTGAAGAGTTAGCTCAAACTTTTCGGTCAAAGTAGGCACATGACTCTGATGCGTGATACTTGCGAACACTGATTTGAGTTCTGCGTCGAGCCGGTTGCGCATCTCGGTCGCACGAATCTCGAGGATCTCAGTGAGCGCGTTCTTCACTGACTGTACGAGTTCGAGGCGGGCCCGGGCCTTGAGCGCGAGTTCGTCCTTGACTTCGGCCTTCGACCGTTCTCGGGTCTTGGCTTCGATGTCGCTGACCAGCCTCTCGATTTCGCTCTTTGCGGACCCGATCTGCTGTTCCTTCGAGCGGATCATGTCCAGCAGCTCCATGTGCTTGCTCTCGAGGGCTTGTACATCTTCTCGTCTGCTGTCGCGTAGCTTGCCGTCGAGTTCAGACTTTTCGGCAATCAGACGTTCCACACGATCGTTCTCGTCGCCGATGCGTTTTGTAATGCCGGCCAGGTCGCTGCGTAAGGATGCGCGAGTCGCCTCGAGCTCATCAATATTTCCGGAGAGCTTCTGCCACGCGGTTTCGACAGCTTGTAGCCCAGCTTGATGGCGCCAGTTCTGTACGTGGTTCCAAGGATCGGAGCCTTCGATGAGCTCTGCTCCGCAAATGCATACCTTCTTTTCAAGAAGGTTGTCTACGAATTCACGTTTGAGAGGAGCAGGAAGTGCGCCACGGCGATATAGGTCTTCGGCCATCTCTTTGGTTTCCGACGCAAGCGTGTTGGTAAATGCCAGGAATCCGCGAGTGGCGAGAAGGGCAGCGCGTTCGGTTCTTGCCGAGTCGAGCGCGCGTCGGGCTTCGGCAAGTTCTTTCTCTACCTGGTCGCGTCTTTTTTGGATAGGAGCGGCGTCCGCGTTCTCTCGAAGCAGCTCCAGTACACGCTCGCTTTCGCCATTCAGGGAGGCGACTTCGCTTTCAAGGGCAAGCAGTCGATTTCTTGCGTGCTCCTGTTGATCACAGAGCTTATCGATCTCTTCCTGTATCTGACCTGCGCGTTCACCGCCGTTTTTTCGTAGATCGGCTGAAAGCTTTCGGTCTACCTTGGGTAGATGGGAAAGGGCGCGTTCGACTTGTTCTAGGTCAAGAAGGACCTTGATATCTTTCTGCACCTCGGAATATGCATCCTTCTTGACGAGATTCTCGATACGCTCGCCGTTGAAGAAGAAGAATCGGCTGACGCCCCGCGGTAGAATCGTATGGATCATCTCCTGCGGTGCTTTGACTTCCTCGGATGCCCCGTCAGGCGTGGTCACCCAGAGTTGAACAGCAGGAACTACATGTTGCTGGTGGTCGGACTCTTTCCTCAATGTGACTGATCGAAGAAGTCGATAACTTCGATCTTCATGGGAGAACTTGACTTCGACTGACACTGGAACGGACTCGCCGAGGGGTGTCGATCTCCACACCGAGTCGGTTGCGAGGCGGTCCTGCTGCTCCACATCATCTGACAGTCCGCCGTAAAGTGCCCATGTGAAGGCATTCAGAAGGGTTGTCTTGCCGGATCCGTTCGCGCCGAATATCAGGGTCACAGGGCGAGTGTTGTCCGAATTCAAGTTGAGGCTCTGGCGACCTGCGAACTGTCGGAAGTTCTCTAGTGTGATCGACTCGAGCTTCACGGAATGATTCCTTTCACAGCGTCGAGAATGTCCTCGGTTGCGTCGTAGGCGCTGAGATGCAACTTGGACCGCTCAATCTCCAGAACCCGTTTGAGTAGAGCGCGCTCTTCATTCGAGAGGGCACCGATTACATATTTCTCGGTGCGGGTGTCTTCAGTCATGGTCGTTCCTTCCAAGTAGATATTAGAGATCCATCAAATGATACTTGTCGCGGAGTGGGCGCAAAGTATCGAGTGTCTCGCCGTAATTTTCGGACAGCTTGCCGAACTCGTTTGCGCGCTCGATTTCCCGAATAAGGAGAGTGCGCTCCACGTCGAAGTCGATAGGCGCTCCAGACTTGGGAACCGCGAGGTAGTCGAAGATCTCAGCACGATCCTTCCCTTCGGCGCGGCGAAGAAGTCTGCCGCGACGTTGGACGAACTGACGTGGATTACTACTGCTGGCTAGGAGATAACCGATCTGCGCATCCGGAATGTCGACCCCTTCGTCCAGGCAGCGCATTGCTACCAACGCCTGTAGGTCGTTTCCGGAAGCGAAACGCCGTAGTAGTACTTTCCGGTCGGAGCGCGATGTTTGGGAGATGTATTGGTGTGCGGATATTCCGAGCTCTTTTCCCGCCAGTCGCATGACTTCGGCCAATTGGTTCGGTCCGCGTTCTTCGCCTTGCGGGGTGGGGCGGGTGCCCTCGGCGCAGTAGATCAGTTGAAACCAATCGCTGCGGTGAGTTTCAAGGTCAAGTCGTAGAGCCGCAAGCTTGCCGGTGGCGTGACCAGTGACGCCTGCCCGTTCACGGAGGAGGAAGCCTAGCGGTGAGTTCGGGTCTGCGTCGTCAGGACTTTCGCCGGCAGCAATGCATCGTGCGATCTTGGTTGTCAGGTCGGTATACAGCTCAGTTTCTTGGGCGTTGAGTTCAATCAACCGCGGGTGGTAGGTGTACCGGCACAGTGCGCCCATCTCGATGGCTTCACCGAGACCCAACTCGAACACGATGGGTCCGAAGTATTCGAACAGTTCGTGGGTCCCGATTTCGTCGTGCCATCGCTCGGGTGTCGCAGACAGGCCGAGGCGGAAAATAGCGTTTGCGGGAAGTGAGGCACGGTATTGCGGGGAGCCGAGGTTGTGTGCTTCGTCGGCGATCACCATCAATGGAAGGGTTAGCCGGTTAAGAATCTCCTGGAACTTTGATCCCGCGAATGATGCGTTGGTCGCGATGAGCGCAACGATCGGTCGCTGCCCGAGCCGAGCCTGAGCGATCTGATCTTCGACGAGTGGCACCCACCTGGTACTTGATTCATATACAGGGATTGGTGTTACACCGAAAGCTTGGACATCGGCGATCCACTGATCTACGAGATGCTGCAGAGGAGCGAGAATCAACAAGATCAGCGGTTGCTCTCGCTCGCGCAGTACGTTTCCGACAGCAGTCGCAGCGAAGAGTGCAGTTTTTGTCTTTCCAGTGCCTGTCGCCATAGCGAGGAAGCCGCGACCTCGGTTGCGCAACCACTTTTCGACCGCCGATCGTTGGTACTCTCGAGGAGCGAGAGTGGCCGGAGGAGCCAATCGCCTTGGCTCGGTCACTACCGTCGGGCGATGTTCGAGCGCGTCCTCGCGGGCGGTAAGGACCGCGTTCGGGCGTTCACGGCCGATCTCGATTAGGCGCTCCCGAGCAATATCGGGGAATGGTTCGACGCTGAGCATCGGGGTCCGATCAGCCCACAGTTCCTCGAAGTCGGATTCGAGACGGAGGGCGCGAGCTCCATCGCTTTGAGTCCAACCGCGGTACACCTCGACGGACTCGAAGTTTGCTACCAGTCCACCCAAGGTTTCGTTACTGCTGCCGGTGAATGCAACCAGGTCACCATACTCGTCGCGGAACACTCCGATTTTCTCGTGGTAGATACCGATTCGGTTGTCCCGAACGACGAAAGCGAGCTTGATGTCGAGGTGGCCATCGGCTATTAGTCGACCAACTTGCCCCAGGCCATCCAGGACACGGTCGTTCTCGATCCCTTCGAGCTCGCGGATCGTGGCGCGAGCGATTACTTCCCGGACAGAGTAGCCGTGCGAGATGTCTGCGATGTCACCCTCATCGAGATGAGGTGATGCGATCAGACGCATCGACCCGCCACGCGCGACGAACTGCTCGATTCCGCGTGCGTACAAGGCCAGGCTTGTTGATGTGAAGTATCCGACAGCACGACTGTAGGTCGTCGCTGCGCTGAATGCCGGCACGTAAAAACGAGAAACGACGTCCTCGCGGTCACTTCGGTAACGGTCCTCGAGCTTCAGGGATCGAAGACCCCGACCAGTCGGGTTCGTCACAGCAGGTCCAAGATGTCGTCGACGTCGGCGGATTCGACCTCTGGGGCAGACACGGCGGCTTCTGCGGTCTCGAGTGAATCACGCGAAGCGATCAAGAGGTCGGAAATATCGGTGTCACCGCGCTCCCGATAGGCCCCGATGAGTGAGGCGATGCCTGAAGAATCCGGGATGCATATGGCCGCACAGAGTGCTTTATAGTTATCGGAAGGAGTCGGCTGCGGTGCCACGCCGATAAGTGCAAGTGCGTCCGTGAGTGGTTCACCAGTTGGTTCCGATGCTTCCTCGACTGAGAAGGTTTTGTCGTCGTTGATTGTCAGGAAAACCTCGTCTCCGGCGGCTATGTCGCGGTCGACCAAGAAGCGACGAATCGTGCCGAAGTTCGGCTGAATCCCTGTCCAGGCCACCATTTGTGGTCCGAGCGGCGAATCGAGCTGCACGGTCTCTCCCGGTTGCAGGTCCAAGATTCCGGCGACTGCGGTGGGGGCTACCGAGCCACTTCCGCGAAGATGGTCCTTGGTGACTTTCACTCGAATCGACCACCCGTCTGGACGACGGAACATTCGGCGGGTTTGCTGAGGTGTCTTTCGTACCTCTCGAGGACCTGTTGCCAACTGCACCACTCCATCGTTCGTCTCGAATGGTGCGGATGAAGCGTAGGCGGTAACACTGCTGGGAGAAACCGAATACTTACTGGTGATCTTCTCGATCAGGGTGTCCAGACCTATACGGCCGCCGTTGCTGGTCAGCTCCGATCTGATCAGCGAGCGAATGTCGGAGTACGTATCCAGCCCCCATTCGCTGAGGGCCCAGCGATCGCGGTCGACTCGGGTGAATCGGTCGTCCTTCGCCAGCGCATTGCGGAGGGATCGGACGTTACGTTCCACGGCGAATCTAGCGATGATGTCATCTGAGGAGAGAGGCGAGCCGACCACGGACAAGATCGACGCTGCATAGTCCTGTACCGACTGTGTTCGAGTGAGGAGATGGTCACCATCGATCGTGTAGCCGCAGTATTCGAGCCATTCGGCTGTAATAGCACGCTTGCGATCCTCTGGCTCGATGTCGATGAAGTCGAGCGACGCCACAAGGGCCACACCGTAACCGTCAACGAATTCTTCGATCTGTGTAGCAGTTGCGGTTCTGGCAGCCTCGACGGTCGGCGAAGCGCACCAGCCGTCCTCGATCTCATACGAATCATCTAAGCGGTCAAGAACTCGCCAGGCTGGTTGCTGGACGGTGTCGACGGTGTGCTTCAACGAGGGCATCTCCTCGAGAAGTGCCGAAAGAGGTAGAACATCGTGAATCGTGCGTTGAGCAGCCTGGGCCAGTGAGGCAAGCGGACTTCCGCTATCGTCTCCCAGTTCGGATAGGAGCGCGCTGCGGGCTTTGGATTCGATCTGCCGAACTCTCTCGCGAGTCACCCCGAGCTTCGAGCCGATTGCATCCAGAGTGAGAGGGGAGTCGGCGAACATCCGATCTCGAAGAATGCCGATGGCACGGTCATCGAGTTTCCGGATCGACCGGTTGAGGATACTGGCCGCGTCCAGAGCCCTCTCTGCTCCCAGGACAGCCGTACTTGTCAGAACCTCGAGCCGCTTCTTCGCGCGCACTACATCCTGCGGAGTCCCAATTGGAAGTGTTTGCGTAAACAGTGGGCTGTCCGGAAGCCCCACCAAGGCCAGCCACTCTGCGACGACTCGCAGATCGTCGATGGTGGATGCATCAACGCCGGGTTGTACGGGGGTCTGCGCGTCTTTCTCCAATACCGGCGCGCGCAGGACACTTTCATCCGCGCCACCGGGTTCCGGCGTAGCAGCATCCGCAACGGCCTGGTCCGCGAGAATCTCGAGGATTGTGGACACAGAGCCCACACCGAAGTTCTTCCAGTCGAGGATCTCCTCGACGGACAGGCCGGCGATGTCCTCGACCGTTCGATACCCCCGCCGGGTGAACATGTTCAGTCCTCGCGGTGGAAGACCCAAAGCATCCAGGGATAGACCCGTATCGGCGGTGGGAAACAGCTGGGCTATCGTCCAGCGGGAGAGCTGGGACATGGCGATTTCTGCGATCGCCTCCAGATGCCGATGACGCTTGGAGACGTTCGGTCCGGAGGCCGGCTGGTTCCACCATGGCCCTAACGATGTATCAGCTGTTGACTCGAGCCAGGGAAAGACATCCAACCACCGTGCGATATCCGGGCTGTCTTCCGACCCCGACACACTTTTCTCCTCACCCTGGCAACAACTGGTACGTCACCATCGGATCATGACCGCCGTTCCCGGCGAACGGGCGGGGTCGTGAACCTCTGGTCACTAGGCTTATTCCCCGTGGCGTTCGTTTTCGTTACGAACGCTCCGCATATGGTCAAAGGTTAGGTCGAACTGCCTTGGAATAGGGTGACCTGATCCTATGGATGAGCGGCGCATGTCCCTAACCTCAATCTTTCGCGCGGACCGCGTGCCGGCCTGAGCGGTCTCGGATTGGGTGTGGAGACCGTGGATCCGGTGGGTATCCACGGTCGACTGCCCGACACGGTCGGGTGGCGTCGGGGTCCACGGCCCCGGAAATCGTGTCCTTTCGTCTCGATGAAACTGGTACATGCAGGTCACGCAGGCGCAGGTAGCGCTGCGAGCCGGTTCAGGCTGGCCACGAGAAGATCGACATCCGGAGCTGTCGCAGCCAGTCGCAGACGAACACGGCGGGCATGCCGGGCGATCCTCCCCGCGATCGACAGCAACCGCAGCCGCAGCCGTTTCGGCTCCCACCGCCGCGCTGGAACCTCGGTCAAGGCGAGCATCTGCATCCACGCGAGCAGCTCGCATGCCAGTTGCACGAGCGCCAACCAGATGCGGTTCTGGTCGAAACCGTGCAACGGAAGATTCTGCAAGCCGGTGGCTTTCGCCGCCCGGATCCGGTCCTCGCACCGAGCCCGTCGCCGATGCCGCACCTCCAGATCTGGCAGCTGACCGCGGCGGGTGTTCGTCACGAACGCGGTCAGGCGTAGGCCGTCGCGGTCGGTGAACCGCAACTGCGCACCGGGGTGTGGGCGCTCCTTCCGGACGATCACCCGCATGCCTTTCGGCCAGGTGGACAGGTCGAGTAGGTCGGTGATCTCGGTGATCCAGGCACCGTCGCGGACCTGCCCGTCGGCGTCGTAGGCCGGGGTCCATGCCTGTTCCGGAACCAGATCGATCGCGTCGGCGTGGGCGTCGGTCAACCCGAATCCGATCGAGTACGATAGGCGACGCTTGGTGAGGTACTCGATCAGGTGGTGGGTACCGCCGGCGCCGTCGATACGGACCAGTACCTTCTTCCCGACCCGGTATGCCGGGTCGAGCGGCAACTGTGCGAGTGCGTCCTGCACCACGGTGATGTGATCGGAGGCGGTGTTCGATCCCGAGTTACCCGGCCGCAGCAGCATCGCGACGGGTTCACCGGTACCGCCGGTGCCGTGGTCGACGAACGCGCACAACGGATGGAAACCGAACCCTCGCTTGAACGTCGGGGCGGCCTGTTCCTTCTCGGAATGCGCGGTGACCAGGGTGGCATCGATGTCGAGGACCAGCGGATGCGCTTCGTCGATGGCATGGTCGGGAGCCGATGTGCCGGCAGCGGCCCAGGCGTGGGAGCGGGCGGTGGCGCGGGCCCGGTCGATCGCGGCCAGTGCGGTGTCGGTGTCGGCGGCCAACCTGCTGATCAGGCGGGAGACGGTCGGGTCGGAGGCCACCGCACCGAACAGTTCGGGGTGAGCGCGCAGTTGTGCGATGTCGGCGAGGCAGTCCCCACCGAGTGCGAGGGAGACCGCGAGGTCGAGGACGATCTTGCCGGGATCGTGTCGGGTCAACGGCTTTCGATACGGTGCGAGTTCGGTCGTCAATGCCGTGGCAAGTCCGGTTTTCTCCGCGGTGCGCAGCAGCAGGACGGCTCCGGCATGCGACACGAGGCCGGTTCCGGTGGCTGATGCGGACAGGTGGGGATAGGGGGACGTAGACTTGCTCACCGGAATGGTGCTCCTCGAACTGGGACTGATTCAACCTTCGCAAGTCGAATTATCCCAGCTCAGAGCATCATTCTTCGTGATTGACACGGGTTTCCGCTCAATCGGCATGAATGCCCGAGGCTAAGTTTGACCTGTCAACGGCAATCGAAGACTTGAACGGGTGGTACGACGGATATAAGCCTTCGCTTGTGCTGCTCGAGCCGAGCGACGCCCGCACCGTACAGCGCGTCCGTACTCGTCGTCCGGCAGCCAGCCGTACTCATATCGCAACGTCTACACCTCGTCGGAGTAGGTGCAGGCTGGGGTAGCGTCTGTCATAACGGTATCCAAGCATGTGCGAAGCGCGTGGGGTCACCTCCCTTACAGTCGGACATCCGTCCGTCGGGAGTTGCAGCTCCTGGCGGGCCTTCTTCAGTTGTAACGCCACGCGGGTCGGTGACGATCTTGGCATCTTGGCAGCATTCGAATGCATGTGCAATAGTCTTCCGAATGTCGTTCCAAGACAGGAGTGTTCGCTGTACTGAGATGATCGAGCCGACGAGTGTCTGGTCGACGACCTTGGTAGATCTTGTCAAGGTATCTCACCCCAATGGGAGAACACCGTGTCCTACAGATATTTCGGTAATTGAGTGAGTAATGATCACAAGGAGAGCCCGGTGTGGTCGAGGAAGGCGTGGCACAGGTCGTAGCTCGAGCCGATCCGGGTCAGTCCGGCCTCGGTCGCCACACGGACCTCGTCGAGGGTGTCGGGGCACAGATTGGCCAGTTCGGTGGATTTCATGTTGCCCCAGACCTGTTCGATCGGGTTGAGGTCGGGCGCATACGCCGGGAGGCGTTCGACGTGGAGCCAGTGGCGTTGGGTGGCCAGCCACGCGGTCATCGCCTTGGACCGGTGGGCCATGAGCCCGTCCCAGAGCAGGATGATCTTCTCGCCGGCGAAGTGGGTGCGCAGTTCGGTGAGGAACTCGATGAGTTTGTCGGTGTTGTAGGCACCGTCGGTCATGGAGAACACGAACGCGCTGCGGTTGCGGTCGGGGCGATAGGCCAGGACTCCGGCCATGGACATGCGTTTCCAGGAGAATCGGTGATGCAGAACAGGGGTCACGCCTTTCGGCGCCCAGGTCGCGCGGACCACCGGGAGCAGCGACACGCCGCTTTCGTCCTGGAAGCAGATCCACGCACCTCGGCGCCGCGCTATTTTTTTATCCGCGGCCACTCGTTCTCGCGCCAGGCGACGATGGCGTCCTCGTCGCGTTCGACCGCCCGCCGTGCGGGACGTTGCCGGCTCCAGCCGAGCCGGGTCCGCAGGATCGTCCAGGTCTGGGTGGGCCCGTAGGTCACGCCGGTGACCCGCTCGATCACGATCGCGACCCGGCCCAGGGTCCATACCCCGGTGGCGAAGCCGTGCGCTCGAGGTCCTTGGAGTAATTCCTCTCGGATCACCTCGATCTGGGTGTCGTCGAGACGAGGCCGGCGTCCCGCCCGACCTGCACCTTCGAGCGCTTCGCTACCGCCTTCGGTCCACTGCCGATACCAGCGGGAGGCGGTCTGCTGGGAAACCTCCAGCTCGACCGCGACATCGATCTGCCGCCGTCCCGCGGCGAACATCTCCGCCGCCTGCATCCGCCGCTCACGCAACGCGTCGAGATCACGACGAGCGCCGCGTTGCTTGACTTTCCGGGCGTCGGACTCCTCGCCGGAACCGGTCTTCTTCCCTGCCATTCGTCAATGATCAAGCAGCACGGCGCGAATCACGTGCAACGACACGCCCTATTACCGAAAGATCTTTAATCGGAAACCAACGTGCGAAGCGCCTCCCGCGTTTCGGCATCGGTCGAATAGATGACGGTGCCGATCATCCCGCGAGTGAACAGAACCTTGTACACGTTCCGCACCAGCCGGTCGAAACGTGCGTCGGGAATTCTGGTGCGATTTCTGAAATCCGGATCGCGGTTCGCTTCGCGGATGGTGACGAACCGTCCGTTCCGCCAGACCAGGTCGGGGCCGATGATGACTCCGTTCCAGTCGTACTCGAATCCCTGGGCGGTGTAGACGCAGCCGATCTGGCCGAACCCGCCATCCTCGGTCGCCCAAAGAGCAGAGGGAGGTGCGTCGCCGACTCGGCGGTCACTCTTGCTGTTCCACGGGCGTGCCCAATTGCCGATCTGAACATCGGGTACCAGCTGCCCGCTCTTGTCTGCATCGCTCCAGGGCCAGCAGTAACCGGCCGTCATCCGGGCCGAGTAGCCGCGTTCCATCTGCTGCTGGAGAAGGTGCTCCATGTCCTCGGGTGAGTCGGCGACCCGCACGGTGAACTGTGGATCCCCCTTCCACGCGAACGGGCCGCCATCTTCGAGGTCGAGAAGTCGCTTGACCCACAACAGGTACTCCTCGCTACCTCCACACCGGAACTGTTCGCTGAGATGGATGTGATGGGTCTCGAGTCCCAGAGATGCTGCGTAAGACTGAATCTGGGCGAAGGAGCCCATCTCGCCGGGGCGCACCACCTGATGTTCGTCCAGCAGGAACACCGGGACGCGGGCTGCCGCGATGAGTTCGTCGATCTGAGGGCGGCCGGTGCGCAGTTCCGCCCGCGTGTAACGGTCGACCGACGTCTCCCGGATGCGGTGGGCCTCATCGAGGATGAGTACGTCCAGACCGTTGCGTTCGGCGGTCATGAACTGGTTGAAGTACTTGAACATCTTCTGCACACGCGGAGCGCGGTAACCTGCGACCTTCCGCAGTGTCTGGGTGAACGACCGGGATCCCGTCGCATGAAGAACGGTTCGTCCGCGGCGGGCGAGTTCCCCGAGCAGCGACAGTGCAATCACACTCTTGCCGCTGCCCGGCCCACCCGTCACGATGATGACCCGCTTGCGGTCGGCGGCGCGCGACTGCTCCACCTCGTGAAGTACGAGGTCCACCGCGAGCTGCTGGTTGCCCAGGAGATGGAATTGGGGTCGATCCCGAACTTCTGCGGCAGCGACCTTGAGGAGTTGCTGGGACGGTGCGATCGCCGACTTCATCAGCGCATCCCCGGCCGCATACCCGGGGGTGGGCGCGAGACGACTTTGAAGGAACGCGATCATGTCCCCGCGCTCGGCGGCAGTGAACATGCGCCCGGTGATGCCCATCGGGTACGACCGCAGATCGGCGACCGCTCCGGGATCGGTCGCATTGTGCAGATAGGCGATGCCGGCCAGCGCATCAGGCTGGTCCGCGACGGTACGGGCGAAATCGGCGAGGTAATCGCAGTAGCCCTTGACCTGAGCCGCGGGGTGCAGCTTCGGACCGCCCGGCATACCGTCGACCTCGACGAGTTCGGAACTATCTTCGTACCGGTGTGCTGCCGACCACTGCTTCAGCTCCACCACAACGTAGGAGGCTGCACCGGTTCGTGGGTGGACTCCCGCCAGGACGACGTCGGCGCGCTGCGACGTCAGCGGCAGGTGATATTCGACCAGCATCTCGACCTCTTCGAGACCGGCGTCGACGAGATCCTGTGCCAGGACGGGAAGACTTCGCGCCCACGCCCTCTGCTCGGCTTCGCCGGCACGACGTCCTGTGCGGAACAGCATCTGCTCCAGCAACTGCTCCACCAGCGATTCTGGACGATCCAGGTCGGCGATCCGGCGGGCGGTGGTACGAAGAAGCGTCACAGTCAGGTCCCCAAGGCAGCACGAATCCACTCGTGCGGGTGGGGACATGTCCTGGACTGCTCACCGCAGCGGAAGTCCGTCGGGCCGCAGACTCGAGACTATCTCGACGCAATCTGTCGGGCCTCGCTAGGGGAGTGGGCTTGGTAGGTCCCGGCGCTCTTCCACAACATCGAACCGGCCGGCAGTGCCGCATACAGGCCATGCGCAGCCGAGGCGGTCCGCTTGTGCAGGACGGGGATGCGTGTGATGACGGAGACCTCGGACAACGATTCCCGTTCCAGGGCTCGTGTCACGTGTTTGCGCACCGGGATGCTTGCGGACTTGTCGAGGTTGCATCGCGCATCGGTGGCCACCAGGTTGGCGACGCCGTCGATCGGGATCATCGACCACGGCACGACACGGTCGATCTGAATTTCGGAGGACAATCGGCTTCCGCAGTAGAAGCATCGATCGGACTGCAGTTCGCGCAGAGGGTCGACAAGGGCGCGCAGAGTGGTGCGATCGGTGCCGAACAGGAAACCGTCGATGTCCTCCGCATCGAGTTCGGCACGGTTCAGATCGATGACATCGCGCGCCCACAGGGAACGCACGAACGTTCGGAGCAGCGTTGCCGTACGTCGCAGTCCATCAGGTACGCCGGGACGTAACACGATGACACCGATCCGGTCGACGTCGCTCATCGTCATCTTCTTGTGGAAGCCGCACGCATCGAACAGAAACGCGTCTCGGAGACGGCTGTGCGGGATGGTCTGGAGGTGTGTGAGCGGCTGTTGAGCCACGGTCAGGCGTAAAGAGCGAACCAGACGCTGATAGAGCGGGTGGAGGGACTCGCGTGCAACTTCCACGAGGTCCGGATCCGTCCCTGCACGTGGTCGGGGAAGCCGACGGGCGCGCCGGCCCGGGCGACCGCCCGGCTGCTGTCCGGTCAGGAGTCGGCTCACGCCGGGGAGCTGATCGACAAGCGGTTCCCTGTGGTCCAGCACGTCGGGGTGCATCTCGCCCACCGGCTGATGCGGACATCGACCCTGCACTACGAGCTGACCGACGTCACCGACCTGTAGGACGTCGATTCGATCCGGTGTTCTCGACTGCGGTATCCGAAGTCGGGAACACCGAAGTTGCGTCGGCCTACCCTGGGGACGTGACCATCCTGGTGACGGGCGCGACCGGCAACGTCGGCCGGCTCGTGGTGGACGAGCTGCTCCGCGCTGATGTGCCACAGGTCCGTGCCCTGACCGTGAACCCCGCCCGCGCGGCGCTGCCCGACGGGGTGGAGGTCGTCCGGGGATATGTGGGTAAGCCCGAAACCTTGGGTGGGGTGTTCGACGGTGTCGACGTCGTCTACCTCGCTCCCGTCCCCGCGGTGGCCCGCGAGGTTGCGGCGCTGGCCCGGGACGCGGGGGTACGGCGGATCGTCACCCTCACCGGCGGGCCCGGGACGGAGTGGCACGGCATCGAGGGGGACGTCGAGGCGTCGGGGCTGGCCTGCACGCACCTCGAGCCGGGGGAGTTCATGACGAATGCGACCGTATGGTCGGATCAGATCCGGAGGAGCGGCCGGGTCCTCGGTGCGTACCCCACCGCGGCCAACGCCCCGATCGCGCTCGAGGACATCGCCGCGGTGGCCGCCCGGGCACTGCTCGACGAGTCGCATTCCGGACGGACGTACGAGCTCACCGGACCGGAATCGCTGACCCACCCCGACATGGTCCGCGCCCTCGGGCGGGCCTTGGGCCGCGACATCCCGTTCGTCGAGGTGCCGCGCGAGGAGGCCGAGGCGGTGCTCGCCGAGGCGATGGGGGAGTATGCCGGCTGGTACCTGGACGGGCGGGCGAGGCTCGTCGACCACCCGCAGGAGCCCACGACGACGGTGGCCGACGTCCTCGGCCGACCGGCGACGACCTTCGCGCAGTGGGCGGAGGCGAACGCCGACCTGTTCCGCTGACGACCGCGCCTACACGGGATCGAGTTTCAGCACCACCTCGACGCGCCCGCGCGCGTCGCGGGTGGCGACGGCGTGCCCGCTCCGCTCGTGCCCGTCGAGTTCGATGCTCATGGGCGCACCCTCGCCGAGGAAGTTGCGCCACCACGTCTTCTCGTCGGGCATCGCGACGCGGATCGTCACCGTGTCGCCCGAACGCCGGTAACCGACAGGCAGCGTGATGGTTCTGCCGGACTTCCGTCCCGTGTAGGTGATCGGTGCGATGTGGTTGCGGATGCGGTCGCCGATCACCGGGAGCCCGGCGGCCGTCATCACGGCGGAGTTGAAGGGCCCTGCCATGCGGAGAATCGATCTGCCGAGTGTCATGTCAACCTCCCGACGGTCACGGTACGGGAACGGAAAAGATGCCGTCGGGTACGTGCAGAAAACACACGGCTGATGCATAAAGGAATATGTCCGGTTCCGGCCCCGGAAAGCGGGGCCGGAACGACCCGAATCGATACGCGCGGAGGGGTTTCGATGAAACTCGAGGCAACTCGTGGGCAAATGGCACACAATTGATTTCGGAAACGAGTAGGCAGACTGAAAAGGTACGAACTGGTCCATCTCCCGCCCGTTCGGGTCATACCGACGCAGACGGGCGGCCTTGCGTTTTTCGGGGTGCACGATGGTCGAAGCAGTCTTGGGACTCCACGCGAGGAACGACGAACCCGATGCGGCCCGTACCGGACCGATCGCCCGTGTCGAGGACGACTCCGGTGGGGGCGGCCCCGCGCTCGGAAGGCTGCTTGCCGTTGCCACACTGACGCCGGCGCAGGCGGCGCTGCTCGCCACGGACGTCGTCGATCAACTCGAACTGGCCCACAGCCGCGGCATCCATCCGATCCGACTGCGGGGCCACGCCGTCCGGGTGTCCGAGTCCGGGGAACTGTCGATGGAGTGCACCGGGACGGCGGGCTCCTGGGACGAGGTACGCGGCGCAGCGACGGAGCTGCTCCGGCAGATCACCCGGAACTGCCGCAATGCGGACTTCGCGGACAGGGTGGACGAGGCGATTGCCGGATCGTCGGACCTCGTCGGCCTGGCGCGACGGGTACGTCACGCCGCTGCAAAGGAATTCGATCCCGCCCAGGTGGAGCGGAAGCGGCGCCAGATCGCCGCGCTCGTCGCCACAGTGGAGGGCCACGCGCGCCTGGAGGACACCGTGGCGGACCGCACCGACATATCGATCCCGGTGTCTCCGGTCCCTCCCACCGAACGGCACTCGGCTCCGCCCATGGGCAAGACCTGGCACCGGAAACGGAGGCGCCCCTTTCGGCGCCGGGGACTCCTCGCGCTGCTCGCCGCCCTGGTGCTCGTCGGCCTGGGATGGGTGGCGCCCACCGCCTGGGTCGAACTGAAGGAGGGCTGGCAGACCCTGCTCGGTTCGGGTGAACCGGCGATGGACGACCGGATCAGTCCGGTCTCCCTGCCACCCGAGGCACCCCCACCGACCGAGCCGGGTGTCGCGGCGGGTCCCGTCGACATCGCTCTTCCGGGGTCGGCCGGACCGATCAAGGAGGTCACCGCGACCTTCGCGAACGGCGGCTGCGAACCGGGTGGCACGTGTGCCGTGCGCGCCGACGTCGGTCTCGACCCCGCCGCGAACATCGGTGCGGTGACCTGGAATCTGACCGTCTACGACCGGTGCACCGGAGAGACACGGCCGGGCGCCGACATCACCGTGCCGGTGTCGCCGGGCGCACCCGAGGCCTACGGCATCGGGATCGTCGACCTGCCGCCGGGGTCGGCGCTGGCCGTCGCCGCCGTGACCACCGTCCCCGTCGCGGTGGCGTCGCAACCGGTGTACGTGCCTGCCGAGACCGCCACCTGCCCGCCGGGGGGCTCCGGTGCGGGTGGATAAGGACAGGACGCCCACGGACAAGAAACCCTCCGACCCCTGGCTCGTCACCGCGGCGATCGCGCTCGTCGTTCTCGGCATGCTCAACATGGTGTCGACGGGCATGCCGTCGCTGGCCCTGCGCCACGCGCTGCTCGGCGGGGTGGGTCTGGCGGCGATGTGGGCGACCTCGCGGCTGCGGGCCACTTCCCTGACCCGGTTCGGGTGGGGGCTGTACGTCGCCACGGTCGTATTGCTCGTCGCGGTGCCGGTGATCGGGGTCGCGACCAAGGGCGCACAACGCTGGCTGAACCTCGGCCTGTTCACACTGCAACCGTCCGAGATCGCCAAGCTCGCGCTGGTCATGGTGCCCGCGGCGATCCTCGCCGCCGGGTACACGCTGCGCCGGTTCCTGCTGGTCCTGGTGGTCTCGGCGGTGCCGATCGCCCTGGTGGCGCTGCAACCCGACCTGTCGACGGCCGTGGTGCTCGTGGCCACCGTGGTGCTCATGCTGATCCTGGCGAAGGTGCCGATGCGGCTGCTGCTGCCGATCTTCGGGGCCGGTCTCGCGTTCCTGCCGTTGTCGGTGCTGTTCCTGCGCCCCTACCAGCTCGAACGCATCCACGTGTTCCTGTCGGACTCGGCCGACCCGCAGGGCTCGGGCTGGGCGGCCTGGCAGGCCGACATCGCGATCGGCAGCGCCGGATGGTGGGGGCTCGGCCGGGAACCGGACTTCGGGTTGCGCGCCGAGTACCTTCCCGAATCGGAGCACGACCTGGCGTTCGCGAGCCTGGTCTACGGCTGGGGGCTGGCCGCGGGCATCGCCGTCGTGCTGGCCGTCGTGGTGATCGTGTGGCGGTCGGTGCTCGCCTCCCGGGTCGCGCGCACGCGGGAAGCAGCGCTGGTCGCGGCCGGTGTGGGTGGTGTGTTCGGTATCCACACCGCCGTCTCGGTCGCGCAGTCGCTGTCGCTGCTGCCGCACACCGGCATGCCGATCCCCGTCTTCAGCTACGGCGGCACCGCCTCGATCGTCGGGTTCGTGTCGATCGGTCTGGTGCTCGCGGTGCGCCGCGACGGCGTGACGAAGAGACTGTGGATCACCGAACCCCGCAAACGCCGCCTGCCCCGCGGGGTGACGGCGGGCGCGCTGGTGACGACGGCCTCACTCGTCGCGATGTCGGTGTTCGCCTGGCAGCTGCAGACCGATCACGGCCCGGAGCTGCGCGCGACCAGCGACACCCAGATGCTGCGCTGCATCCGCCTGCCCGCCGAGCGCGGCCAGATCCTCGACCGCAACGGCGTCCCGGTGGCGTCGAACGTCGCCGAGTACACCGTCGCGGTGGTCGCCCGCATGTTCGCCGAGAGCAACTCGACGGCGCACGCCGAACTCGCCGCGCTGCTCGGCATGCCGCAGGACAAGCTCGACGAGGAGATCCGCAACGACGGCGGGGAACTGCAGGTCGTGCTCGCCCGGGTCGGCCCGGAGCAGGCCCGCACGATCGTCGACGCCCAGCTGCCCTGGGTGCTCGTCTACCCGACCGGGCGCCGCCAGTACCCGCAGGGCGAGGTGCTCGCGTCGGTGCTCGGCTACGTCGGGATCGCCGACGAGCAGGACATGCAGGTCTGGCCGACCCTCGCGCTCGGCTCGCGGGTGGGCAAGGCCGGCCTCGAGCGGCAGTACGACGCGTTGCTCCGCGGGGTCGACGGCCGCCAGTGCGTCTACGTCGACCCGTCCGGCCGCCCGGTCGGTACGGGGGAGCGGGTCGACCCGATCCGCGGCCACGACCTGCGGTTGCATCTCGACCTCGGGATGCAGCGGGCCGCGACCGACGCCCTCGCCCAGGCCGTGCACTCGAGCGGCGGCGACCTCGGCGCGGCGGTGATGATGGACGCCCGCACCGGCGCGGTGCTGGCGCTGGCCAGCGTGCCCGGTTACGACAACAACGTCTACGGACCCCCGGCCGACCTGGCCGCGATCGAGGCGCAGACCCAGTCGCCGGGACGGATGCTCAACCATGCCGTGCAGACCGCGGTGCCGCCGGGCTCGACGTTCAAGATCGTGACGGCGTCGTCGAACGCGGCGTTCGACGTGCTCTCACCCGACGCGATGCTGGCGGGCGGCGCGGCCTACACCTACGGCGGCCACACCTTCGCCAACTGGCAGCCGATGGGACCGAACGACCTGCTCGGCGCGATCCAGTGGTCCGACAACGTCTACTTCTACCAACTCGCCGATCTCCTCGGCCCCTACCGCATCGCAGAGACGGCCACGGAACTCGGCGTGGGTTCTCCCTCGGGCATCGACCTGCCCGCCGAATCCGCGGGCTTTCTCGGCACCCCGGACAACGTCGAGAGCATCGGCGGCGCCTGGTATCCGGGCTCGACCCTGCTCATGGGCATCGGTCAGGGCACCGTCACCGCCACGCCGGTGCAGGTCGCGCGGTGGACGGCGGGCATCGCGTCGGGGCAGCTCGTGACCCCGCAGCTCGCCGCCGCCTACGGCCCCGGCGACGCGGTCCCGATCCCCACCGAACAACCGCGCCCGCTGTCGTTCGCGGACAAGCTCGAACCGGTGCGCGCGGGCATGCGGGCGTCGGCGTCGGCCGGCACCGCCGGTCAGCTCGCGAGCCTGCCGGTGACGGCCGCCGCCAAGACCGGCACGGCCGAGGATCCGTCGGCACCCGGCAAGGGCCTCAACGCGTGGTTCTCCGCGGTGGTGCCCGCCGAGTCTCCCGAGCTGGTGGTCACGGCCCTGGTACGCGGCGGTGGCTTCGGGTCGGCGACCTCCGGCCCGGTGGTCAAGAGCATCCTCGAGCGTTATCTCGCACAGACCCGGCCGCCGACCCCGTGACGGGGCCGACGGCCGGGGATCGTGTGATCAGGCTGCGGCGTAGGCGGAGACCACCTCGGGGCGGTCCATGCACGCCGTCGCACCCTCGGCGACGCAGGTGAGCGGACGCTCCGCGGTCTTCACCGGCAACCCGAAGGCCTCCTCGAGCAGCTGCGACATGCCGCGCAGCATCGAGCCGCCGCCGATCGCCAGGATGCCCTCGGACATCACGTCGCTGATCGCGCGCGGCGGCAGGTCGTCCAGGCACGTCGACAACGTCTGGACGATGCCGGCCGTGGTGGGCCGCACCGCGTCCATGATCTCCTTGGTTTCGAGGGTCACCAGCCGGGCCCGGCCGGTGGCGGCGTCGCGGCCCTCCACCACGAGCGACTGTTCGTCGGAGGTGGCGGGTGTTCCGACCTTGGCACGTTCGGCGGTGAACTCACCGACGACCACCTGGTGCTCGGACCGCAGGTACGACAGGATCGCCTCGGTCAGGTCGTCGCCCGCGATCCGGGTGCTGCGATGGGCGAGGATGCCGCCGTAACAGAGGGCGGTGACTTCCGAAGTGCCACCGCCGATGTCGACGACGAGATGGGTGCGCGGTTCGAGCGGATCGATCCCGCAGCCGATGGCCCCCGCGACCGGTTCCGGCACCAGGCCGATCTTCCGGAGCCCGGCCTCGTGCCCGACCTCGAGCAACGCGCGTCGCTCCAGCGGGGTGGCGCCGGCGGGCACCGTCAGCACGCCCGTCGGCCGCAGTCCGATGTGCCGGCGTGCACCGATCCGTTCGAGGACCGCGGACAGGTACGTCTTGGCCGTCTCCAGATCGACGATCACCCCGTCGCGGATCGGATGTATCGGGGTGAGTTCGGGTGGGGTACGGTCGACGAGGTCGCTCGCATCGCGGCCGATCGCCAGTGCACGGCGCCGATCCGCCGCCCGCACTATCATCAGTGAGGGTTCGTTGAGGACTATGCCTTCGTCGGGCGCACCGACAACCGTGTTTGCAGTTCCGAGATCGATACCGAATCCACGCACGTCCGCCTCCAGGAGGATTCCACCGAAATGTCCGGTGGTGTACGGCTGCACAGTCGAGAAGTTGCGTGCACCAGGTTACCGCCTGGGAATCCGCACAGAGCGCTTTCGATCGATTGTGTGGCCCCAGCCCCGGCATCCGGGGCCGGAACCACACAAATCGGTTACAGCGCGACGTATTTCGTCTCGAGATACTCCTCGATACCCTCCGCGCCGCCCTCGCGGCCGAAACCCGATTCCTTGACACCGCCGAACGGCGCGGCGACGTCGGAGATGACGCCCCGGTTCACGCCCACCATCCCGGATCTCAGCGCCGATGCCACCCGCATCGTCCGGTCCAGATCACGGGTGTAGAAGTAGGCGGCGAGACCGTAGTCGGTGTCGTTCGCCGCGGCGACGGCCTCGTCCTCGTCGGCGAAGGTCGTGAGGGCGACGACGGGCCCGAAGATCTCCTCCTTCAGCACCCGCGCGTCGGCGGGCACCCGGTCGAGCACGGTGGGCGGGTAGAAGGTGCCCGGCCCGTCGGGGATCTCACCACCGGTGAGCAGGCGCGCGCCGCGCTCGACTGCGTCGAGTACCAGTTCGTGCACCCGGGCCCGCTGCTTCGAGGTGATGAGCGGGCCGAGGTCGGTGCCGTCGTCGAGTCCGTGCCCGACCTTCACGGCCTCCATCCGCACGACCAGCTTCGCGGTGAACTCCTCCGCGACGTCCTCGGCGACGTAGAAGCGGTTCGCCGCGGTGCACGCCTCGCCGCCGTTGCGCATCTTCGCGGCCATCGCCCCGTCGACCGCGGCGTCGAGGTCGGCGTCGGCGAACACCACGAACGGTGCGTTGCCCCCGAGTTCCATGGAGGTGCGCAGCAACCGGTCGGCGGACTGACGGACCAGCAGCTTGCCGACACCGGTGGAGCCGGTGAAGGTGACCTTCCGCAGCCGCGGGTCGGCCAGGATCGGTTCGGTCAGCGCCGCGGCATCGGTGGTCGGCAGGATCGACAGCACCCCGGCCGGCAATCCGGCCTCGGCGAAGACCTGCCCGAGCAGCAGCATCGTCAGCGGTGTCTCGGGAGCGGGCTTGACGATGATCGTGCAGCCCGCCGCCAGCGCCGGGCCGATCTTGCGGGTGGCCATGGCCAGCGGGAAGTTCCACGGCGTCACCGCGAGCACCGGCCCGACCGGCTCCTTGGTGACGAGGATGCGGCCGTTGCCGGCGGGCGAGGTCGCCGTACGCCCACCGATCCGCACCGCCTCCTCGGCGTTCCAGCGTAGGAACTCGGCGCCGTAGTTCACCTCGCCGTGCGCCTCGGCGAGGGTCTTGCCCATCTCCGAGGTGATGGTGCGGGCGAACTCGTCGGCGCGCTCCTTCACCAGATCGAAGGCCCGCCGCAGGATCTCACCGCGTTCCCGCGGCGGGGTCGCGGCCCACGACGCCTGGACCTCGGCGGCCAGGTCGAGGGCGCGCAGCCCGTCGGCGGGGGAAGCGTCGGCGACCTCGGCGAGCAGTTCGCCGGTCGCGGGATCCTCGACGGGGAAGGTCGCGCCGGTGGACGCGTCGGTGAGGGCACCGCCCAGCCACAACTGGGTGATCCACAACGGCGTGCTCACTGCGCCGCTCCCACGAGGACACCGGCGGTGGCGCGCACCGCGTCGGCGAGGACGTCGAGACCGTCGACCAGCAGTTCGTCGGGAATCACCAGCGGCGGCAGCAGCCGGATGACGTTGCCGTAGGTGCCGCAGGTGAGCAGGATGACGCCCTCGGCGAGCGCGCGGGCCGCGATCTCCGCGGCGGCCTGCGGGTTCGGCTCCCGGGAGCCGGGCTGCACGAGCTCGATGGCGAGCATCGCACCGCGACCACGGACCTCACCGATCACGTCGACCTCCTCGGCCAGGGCCTGCAGCCGCGGCACGGCGATCTCCTCGATCCGCCGGGCCCGCCCGCACAGGTCCAGCTCGGCCATCCGGTCCAGCGTCGCCAGCGCCGCGGCACAGGCGACGGGGTTGCCGCCGTAGGTGCCGCCGAGGCCACCGCCGTGGACCGCGTCGATCAGCTCGGCGCGACCGGTCACCGCCGCGAGCGGCATCCCGCCGGCGACACCCTTGGCGATGGTCACCAGGTCGGGGACGATGCCCTCGGCGTCGCTCGCGAACCAGGATCCGGTGCGGGCGATGCCGGTCTGCACCTCGTCGGCGACGAAGACGATGCCGTTCGACTTCGCCCAGTCCACCAAGGTGGGGAGGAAGCCCTCGGCCGGGACGATGAACCCGCCCTCGCCCTGGATCGGCTCGATCACGATTGCCGCGACGTTGTGCGCGCCGACCTGCTTGTCGATCTGCTCGATCGCCCGCTGCGCGGCCTGCACCCCGGTGATCTCGGTGCCGTCGTGGTTGAGGCCCTCACGGAAGGGATACGACGCCGGGACGCGGTGCACGTCGGCGGCGAACGGACCGAAGCCCTCCTTGTACGGCTTGTTCTTCGCCGTCATCGCCATCGTGAGGTTGGTGCGGCCGTGATAGGCGTGATCGAAGACGACCACCGTGCGGCGGCCCGTCGCGACCCGCGCGATCTTCACGGCGTTCTCCACGGCCTCGGCACCGCTGTTGAACAGCACCGTGCGCTTGGCGTGATCGCCCGGGGTGAGCTCGGCGAGTTTCTCCGCGACCGCCACGTAGCCCTCGTAGGGGGTGACCATGAAGCAGGTGTGCGTGAAGTGCGCGGCCTGCTCCTGGATCGCCTTCACCACCGCCGCATCGGAGCCACCCACACTGGTGACGGCGATACCCGAGCCGAGGTCGATGAGGGAGTTGCCGTCGACGTCGAGGACGATGCCGCCGTCGACGTCGGCCGCGTAGACGGGCACGGACGACGCGACACCCGCGCCGACGGCATTGCGGCGACGCTCGGTGAGCGCGGCCGAGCGCGGGCCGGGCAGCTCGGTGACGAGCCGGCGTTGCTGGGGGATGCGGTATTCGATCTCGGGCATCGACGGGCCTTTCGGTACAGCAGGAGAGGGATCAGGCCTTCGGCAGGGCCATGGCGGACAGCAGTTCGTAGCCGACGTGCGCGGCCGCGATGCCGGTGATCTCGGCGTGGTCGTAGGAGGGGGAGACCTCGACGATGTCGGCGCCGACGAGGTTGGTGCCCGCGAAGGCGCGGAGCATGCGCAGCAGCTCGCGGCTCGTCAGACCACCGGCCTCGGGGGTGCCGGTGCCCGGGGCGTGGGCGGGGTCGAGGACGTCGATGTCGACGGAGACGTAGACGGGCCGGTCTCCGATGCGGGCGAGCATCCGCTCGATGGCCGCGGCGACACCGTCGATCTCGATCTCCGGGGAGGTGACGGCCGAGAAGCCGAGCATCCTGTCGTCGGACAGGTCCTGGTCGCTGTAGAGGGGGCCGCGGGTGCCGATGTGCATGCTGGCCTCCTTGTCGATCAGGCCTTCCTCGGAGGCCCGGCGGAAGGGGGTGCCGTGGGTGATCGACGCACCGAAGTAGGTGTCCCAGGTGTCGAGGTGCGCGTCGAAGTGCACGACCGCGACGGGACCGTGGCGCCGCGCGACCGAGCGCAGCAGCGGCAGGGCGATGGTGTGGTCGCCGCCGATGGTGAGCAGGCGCGTGCCGTCACCGGTGAGGGCGTCGGCGCCGCGCTCGATGTCGGCCACGGCCTCGTCGATGTCGAACGGATTGCAGGCGATGTCGCCGGCGTCGGAGACCTGCATCTCCTTGAACGGCGAGACGTCCAGGGCCGGGTTGTAGGGGCGCAGCAGCTTCGACGAGGCGCGCACGTGCGCCGGGCCGAGGCGGGCACCGGGCCGGTAGCTCACGCCGGTGTCGAAGGGGACACCGACGATGGCGACGTCGGTGCTGGTGACCTCGTCGAGGCGGGGCAGGCGCGCGAAGGTGCCGGGCCCGCTGTAACGGGGGATCTGCGAGGCGTCGACGGGTCCGATGGGAGTCATGGGAAGCAGTCCTTACATCTATGGGGGAGAGGTCAGTCGGCGTAGTCGGGGGCGATGCGGTCGAGCAGGCGCAGCAGCGCGGCCCACGCCAGGTCGGCGCCCGGGTCGGCGAAGTCGTCGCCGGTCTCGGTGCCGGTGAGCTGGCGGGCGCTGCGCTCGCACACCTCCGGCGGAGGCAGCACGAGCGGGCCGGTCGCGGCGGCGGTCACCTGGATCTCGCACGCCCGGTTCAGATAGAACATGCGCAGGAACGCCTCGGCCGGGGTGCTGCCGACGGTGAGCAGACCGTGGTTGCGGAGGATCATCACCGGCCTGTCGCCGAGATCGGCCACGAGCCGGGCCTGCTCGTCGAGGCTCAGCGCGACACCTTCGTAGTCGTGGTAGGCGACGCGGTTGTAGAACTCCATCGACATCTGGTTGACGGGCAGCAGCCCGTCGGTGGTCGCCGCGACCGCGCAGCCCGCCCTCGTGTGGGTGTGCAGGACGCAGTGCGCATCCTCGCGGGCCGCGTGGATCGCGCCGTGGATGACGAACCCGGCCGGGTTGACCAGCGCGCCGGTGTCGCCGACGGGCATGCCGCGCGGGTCGACCACCACGAGGTTCGACGCGGTGATCTCCTCGAACAACAGCCCGTAGGGGTTGATGAGGAACCGCGGTTCCGGTCCCGGCAGCCGCAGCGAGATGTGCGTGAAGATCAGGTCGGTCATCCCGAAGTGCGCGACCAGCCGGTACACCGCCGCCAGCTCACGGCGCAGCCGCAGTTCCTCGTCGGTGATGGTGGGGACGGTGCCGGTCACAGGTCCAGCACCGCCTTCGACAGCGGGCGGGACACGCACGGGAAGAAGGTCTTTCCTTCCTCGCGCTCCTCGTCGAGGAGGATGTTGTCGCGGTGGTCGATGGTCCCGGACAGCACGCCGACCTCGCAGCTGCCGCAGGTGCCTTCGCGGCACGACCACATCACGTCCGCGCCGGCGCGTTCGAGGGCGTCGAGGACGGATTCGTCCTCCGCGACCTCGACGATCGGGCCGTCGACACCGAGCTGCACCGAGCAGCACGACGAGTCGGCGGGCACCTCGGGAGCCGCGGTGGGTGCGGCCGGGGCGGGGGAGAACGACTCGATGCGCAGCGCCTCGGCAGGCACCAGCTCGGTCAGTTCGGTGAGCATGCGTTCCGGGCCGCACGAGTACAGCAGCGTCCCCGCCCCGAGCCCGGCGCACAGCGCCGTCAGGTCGAGCCGCGTGCCCTCGGCGGAGGGATACAGGTGCACGGGCACACCGGTCGCGGCGAGGCGGTCGACGAACCGTGCCGGGGCGTCACCGGAGTAGGCGTAGTGCACCGTCGCGCTCACACCGCGCGCGGCGACGGCCTCGATCATCGGCAGCAGCGGGGTGATGCCGATGCCGCCGGCGACGAAGACGTAGGCGGGGGCGTCCTCGAGCGGGAAATGCTGGCGCGGTCCCTGCACGCGCAGGACGTCGCCGGGGCGCAGCGTGGTGTGTACGTGCGCCGAACCGCCGCGGGAGTCGGCGGCCAGCCGCACCGCGACCGTCCAGTTGCGCAGGTCGTCGGGGTCGCCGCACAGCGAGTACTGGCGAGTGAGGCCGGGTGCGAGTTCCATGTCGATGTGGGCGCCGGGCTCCCAGGCGGGCAGCGGCTCGCCGGTCGGGTCGGCGAGGGTGACCGACAGGATCCCGTCGGCCTCCCAGGCGAGCCCGGTGACGCGGACCGTGCGGGTGCGCTGCGGGCGTTCGGTGGTGTTCTCGAGCAGTGCGGTCATCAGTAACCTGCCTTCTCGGCGACCCGCTTCTGGAACAGTGCGGTGATCTGATCCCAGTGCGAGACGAGGTTGGTCGAGTCGGAGCCGGGGGAGTTCCGGCCGATCTGCAGGTGGTGCAGCATCGGCATGTCCTGTTCGTTGACGTGCCACAACACCTCGCACAGCTGATCCCGCGTCTCGGCGAAATCGTCCCCGGCAGCGGAGGAGTCGACGAAGATCGCCATGTGCTCGACGGTGCGGTCGGGGGCCTCGGGGTGGTAACCGATGACCTGGAACCAGTCGGCCTCGAGGAACACCAGGGCGTTGGGGAAAAGGCAGAAGATGTCCTGCCGCTCGAGACGATCCTCGGGGACGTCGCCGAGCCAGGGCAGCGACTTGGCGGTCTTTTCGGCCTTGCCCGCGGCGCCGCGCGGGTAACTGCCGCCGATGACGTCCGGCTGCAGCGCCACGTCGTCGACGTCGAGGGAGGCGGTGACCGGTCCGACCTGTGGGTGCACGAACGGCAGGTGGTAGAAGTCGAGGAAGTTCTCCACCACCAGCTTCCAGTTGGCGTCGACCTCGAACGTGCGCTCACCGGCCAGGTGCAGGCGGGAGAAGTCGATGTGCGACCAGCGCTCGAGCAGCGGGGACAGGTGTGCGGTGAAGCTGTCGGCGCTGGCCTGCGGGTCGGTCTCGGTGGCGGACAGGTCGACGAAGATCATGCCGGCCCAGGTGTGGCTGGCGACCAGCAACAGGCTCAGCCGCTTCGCGACCTCGGGATCGAGCTTCGAGCGACGCTCCCGGGTGTAATACGGTGCGGCGGCGAGGGTTCCGTCGAGCTTGAACGACCAGCAGTGGTAGGCGCACTGGATGCGGCCCTGCACGACGAGCGGCTTCTCGGTCAGCGCCATGCCGCGGTGCCGGCACGAGTTGTGGAAGACGCGGATCTGCCCGTCCTCCCCGTGCACGAGCAGCAGCGGCTTGCCGCCGATGGTGACGGGGTGCACCGCACCCGGCTCGGCCACCCAGTGCGCGTATCCGGCCCACACCCAGCCCGACGAGAAGATGCGTTCCTGTTCGAGGGCGAACTCGTCGGTGCCGGTGTAGGCGCGGGCGGGGACTAGGGCGCGGCCGGCGGGCAGGTCGGCCAGCGGGCCGTCGACCACGACGTTGCCGGTCGAGGTGGTGGTCCGTTCCGGCAGGGGGAACTGCAGGGTGCTCATCGGGACGCTCCTGTGGTCGTGAGGGTGGAGATGCGGGTGGCGGCGTCGGTGAAACAGGCGAGAGCCCGGTCTCGGAGGGTGAGGGCGTCGGTCCAGCGGTCGGACAGTTCGACGCCGTCGCGGTCGGTGATGGCGTAGGGGGTGGTGCCGAGTTCGGTGCAGAACATCACCGGGGTGTCGCTGCCCTCGCGGGCGCGGCGCTCGAGGATCGCGGTGAACGCGCGGGTCCACCAGCCGGTGAACAGGTCCTCCCACTCGCGGTGCTGCGGGAAACCGAGGGGGATCTGTACCTGGCAGCGGGTCGCGACGCGGCCCTGGACGGATTCGGCGCGGGCGAACAGGGCCTCGATGTGCCCGTCGATCTCGGGGGTGGGGGTCACCGGGATCTCGCTGCCGGCGACGTAGTGCGACAGGTCGATCGCCAGGTTCACGGCGGGGTCGAGGTCCCTCAGCAGCCGGGTGGTGCGGCGCATGTCGTCGGTGAGGGTGTTGCGGTGCGTCTCGAGCTGCATCGCGACGCCCGCGGCCTCGGCGGTGCGGTACCAGCGGTGCACGGTGTCGATCACGACGGCGTCGTCGGGGTCGAAGACACAGCCGCACACGACCATCCGGTCGGCGCCGATGGTGTCGGCGTAACGCAGGGCCGCGTCGAGGTCGGTGTCGTCGCGGAGGAAGGCGAAGACCGCCGACTGCAGGCCGCGTTCGCGGAGCAGGGGTGTGAGGACGTCGGCCTCGGGCTTGCCGCGGGCGCCGAGATCGACGGCGACACCGTCGAAGTCCGCCTCGACGAGCCGGTCGAGCTGCTCGGGCAGGGTCCACGGGGTACCGCGCCAGGGCAGATCCTCCATGGCCCACAGGGACTGGAACATCTCGAGCCGGATGCTCATGCGATCACCTCGTGGGGATTCGTGACGGGATGGGACGGGGCGCCGGTGCGGTACCACTCGACGACGTTGAGCGCCTGCATCCGGACGTACTCGCGGGCGGTGCGGTCGGACAGGTACGCCACGTGCGGGGTCAGCAGGACGTTGGGGTGCTCGGCGAGCCGGTCGCCCGGGGCGGGCGGTTCGACCTCGAGTACGTCGAGGGCGGCGCCGGCCAGGTGCCCGGAGTCGAGGGCGTCGGCGAGGGCTTCGGAGTCGACGATGGCGCCGCGGGAGACGTTGATCAGCCAGGAGCCGGGCTTCATCGTGGCGAGCAGCGCGGCGTCGAACAGCTTCTCGGTGGAATCGTCGAGGGGCAGGTGGATCGACACCACGTCGGACCGGGAGACGACCTCGGCGAGCGAGGCGGCGGTGACGCCCTCCGGCACGTCGCGTCCGCGGCGGTCGAAGCCGAGGACCGTGCCGACCGATCCCGCGGCGAGCGCGGCGACCTCGGAGCCGATCCGGCCGAGGCCGACGAGCCCGAGGGTGGTGTCGGCGAGACGGCGGGGTGCGTGGGTGGGGCGGTCGAGCCAGCCGCGCCGCCCCGACAGGGCGAAGAAGTCGAGCCGGCGGACAGCGGCGAGGGTCAGGGCCCAGGTGTGGGTGGCGACCTCGGTGGAGGCGACATCCCCGACCGTGGCCACCCAGACGTCGCGGACGGTGGCCGCGTCGATGTCGACGGAGTCGTAGCCGCGCGAGAGCATCGAGACGATGCCCAGCCGGGGGAGGCGGTCGAGGAGCTCGGCGTCGACGGGTGCGTAGCCGACGAGTAGCGCGGACGCGTCCGCCGCGGCGGCGGCGATCGTGTCGGGGTCGCGGGTCTCGAGTACACGGACCTCGAAGCCTGCGTCCTCCAGCAGGGCGATGCCCTCGCCGGGGTCGAGGTCGTCGAGATCGGTGTAGACCGCGATCGGGGATGCCATGAGGTGCTCCGTTCGGGTCGGGTCAGTGGATGTGGGACAGGAACTCGCGGGTGCGTTCGTGCTGCGGCGCGGTGAAGAACTGCTCCGGCGGGGCCTGCTCGACGATCACCCCGTTGGAGAACAGGGCGACCTCGTCGGCGACGCGTCGCGCGAACCGGGTCTCGTGGGTGACCACGATCATCGTCATGCCCTGCTGGGCAAGGTCTTCCATGACGTAGAGGACCTCGTTGACGAGTTCCGGGTCGAGGGCGGAGGTGGGTTCGTCGAACAGCATCACCGCCGGGTCGAGGACCAGGGCCCGGGCGATCGCGACGCGCTGCTGCTGGCCGCCGGACAGCTCCGACGGGTAGTGCCGCATGCGCTCGGACATGCCGACCCGTTCGAGCATCTGCTCGGCGCGGTGCACGGCCTCGTCCTTCGGGACCCCGTGCACCTCGGTGAGACCGAGGGTGACGTTGTGGAGGACGTCGAGGTGCGCGAACAGGTTGAACTTCTGGAAGACCATGCCGATGTTCGTGCGTTCGCGGGCGAGCTTGCGCTCGGGCAGTGGCACGGACCGTCCGTCGCGTCCGGTCTCGACTCCGATCTCCTTGCCGCGGAGCAGGATGGACCCGGAGTCAGCGGGTTCGAGCAGTGACATCAGGCGCAGGATGGTGGACTTGCCGGACCCCGAGGGGCCGAGCACGGCCTTGACCTGACCCTGGTCGATCGAGAAGTCGACGCCCTTGAGGATCTCGTTGCGGCCGTATGTCTTCCGCAGTCCGATCGTCTCGAGCAGTGCGGTGCCGGTCATGCTGTCACCGTCTCCTTGGTCGTGCCGGCCGTCGGGGCGGTGGTCACCCCGGACGAGACCCAGCGGTAGCGGCGCTCCACCAGTGTCTGCACACCCATCAGCGCGGTGACGATGACGAGGTAGTAGACGAGGGCGGCGCTGTAGTACTCCGCGTAGCGGAAGGTGTTGGACACCCCGACCTGCGCCGTGGTGAGCAGCTCACGCAGGGAGATGACCGAGGCGAGCGAGGTGTACTTGAGCATCGCGATGAACTCGTTGCCCGTGGGCGGCAGCGCGACCTTGACGGCCTGCGGCAGCACCACTTTCAGCATCACCTTGTGCGGCGGCAGGCCGATGGCGCGGGCTGCGAGGCGCTGGCCGTCGTCGACGCTGAGCAGCGCCGAGCGCAGGATCTCCGCCATGTAGGCGGCCTCGACCACCGCGAACCCGATGAAGGCCGCGAGGAAGGGGCTGAACCAGTCCTCCCGCAGGCCGGGGAACAGCTGCGGGCCGGCGTTCCAGATGATCAGCAGCACCAGCAGGGTCGGGATGGCGCGGAAGAACCACACGTAGGCACCGCCGACGGCGCGGGCGAAACGGTTGTCGCTGATGCGCAGCAGCGCAGCGCCGAAGCCGATCAGGGTGGCGAAGATCATCGACGTCACCGCGAGGGCGATCGAGAGCCAGGCGCCCTTGAAGAACGCCGAGGACGTCAGCGCGGAGAGGAAGATGTCGAAGTCGAAGGTCATGGCGTCAACCCGTCACGACGCGCGAGGGATCGAGGCCGTACTCGACGGCGATCTCCTGCAGGGTTCCGTTCTCGACGAGGGTCCTGATCCCGTCGGCGACAGCCGGGCTCAGCGGCGAATCCTTCTTGGTGAACACACCGAACTTCGTGTCGGCGGGGAAGATGTCCGGCACCGCTTCGAGGGCGCCACCGGACTTGTTCACCATCTCGACGACGGCGACGTCGGTCTCGATCAGGGCGTCGGCCTTGCCGTTGGTGACGGCGGCGACGGTCTCGGCGGTCTTGGGGTAGGCCTGGACGGTGATGCCCGGCAGACCCTGGGCCTCGAGTTCGTCGGACAGGGCCTTGATGGTCAGTTCGTTGCTGCCGCCGCCCTGCACGGCGACGGTCTTGCCGGCGAGGTCCTCGGAGCTGGTGATCGAGGTGTCGCCGGAGCGGACGATCAGGCCGGGGCCGGTCTCGAGGAAGGCGGTGGCGTCGGCGACCTCGAGGCGTTCGGGGCTCATGTACAGCGCGGTCCACAGGATGTCGCAGCGGCCGGCCTGCAGGCCCGGCATGAGGCCGTCGAAGGCCGTGATCTGCCATTTCGCCTCCACGCCCCACAGTTCGGCGAGGGCCTTGGCGCCGTCGGAGTCGAATCCGATGGGGGTGCCGGTGTCGCCCTCGGCGTAGTACTCCATCGGGGGGTACTCGGGGTCGGTGCAGAAGGTGACCTCGCCGGCACGAGCCAATCCGGCGGGCGCGTTGCCGTCGGCTTCGGTGCCTTCGGATCCGCTTCCGCACGCACTGACCAGCAGGGCGAGGCCGGAGGCGGCTGCGAGCAGTCCTACTTTTCTCATCGATCAATCTCCTGTCGAGGCGGGGGATGTCGAGCAACGAGATCGGCGCTGGTCTGTGCTCGTTCGGGTGGTTCGAAACATATGGAGTGGGATATGTTCTGTCCAAGTCCGATTCGGAGCAGTGCACGTCACTCTTTGATTTTCGGGAAACATTTTCTGCCCGGTCGGTTGCCGGATGGTTCATCGAAGAGGAGGTTGCTGATGATAAGTAAAGTCAGGCTGGACCGGATTTCGTTTGTAAACATCACATGACCACGTCCGTAACATTTGCGACATCCGACCTCGATGTCCGAATCGTCGAGGAACTGCGGATCGACGGACGGATCGGACGCAACGAACTCGCCGCCAAGCTCGGGGTCTCCAGACCCACCATCTCCAAGCGCCTGAACGCGCTGATCGAGAGCGGTCGCGTGCACGTCGTCGGCATCGTGCACCCCTCCACCATCGGCCTCGACGCGCTCGCCCACGTCGCCATCGCGGTGGACAAACCGGTGCGGCAGGTGGCGGCGCGGATCGCCGAACTGCACGACGTGCCCTACGTCTCGCTCACCAGCGGCCGCTACCCGCTCATCGCGGAGATCCGCACCGCCGGGGCCGCACGCCTGGCAGCCTCCCTCGAACGCATCCGCAGCATCGACGGGGTCCGGGAGACGAACACCCTCGTCTACACCGACCTCATCGTCGACATCGGCCGGCCCGACAAGGTGCCCGTCACCCACCTCGACCCGCTCGACGTCCGCCTGCTCGGGGTCCTGCAGGACGACGGGCGCGCCTCCTACACGGAACTGGCCGAGGCCGCCGGCACCTCGCCGGGCACCGCCCGCATCCGCGTCAAGCGCCTGATCGACGACGGGGTGCTGCGCATCGGTGCCCTCACCGGCGGCCAGCACGAGACCGAGGTCGCGGTGGGATTCGGCATCCGTGCAAGTGGTTCAGCGTCGGATCTGGCGGAGGTGATCAAGGACCTGCCGGGTGTGAACTTCCTCGCCAGCACCATCGGACGGTTCGACCTGTTGGGTACCGTTCATGCCACGCGCCTCGAGGACGTCGTCTCGTCGCTCGACACCGTCCGCGCGCTCCGTTCCGTGCTCGACCTCGAGAGCTGGGTCCACTTCCGCACCGTCAAGGAGCGGTACAACAACGTCCCCGTGCTCTCGACCATCCAGGAGGAGAACCCGTGACCATCGAACTTCCCTGCGCCGCAATCCCGGTGCGTGGCCGTGTGGACCCCGAGGCGTCGGAGGTCGCGGTGACCGCCCTGCTCCTCGCCGGTGTCGTGACCGGCGGCACCGTGCTGGTGCGCGACCCGCTGCCCCTCGACGCCGGCGCCGTGCGCCGGATCCGCGCGGACCTCGCGCGCACCTGGGCCTACGTCGTCGCCTCCGCCGACGGGTTGACCGCCACCACCCGCTCCACCGCCGGGGAACTGCAGCCCTTCGACGCGACCCTGTCGGCGGACGTGCTGCCGCTCTACGCCGTCGCCGCCACCCGGGCGACCGACGAGTGCGTGCTGACGGGCTCCGACGGGTCGGCGGCGCAGTGGGCTCCGCTGCTCTCGCAACTGGGGGTGGACGTGCGGGTCGCGGGGGAGAACCTCGTCGTCACCCCCGGACTCGGTCCGGTCTCCGGGGTGGTCGACCACCACGGAGACGTGCGGGTCGTGCTGGCGGCCCTGCTGGTCGCGCTGCTGCAGCCGGGGGTGCGGATCGTCGACACCACCCCGCTCGATGTCTTCCCGGGTTTCCTCGACCGGTGGGCCGCGCTGCTCGGGGCCGACGAGTACCTGCTGCCCGGCAGCGCACTGTTGCCGTCGGACTACGTCGTTCGGTCCTGAGCCCCTGGCCCTGAGCCCTACGAAAATCTCCCATTGAGCGGGCGCGTCCATAGCTCGTCTCGCGGTGGATTGACACAGTCGCGGGGATGGGCGTCACAGAACGGTGTGACGCCGACCCTGTCCCTGCGATCCCAGGAGTGCTGAATGGAGCAGCCTGCGTCGGCCCCGACCGAGGCAACGAACACGACACGCGCCGTTCAGAGCCCGCCCACCGGTGACCTCGCGCAACTGCGGAAGGTCACCCTGTCGAGCCTGCTCGGCACCACCATCGAGTACTACGACTTCCTGCTCTACAGCACAATGGCCGCCCTCGTCTTCGGCGACCTGTTCTTCCCGTCGTCGAACTCGGCGGTCTCGACGATCGCAGCCTTCGGCACCCTCGCCGCCGGATACGTCGCGCGGCCACTCGGCGGCCTGGTGTTCGGGCACTTCGGTGATCGGCTCGGACGCAAGTCGATGCTCGTCATCACGATGGTGATGATGGGTATCGCCAGCTTCGCGATCGGCATCCTGCCCACCTACGACCAGATCGGCGTGCTGGCGCCCGTCCTGCTCGTGACGCTGCGTGTCGTGCAGGGTGTCGCCGTCGGTGGCGAATGGGGTGGCGCGGCACTGATGGTCGCCGAGCACTCCGACGACCGTCGTCGCGGACTGTGGACCGGACTCATGCAGCTCGGTTCGCCGATCGGATTCCTGCTGTCGACGTCGGCCGTGATGCTCGCGACCCTGCTGCCGGACGCGTCGTTCGAGTCGTGGGGATGGCGGCTCCCGTTCATCGCCAGCGCCGTGCTCCTGGTGATCGGTCTCTACGTGCGCATGAGCGTCGTCGAAAGTCCCGTCTTCGAGCAGGCCGCGGCGAAAGCGGAGGCCGCCGCAGAGGCGAAACCGCCGGTGCTGCAACTGCTCCGGCGCCCGCGCCCGCTCATCCTCGCGTGTGCCGTGGGTATCGGCCCGTTCGCGATGACGGCCCTGATCACGTCGCACATCATCGCCTACACGACATCGGTGGGATACAGCTCGTCGACCGTCATGCGGGTTCTGGTGCTGATGTCGGTCGTTTCGATCGTCACCATCCCCGGTTTCTCGGCGCTGTCCGACCGCGTGGGACGCCGCGCCGTGAGCCTCACGGGCGCGGCGGTCGCGGTGCTGTACGCCTTCCCGCTGTACATGATGATCAACACCGGTTCGATCGCGCTGCTCACGGTGGCGTTGCTGTTCGGGCAGGTCGTGCAGTCGGCGATGTATGCGCCGCTCGCACCGATGCTGTCGGAGATGTTCGGCACCGACGTGCGGTACACCGGGGTGTCCTTCGGCTACCAGTTCGCCAGCCTGATCGGCGCCGGCTTCACGCCGATGATCGCTGCGAGCCTGCTGGTCGCGTCGGACGGGTCGAGCCTGCCGTTGAGCCTCATCCTCGTCGGTACCGCGTGTGTGACGATTCTCGCCGCCTGGATCGCGTCGGAGACCCGGGGCAAGAACCTCGCTGCTACCCGGACCGAAGGGAACTGACGTCGATTCCGGGTGGGTTCGGCCCCGATGAGCGGGCCGAACCCACCCGGTCCTGTGACTGCTCTACTGGAGTGGAGACGCCGAGAGCAGAGGAGGACCTCGATGAGCGACACGAAGCCGAACACCGTCTCCGCGGAGTGGCTGTACGAGCAACTGGGGGACGAGGACCTCGTCATCGTCGACGCCACCGTGCACCTGAGCATGCCGCCGGACGGGTCCGTGCACATCGAGCCCGGGTTGGCGACCTACCTGGAGGAGCACATTCCCGGCGCGGTCTACGCCGACCTGTTCACGGATTTCTCCGATCACGAAGCGCAGCAACCGTTCACCGCCGCGCCTCCGGCCCGGTTCGCCGCGGCGGCCGGTGCGATCGGGATCGGCCCCGGACGCCGGGTGGTGGTCTACGACCAGAAGAACGGCATCTGGGCCGCGCGACTGTGGTGGCAGCTGCGGCTCGACGGATTCGACGACGTCGCGGTGCTCGACGGCGGGTTGCCGGCCTGGAAGGCGGGAGGATTCCCCGTTTCGGACGAACAGGTCATACCGCACGGAGCGACCTTCCGTCCGCGTCGCCGCCCGGAACTGCTGAGGTCGACGCAGGAGATGCTGGCCGCACTCGACGACCCGCAGACGCTCATCATCAACGCCCTCGATCCGGCCACCTACCGCGGGGAGAGCCCGTCCTATCCGCGCCGCGGTCACATCCCCGGCAGCATCAACATCCCCTTCGCGGACCTCGTCGATCCGACGACCGGGCAGCTGAAGCCGGTCGCGGAGTTGCGGGCGGTGTTCGAGGAGGCCGGTGCGCTCGACCCGCACGTGAAGCCGGTGACCTACTGCGGTGGCGGGATCGCGGCGTCCGGTCTCGCCCACGCCCTCGCGGCGGTGGGCCGGTCGGACGTGGCCGTGTACGACGGGTCGCTCAACGCGTGGACGGCCGACGAGTCGCTTCCGCTGGTGGAGGGCCCGGACCCGCGCTGAACCGCCGATCCGGTGTTCCCGACTGCGTCACGGGAAGTCGGGAACACCAATCCGCCGCTTGCACAGTTGGAGCAGTATCCGCGACCGGCCGCTCCTGGGTGCTGCTCACCGGAACCCTCGAGGAACGGGTGGAGCTGGCGGAACGGGTGACGGACCAGGCGCTGCGGCTGGGCTCGCAGTTCGGCGCACCGCTGTAACTCCGATTTCCGTCCCCCTTTCAGGTTATACACGATCCGCGGAGCTCATGAGGATCGCGAATTCGGTCCATACTCGCCTGCACAGCATCGAATCCGCAGGTGGGGAGCCGCAATGGCCTACGTGGTGAATATCGACGATCTCGACCGCACCGCAGTGCCGGTCGCGGGTGGGAAGGGGGCGAATCTCGGGGAACTGCGACGCATCGCCGATGCCCACGTCCCCGACGGGTTCTGCGTGACGACCGACGCCTACAGGGAGGTTCTCGCGGCGGCGTCCGTCGACGACCTGCTCGACTCCGGCGACCTCACGGTGGCGAGTGCACGGATCCGGCAGGCGATCGAGGACCGTCCCGTCCCGGACGTGATCGCCGAGGAGATCACCGCGCGGATCCGGGAGCTCGGCGAGGACGTTCCCGTCGCCGTGCGGTCCAGCGCGACCGCAGAGGACCTGCCCACCGCATCCTTCGCCGGCCAGCAGGACAGCTACCTGGACATCCGGGGAACCGCGGGGATCCTCCGGCACATCCGCCGCTGCTGGGCGTCGCTGTTCACCGAACGCGCCGTCGCCTACCGGCAGCGCAACGGCTTCGACCACAGCCGGGTGCACATGGCCGTCGTCGTGCAGCGGATGGTGGTCCCGCAGGCCTCCGGCGTGCTGTTCACCGCCGACCCCGTCACCTCCGACCGCACCGTCGCCCGCGTGGACGCCGTGCCCGGGCCGGGGGAGGGTCTCGTCGCCGGACAGGTGAACGCCGACGCGTATGCGGTACGCGACGGCGAAATCGTCGAGCACACCCTGCAACGGGACACTCCGGTCCTGGCCGACGGGCAGGTGAAGGACCTGGTGGCACTGGGACGTCGGATCGAAGCGCACTTCGGCTCTCCCCAGGACATCGAATGGTGTTTCGCCGACGGCGCTTTCCGGATCGTGCAGAGCCGGCCGATCACCACACTGTTCCCGATCCCGGAGGCCGGCGACGACGGGCCACACGTCTACGTGTCCGTCGGTCACCAGCAGATGATGACCGATCCCATCACACCACTGGGGATCTCGGTGTGGCAGCTGACCAGCCGGGCACCCATGCGGCACGCGGGTGGACGACTCTTCGTCGACGTCACCGGCATGCTCGCCTCACCCGCGCGGGGGCCGGACCTCGTGGCGGCGATCGGGAGGTCCGACCCCCTCATCGGCGACGCCCTGCAGACCGTCCTCGAGCGGGGATTCGTGCCCGTCCGGCCCGACGACCCCGCCGCTCCACGCGTCGGTCTGCCGCCCGCACCCGACGACATCGATCCGGGCATCGTCCCCGAACTCGTGGACCGGCACGAGGAGTCGATCGCGGAGTCCGCTCGCCGCATCGAGAACCTCACCGGCGCGGAGGTGTTCGAGTTCATCCGTGCCGACATCGCGGAGCTGCAGCGCGTGCTGTTCGACCCGGAGAGCGGCAAGGTGATCGCGGCGGGGATGGAGGCCGCGGAACAGCTGAACGAGCGGATCCGGGATTGGCTGGGGGAACGGAACGTCGCCGACCTCGTCTCGCAGTCGGTGCCCTACAACGTCACCTCCGAGATGGGCCTGGCATTGCTGGACGTCGCCGACGCCGTCCGCCCACATCCGGACGTCGTCGCCTTCCTGAAACAGGTCGACGAGCGCGGCTTCGACGATGCGCGGTTCCTCGACGCACTCGGCCGACTCGAAGGCGGCCCGCAGGTGCGGCAAGTGTTCGAGGGCTTCCTCGCCCGGTACGGCCGGCGCTGCGTCGGCGAGATCGACCTCACCCGTCCCCGCTGGGTCGAACGCCCCACCATGCTGGTGCCGATGATCGCGAGCAACCTCGCCAACTTCGAACCGGGCGCCGCACAACGACTTTTCGACGACGGACGCCGCCGCGCGGAGGAGAAGAGGCGCGAACTCCTCGACCGCGTGCGCGACCTACCCGACGGGGAGAACAAGGCGCGGGAGGTCGAGCGGCTGATCGACCGGATCCGGGCGTTCGCCGGCTACCGGGAGTACCCGAAGTACGCCATGGTCGGCCGCTACCTCGTGTACAAGCAGGTGCTGCTGCGCGAGGCCGAGCGGCTCGTCCACGCCGGGATGGTCGACACGCCCGACGACGTCTTCTTCCTGCGCTTCGACGAGTTCGAGGAGGTGGTCCGCACCCGGCGTCCCTGCCGCGATCTCGTCGCCGAGCGGAGACGGGAGTTCGCCGGCCACGCCACGCTCACCCCGCCGCGGGTGCTGCTGTCGACCGGGGAAACCCTCGTCGGTGCGTACAACCGCGACGGGCTCCCCGACGGAGCCCTGCCCGGCATCGCGGTGTCCACCGGTGTCGTCGAAGGGCGGGCCCGCGTCGTCGCCGACACGGACGGGGCGGATCTCGAACCCGGCGACATCCTGGTCACCGCCTTCACCGACCCGAGCTGGACCCCGGCGTTCGTGACGGTGCGCGGTCTGGTCACCGAGGTGGGCGGGCTGATGACCCACGGCGCGGTCATCGCCCGCGAATACGGACTGCCGGCCGTCGTGGGGGTGGAGGGCGCCACCCGCCTCATCCGCGACGGGCAACGCATCCGCGTGAACGGTACCGAGGGATACGTCGAGGTCCTGTGATCGTCCATCCGCTACGAGGTCGGCTGTCCGCTCCGGCGAGTGCTGCAGCGGATCGCGGCTCGCCATGTGAACTGTGGCACGACTCCTCCGTCCGCCGTCGCGTCCCTACAATCCGGGAATGGGCAACAAGTCGGTCACCAGTTACGACGTCGCTCGTCGCGCGGGGGTCTCGCAGTCGACGGTGTCCCGCGCCCTGCGCGACGACCCGCGGGTCGTCGAGGGCACACGCCTGCGGATCCAGGCGTTGGCGAAGGAGATGGGATACGTCCCGCACGTCACCGCGCGGAGCCTGATCACCCGGAAGTCGTCGACCATCGGTGTCGTCAGCGGCGACCTGCACAACCCCTCCTACCCGACCCTGGTGAACACCCTGCAGGACTGCTTCGCCCGCAACGACTACCGGGTGCTGCTCCTGAGCGACCGCACGGAGGGTTCGCTGGAGAAGGACATTCTCGCGCTGCGCGGAGGGCTGGTCGACGGCGTCGTGTTCATCTCCTCTCGACTCGACTCGCCGATCGTCTCGGAGATGATCGACTGGAAGATCCCGCTGGTCATCCTCAACCGCGACGTCGACGACCGGCTCGTGGGACGGGTGGACCGGGTGACCTCCGACAACATCGGCGGCGGCCGGCTCGTCGCCGAGAATCTGGTCGCCATGGGGCACACCCGTATCGGCTTGATCTCCGGCCCGCTGGAGAACCCCAGCATCCGATTGCGGGAGAAGGGCTTCCGTGACGGTCTCGATGCGCTCGGGGTACCGATCGACGAGAGGTACATCCATCGCGGCGCGGTGGACGCGGCCACCGGTCTCGCGGGTGGGTTGGCGCTGCTGGGCGGGAAGGAGCGGCCCACCGCAGTGTTCTGCGCGACCGACTACATCGCCTACGGCACGCTCGATGCCGCCAAGCGGCTCGACCTCGAGGTGCCGGGGGAGGTCTCGGTGGTGGGATACAACGACCTGCAGCAGTCGAGCTGGGCGATCTTCGACCTGACGACCGTGCGGCAGCCGCTCGAGGACATGGCGGCTGCCGCGGCGGATCTGCTGCTGGCGCGCATCTACGGGGACGAGAGCGAGGCGGTGCACCGCAACTTCGACGTCGCCTGGGTGGAACGGGGGAGCGCGGCGCCATGTGCGATGCCGTTCACAGGCGCTGTCGACGATCGTTAACGCGAGCAACAAGCCCGTTACCGGACGGCACACAGACGGCAATAACACCTGAATACATTCGAAGTCACAGCGTGTCGGGCAGTGTGGCCGGAGCGCTTTCCCGTCTCCCCGTCCTCAGGAGTGAGTGTCATGGAAATCGGCGTCTTCATCCCCATCGGCAACAACGGCTGGCTCATCTCCAAGAGCGCCCCGCAGTACATGCCCTCGTTCGAATTGA
Source organism: Rhodococcus sp. Z13 (assembly GCF_025837095.1). NCBI lineage: Bacteria > Bacillati > Actinomycetota > Actinomycetes > Mycobacteriales > Nocardiaceae > Rhodococcus > Rhodococcus sacchari. The sequence continues at coordinate 1,485,571 of NZ_CP107551.1, forward strand.
ACAAGACGATCGTGCAGAAGGCCGAGTCGTACGGACTCGACTTCGCTCTGTCGATGATCAAGCTGAAGGGGTTCGGGGGTGAGACCGAGTTCTGGGATCACAATCTCGAATCGTTCACGTTGATGGCGGGTCTGGCCGCGGCGACGGAGAAGATCAAGTTGTTCGCCTCGACGGCGATCCTGACGTTGCCGCCGGCGATCGTGGCGCGGATGGCGTCGACGATCGATTCGATCGCGCCGGGCCGGTTCGGGGTCAACATCGTGACCGGGTGGGCGCCGAACGAGTACACGCAGATGGGGTTGTGGCCGGGGGAGGAGTACTTCGGGTACCGCTATGCGCAGGCCACCGAGTACGTGACGGTGATGAAGCAGTTGTGGGCCGATGGGGTCAGCAATTTCAAGGGTGAGCACTACACGATGGACGAGTGTGTGCTCTCGCCGCGTCCGACCGGTGGTGGTGTGCCGATCGTGGCGGCGGGTCAGTCGAAGGCGGGGATGAAGTTCGCGTCGGAGATGGCCGATTTCAATTTCATCATGGGGTCGGGGATCAATACGCCGACGGCGATCTCGGAGTCGGTGGCGAGCCTGGTGTCCGCGGCCGAGGAGACGGGCCGGGATGTGGGTGCTCTGACGTTGTTCATGATCATCGCGGAGGAGACCGACGAGGCGGCGCAGGCGAAGTGGCAGGACTACCACGACAATGCCGATCTGGCGGCGCTGGGGTACATGGCGGATCAGTCGTCGGCGGATGCGACGGCCGATGAGTCGTCGACGGCGAAGACGATCTCGTTGCCCGAGGGTGCGGTGAACTTCAACATGGGTACGTTGGTGGGTTCGTACGAGTCGGTGGCGAGGATGCTCGACGAGGTCGCGGGGATCGACGGGATCAAGGGGATCATGTTGACCTTCGACGATTTCGTGGAGGGTATCGAGAAGTTCGGTACGCGGATCCAGCCGTTGATGAAGAGCCGTACCACGATTCAGGCCGCAGCCTGACATTCGAGTAGACCGACACGACCGCCGTCACCCGACGGACGGAACATCGACCAGGCCCCCGGCCGGATCGAACCACGACGGGATTCGACCCTCTCGACGTGATTCACCGCCGGGGGTCCGCTCTGCGCTGCACACCGTGCCGCGAGCGGGGTACCCGTATCCTCCCGCCCCGGCGGTCACTGCCCGGGCGGGAGGAGCGAAAGGCGTTCAGACGCCGGAGGTGTCCATCCCGGCCACCGTACGGTAGAGGCCGGCCGAGACGTGGAGCAGCTGCCCCGTGATGTATCGGGCCTCCTCCGAAGCGAGGAACCGCACGGCGTTCGCGACATCGATCGACTCGACGGCCTGTCCCATCGGTGACGGCGACACCAGGCGTGAGAGGGTCGTCGGTTCGAGCGCCTTCAGCTTCTCGTTCGCGATGAGTCCCGGCACCACCGAATTGACGGTGATGCCGTGACGGCCGAATTCGAGAGCCAGGGTACGTGTGAGGCCGTCGGCAGCCGCCTTGGAGACGGCATAGTTCGCGTTCTGCGCGCTGCCGGTCGCACCGATGGAGGTGACGTTCACGATCCGGCCGAATCCGCGCTCCACCATGGACGGAACGACGGCCTGTGCACACCACCAGGCCGTCCGTAGATTGGCATCGAGCGTGAACTCGAGATCATCGGGCTGCAACGTCGCGAAAGCGCCCGTGCGCATGCCGCCGGCGTTGTTCACGAGGATCTCCACCGGACCGAGTCCCTCCGTGGCCGTCCGGACCACCTCGGCGGCGCCCGCTCGGTCGTCGATGGTGCCCTCGATCACGCGCACCTCGGTCAGGGTCTCGAGTTCGCTCGCGAGCCGGGTGATCGACGGATTCGATTTCCGGACCTGGAGGGCGACCCGCGCGCCACCCTCCGCCATCACACGTGCGATCACCGATCCGGTGTGACCTCCGGCGGCCGTCACCAGAGCGACACGTCCCTTCACCCGCATTTGTTGTATTCCCTTCTACAGCAAGAATTTAGAAGTACAGATGTATCGAAGCACGCATCCGTCCCCGCGTCGAACCGGTTCTCGGGCGATGAGACGGTACTCCTCACATATCGAGGGGTGTTATCAACATGCGATGCGAGATCGTCCCGGTTTATTAACTCCCAGGAAATCGATTCCCGGAAAACGGGGTGCAGAATCATGTTCATGCGAATCCCCATGCAAGCGAATGCTGTCCGCATGTCCTCTCCTTCCGCCCGATGAAACCTCACGTCCAGTACCGGCACCTGACCGAGTCGGCCTGGATCGATCTCGGCGCGGGTGTCAGATGCCGCGAACTCAACCGTGACGAGGACGAGGGCACGACGATCTCACTGTTCGAGATTCCCGCAGGGTGGTCCTCCGACGAAACCGGTTCGGGACAAGGTGATCTCGAGGTCTTCGTCCTCTCCGGCGAGCTCGTCTTCGGGGACGGCACAGTGGGAGCGGCAGGGAGCTACCACTGCTGGTTCTCCGGATCGGGTTCCACCGTCACCGTACGATCGGCGGGCCCGGTCACTGCGCTCGTCCAGCGGATTCCGGTCACCTCGCCGGTCCGGTCCGGCGAGGACGGTGTGCTCCATACGGATCCGGAGGAATTTCCGTGGCGGGGCCACGGGCAGGGCTGGAACCGATCCGAGATGGCCGTGCTCCGTGAGGATCCGGACACGGGAGCCCAGACGTACGCGCTCAGGCTCCCTCCCGGATGGGTGGGACGCGCGGGACAGCACTTCCACACCGTGTCGGAGGAGGCGTTCATCGTCGCCGGCGACGTAGCACTCGAGGACGAACCCGTGTACACCGCGGGCAGCTATCTCTTCCGTCCGCCCCATGTGGTGCACGGCGCTCGCGAACGCAGTGAGACCGGATGCTTCGCACTCACCTGGACAAGTGGGCCAATAGATTTCAACTACGTGACCGTCGAGGGCCCGATGCCCGTCCCCAGCGGAATCCCGCGCTCGGGCGGATGTTTCGGAATCCACTCGCACCAAATCGATTCGGAGAACCACACGTGATCGTTTCAAAACTCGGACCGGCCACGCGCCGGCGTGTGCTCAACTGGACGGCCGTGGCCACGACCCTCACCTTCGCGGTGAGCGGTTGTGCGGGTGCCGGTGGGGCGACCACCGCGAGCGGAGCGTCGAGCGACAACCAGCTCACCATGTCGGTGCCGGCCGTACCCAACACCCTGTACCCCCTGATGGAGCCGGTTGCGGCCCAGTTCGCCCATCTTCCGATGCTCAGCAGCCTGCTGCAGTACGAACCCCAGGAACGCGGCGAGACGGTGCTCCCGGGGGTGGACCAGGTCGTCGCCGGGCTTGCGGAATCCTACGAACTCGTACCCGAGGGCCTGGTCCTGAAACTGCGGGACGCCACCTCGGCTGCCGGGAACCCTCTCACCGCCGAGGACGTCGCCTACACCTTCGAACGGGCCGTGGCCGTGGAGGACTCCATCGGGAAGTTCCTCATGACCACCGGTGGCATCGATCCCGCCGAGCCCGTCACGATCCTCGACGAGGACACCGTCCGCCTGAACGGGGCGGTCACGCCTCTGGTCCTGTTCGCCATCACCTACTACTATCCGGGCATCCTCGACAGCACCGTCGTGAAGGAACATGCCACGGCCGACGATCCGTGGGCGACGGAGTGGCTGCGCACCAACAGCGCCAACTTCGGCCCGTACACGGTGGAGTCGTTCCAGCCCGGTGAGCGGATCGTCTACACCGCCAACGAGAACTACTGGGAGGGCGAGCCCCCCTACGACAGCGTCGTGGTGCTGAGTGCCGGTGCCCAGTCGCCGGTCCAGCTGCTCAAGTCGGGGTCCGCCGACTTCGCGGCCCGTGTGCCGGGCAACGTCTACGAGGAGATGAAGGGCGTCGCCGGCTTCGACACCTACGTCTCCCCCTCGTTGAGCCAGCAGGTCGTCGTGCTCAACAAGAAGGCCACTCCGGCACTCGCGAACCCGGACGTGCGACGGGCACTGTCCATGGCGGTCGACCGGCAGCTCCTCGCCGACACCGTCTACAGCGGAACGGCCGAGCCCGCCGAATCGGTACTGTCGTCCAGCGTCCCGGGCGTGGACGGTGCCACCGGCAAGTACTTCTCGTACGACCTGGACGAGGCCAAGCGACTCATGGCGTCGACACCCTATGCCGACGGGTTCGAACTGACCCTCACCGTCAGCGCCGGGTCCGCCCCGGGTGTCGACGCGAACAGTGTCGCCATCGCCCTGCAGTCCGCCTGGAAGGAACTCGGGGTGGCGGTGCAGATCGAGAACATCGGAAGTGCGTCGCGCTTCTCCGAGGTGCAGACGTCGTCCTCGTTCGAGGCACTGCTCACCAGTGAGGCGCCGGCCGCCGCCGACATCGCCTACGCCATGAGCCTGCTGCACACCGCGGGCGGGCCCTTCAACTACGGATTCGACGACGAGCCCGCCGTCAACGACCTCGTGGCACAGGCGGTCGCCCAGCCCCTCGGCGCGGAACGCACCCGGCTCGGTGCCGAGGCGGTCGCAGCGTGGAACGAGACGATGGGGTCCATCCCGCTGGTCGACACCGGCATCGCGTACGTCGCCGCCGACGGCACCTGCGGACTCGCCACGTACCCCTACCTTGCCCCGCTCGCCTACCACCTGTCGCCCTGCTGAGCACAGAACCGGCACCAACGCGACGAAAGGGTAACGACAGTGACTGATCGGACCGTCATCGTGCGGACCGCCGACATGGAGTGGACGCCGGTGCCCAACGCCCCCGGCCTGTTCACCAAGCTGCTCCGGACACGTTCGGGCGGCGGGCGTACCGCGCTCCAGAGGATCGACACGAACGAGGGCTACACACCTCCGACCCGCGCCCACTTCCACAATGTCTACGAAGAGATCATGTGCGTGAAGGGCGCCATGAGTTTCGACTCGGTGATGTGGCTCGAACCGGTCGACTACGTCTACCACCCGCCGCGCACCGTCCACGGGTTCATGAGTGCGCTGAAGGGGGAAGCCTGGTTCCTCTCCCGGGTGGGCGGCACCCTCGACTTCAACTACATCGACGAACCCCTGGTCCGTGAGGCGTACGCGGTCGGCCGGTACCCGGAGACCAGACCGCTCGTGTACGCACCCCAGCCGCTCGGCGGCGAGCAGGGTGAGGAAGGGCCCAGGACGGTTCCCCTCAGCGTCGACACGGACAGCGGCGCGGGGAGCTGGGTGGTGGAACTCCCCGCCGGGACGAGCTACACCCCCGGGGGCCACGAGTCGGTGGACGTCGAGTTCTTCGTGGTGACCGGATCCGTGACCTACGCGGGAACCGTCCTGGAGGAAGGAACCTTCGTGTTCTCTCCCGGGCGATCCTCGGGCACCGAACCGCTCGTCGCCGCCGACGGAGCCGCGGTGGTGTACATGACGCTCCTGCCGAAGGAAGGCGACGATGCGTAGAGCAGTGATCGCCCGGCCCGGTGTCGTCGACGTCGTGGACGCGCCCGTTCCGTCCATCACCGACAGTCAGGTGCTCGTCCGCATCGTCCGGTTCTCGCCCTACGGCACCGACATCGAGATCGCCGCGGCCCGCGAACCGCGTTATCTGCGCAGCTCCTATCCCATCGGTTTCGGGGTGGACTTCGCGGGTGTCGTGGAACGGGTGGGTGCCGCCGTGGAGAACTGGACGGTCGGCGACCGCGTCACCGCAACGGGCCTGCCCACCTGCGGGAAGTGCCGGATGTGCCTGGCCGGACGGACGAACCTGTGCCGCGGCTTCATCGCCGGAGAGTTCCCCCGCCAGGAGGTCGCACAGGAGTACATCGCCGTGGAGGCGGCACACCTCACCCGCATTCCCGACGGTGTGGATCTCGACGACGCGGCGATGCTGTCCGGGGTCATGACCGCGGTCAACGGATTCGATCTCGTCCGCACCGAGAAGGACGAGGACTGCGTCGTGATCGGCCTGGGCGCCATGGGGCTGGCCGCCGTGGCGGTCGCGGTGGCGCTCGGATGCCGTGTCGTCGGAGTCGGCGTGGGGGAGGAGAACCGTCGGATGGCACGCGAACTCGGCTGCCACGAGATCGTCGACGTCCCCGAGCGCAACTTCCCGATCCGCGACGCGGTACACGAGTTGCTGCCGGACGGGCCGTCCGTGGTCTACGAATCCACCTGCAGCGACTGGGGGATCGCCCAGTCCTTCGCGGTGTGCGGCTACGGCGGCCGGGTCGCCCTCCTCGGAGGAGGAGAGGTGCCCGTCGACGGGTGGGCGCTGATCGAGCGGGAACTGACCGTCGTCGGCGTCCGCGCGGCACCGAACAAGGACAAGTCGCTGCAACTGCTGGCGCAGGGTTCCGTCGACCTGAAACCGACCATCGCGCGGCGGATCACGCTCGAAGAGCTCCCCGAGGTCTTCGACGGATGGATCAATCGGACCCCGGATCGGGTGAGAGGGAGGGTGATGGTGGATGTCGCAAACGGTTGATCGCACCGCCCTACCGGCGTCGCCGGCGCAGGACGTCCCGGACCCGGCCCCGGAGACCCCCGCCCGCAGCTCCGGTGTGCTGCGGATGTGGCAGCGCCTGCCCTGGGGTATGCGCTATTTCCTCGGACGTCTCGCCCTCGTCCCGGTGACCCTGTTCGCGCTGTGCACCCTGGCATTCGGGCTGGTCAATCTGATCCCGAGCAATCCCGCCGGTGTCCTCCTCGGCGACTTCGCCACGCCCGAGGAGATCGCCCGCGTCAACGCCGAACTCGGTCTCGACCAGAGCCTCTGGACCCGCTACGTGGAGTTCCTGAAGGCACTGGCCGGGGGCTCCCTCGGGGAGTCCTACTTCACCGGCGAGTCGGTCACGGTCGCACTCGGTGCCCGCGTGGCCTCGACACTCGAACTCGTCGTCGGCGCCTGGATCGTCGCCCTCGTACTCGGTACCACCCTCGGTGTGGCCATGGCGTACTGGAAGTCGCCGGTCGCCCGCTCGTCGATCAGCACGGGTGTCGCGCTGATCCAGGCGATTCCGGACTTCGTCCTGGGAATCCTGGGCAGCCTGGTCTTCTTCTACTTCCTCGGCGTGCTGCCGCTCCCCCTGGGGCAGCTCCCGATGACGGCGTCGTCGCCCCCGGCCATCACCGGCGCAGCGTTCCTGGACGCCGTGCTCACCGGTGACTGGAGCACGGCGGGGGCCGCCGCCCAGCAGATGGTCCTGCCGATCGCGGCGCTCGGGATCTCCGGCAGCGTCGTGTTCGCCCGCGTGGTGTACGCGGCGGCCGCGGAGGTCTTCGCCTCGTCGCACACAGCGTTCGCCCGGGCCCGTGGGATCGGGGAACCGACCGTCGTCCGCCTCGCCGTGCGTGCCTCGCTGCTTCCGGCGGTGGCGGCGAGCGGAATCGTGGTCGGCAGCCTGATCGGCGGCAGCGCGGTGGTCGAGGTGGTCTTCAACTGGCAGGGGCTCGGCCAGTGGGGCGCGGAGGGCGCGCTCGAGGCCGACATCCCGGTGCTCGAGGGCTACATCATCGCGGGTGCCGGCCTGGCGCTGCTCGCGTACATCGTCGCCGACATGTCCATGTACTGGCTCGATCCGAGAGTGCGGGTGAAGAGATGAAACGTACCGACTGGAGCGTCGTCGTCGCCGTCGTCGTGGTGGCCGGGCTCCTGCTCGCCGGCTTCGGCCCCCTGCCCTTCGATCCGCGGGAACCGCACCTCGAGGCGATCCTGACCGGTCCCGGTGCCACCCACTGGTTCGGAACCGACCGCAGCGGCCTCGACGTGTTCTCGGTGACGCTGGCCGCGACCGCGGAGATCCTGCCCATCGCGCTGGTGGGCACGCTGGTCGGCGGAGCGCTCGGCGTCGTCCTCGGTGCCCTGGCGGCCTCGGTCCTGGCGGGCCGGCAGTCGGGTTCGTCCGGCCGCAGCGAATGGCTCCTGCGCGTGCTGGACATGATGCAGTCGCTGCCCGTCGCCGTCCTGATGATCATCGTCGTCGGCATCGGGGGCAGGGGCACCAACGTCACCGGGGTGATCGCCGCTCTCGCCCTGGTCAACATCCCGCTCTTCGCGAAGGTCACCTACGCCCAGGCACTGTCGGTGGTCCACGAACCGTACGTCGTCGCGGCGCGCGGCTACGGTGCCTCCCGCACCCGGATCGCGTTGCGGCACATCCTCCCCGGGGTGTCCGGCATCATCGCGAGCCAGTTCTCGCTGTCGATCGGCAACGCGATCATCGCCCTCGCGGCCCTGGGATTCCTCGGAATCGGTATCGCCCCGCCCGACCCGAGCTGGGGTGAGCTCATCCGGCAGGGCTCGGAGGAGGTGGCCAGCGGGGTCTGGTGGCTGCTGGTCTTCCCGACCGCCACGATCTGCGCGCTCGTACTGGCGCTGAACGCGCTGGCACGTCGCCTCTCGACCAGGAAGGGGCTCGCCCATGCCTGAATCCGCCGTGCTCGGCACACCGCCGAGCCTCGTCGACACACCGACGGAACCGGTGTTGTCGGTTTCGCACCTGAGCGTCACCTATCCGGGACAGGAATCCGGCAGCCGTGCGGTGGAGGACGTGTCCCTGGACCTGCACCGCGGCGAGATCGTTGCCGTGGTGGGGGAGTCCGGATCCGGAAAGTCCACCCTCGTGCGGTCCGTGATCCGGTTGCTGCCCGCTTCGGCCGACATCCGGGGCACGATCGGTGTCGTCGGGCGGGACGGGACCCGGTACGACGACCTCCTCGCCCTTCCGGACCGGACGTTGCGGCAGGTGCGCGGCAAGGTCGTCGGATTCGTCCCCCAGAGCACGTCCGGGGCGCTGAACCCGGTGATCTCGATCCGTCGCCAGTTCGAACTCACCCTGCGGTCCGAGCGGATGAGCAGGAAGGAGATCCGCGAACGTGCGATCGAGGCACTGTTCGACGCCGGGGTCCGGGACTTCGATCTCGTGTGGCAGGCCTATCCCCACGAACTGAGCGGCGGTCTCGCCCAGCGGGTCGTGATCGCCCTGGCCATCTGCAAGCGACCCAGCGTCCTGCTCGCCGACGAACCCACCACCGCCCTGGACCCCATCGTCCAGGCCGACGTGCTGGCACGCCTGCGTCACACGGTGATGGAGACCCGTTCGGCGGCCCTGCTGATCACCCACGATCTCGGTGTCGCGGCGCGCTACGCCGACCGCATCGTCGTGATGCTGCACGGGCGTGCCGTCGAATCCGGTGCGGTGGGTGACGTCGTCTCCGATCCCCGGCACCCGTACACCCGCGAACTCCTCGCTTCCGGAATGGGACGCGGCGCAGCCCTGCTCGGGACCACAGAACCCGTGGCCGGCGACACCGACGAGAAGGGGGCCGATCGATGACGACGGTGGAATTCGACACCTCGACCGGTGCCGTCGACGAGACACAGATGGACCGGAACTGCGCGGTCTCCCTCCGGAACGTCACCAAGCGCTACCGCAAGGGAAACCGGGACGTGCTCGCCCTCGACAGCGTGGATCTGACGATCCGGGCGGGGGAGCGGCTGGCGCTCATCGGCGAGAGCGGTTCGGGCAAGTCCACCATCGGCAAACTCGTCCTCGGCCAGATCGGCGCGGACGAGGGAGATGTGGACGTCCTCGGAACCGGCACGCTCGGAGGCAAGGACCGCACTCGGCAGCTCGCCCGTCGCGTGGGCTTCGTCTTCCAGCAGCCCTTCGACTCGCTCGATCCGCGGATGAAGGTCGGCTCGTCCCTGGCCGAACCGCTGCGTATCCATCGACGCGACCTGTCGAAGGCCGAGATCGCCGAGCGGGTGTCGGACGGCCTCGCCGCCGTAGGACTTCCCCGCGAGTTCGTCTCCCGCTATCCGGGACAGTTGAGCGGCGGTCAGGCACAGCGCGTGTGCATCGCGCGGGCGTTGATGCTCCAGCCGGACCTGCTCGTCCTCGACGAACCGACCTCGGCGTTGGACGCGACGAGCCAGCGCGAGGTGCTCCGCCTGTTGTGCGACCTGCACAGCGCGCGGGAGATCGCATGGCTGTTCATCACCCACGACCTGCGCGTCGCCGAGGCGATCACCGACACGACTGCCGTCCTGCGGCACGGCGTCATGGTCGAATACGGCCCGACCGTGGAGGTCCTGGGAAATCCGGTCACGGACTACGCCCGCCGTCTGATCGATGCCAGCCTCGGGTCCGGTCTCCACGCTTCGGAGCCCGCCCCTGTCGCGGGAGGTGCGGCGCTGTGACGACGCAGGAGACACATCACAGCGGCACCCGGGTGTGCTACGACACGAACCTGTCCCGATGGGACGACCTGATCGGCGGAGGTGGATCGTGGACGGTGCTCCGCCGATCCCCGGACGGGTCCGTGCTGTCGGCACTCGTGCGCCTGGCACCCGGATCCACCCGCACCCATCGGATGCGGGCCGGTGAACTGCCGCTGATCGGCTACGTCCTCGACGGCACGATCACGATCCGGGGCGCACAGCGCGGTCGCGGCACGATGGTGGCGTTGCGCCCCCGCGGCGACGAGGAACTCACCGTCACCAGCGAAGCCGGCGCCACCGTGGTGCTCATCCGGCGCCCCGACCACGGTGCCTGCCCGGGGCTCGCCGACCACGGTGAGACGGTCCTGGTGGCGACACCGGAGGACATGCCGGTGGTCGAGTCCGTCGTGGCGGGGAAGAAGACCGGCATCACACGCCGGGTCATGTGGGTGGATTCGGCCCTCGGTGGCGACATCCGCGAGCTGACCGTGCCGCCGGGTTTCGTCGGAGCCGGCCGTGGCCACCACCCCTGTGGTGAGGAGATCCTCTGTCTCGACGGCGCGATCGTGGCGGACGAACTGCACGAGATGAAGCAGGGCTGGTATCTGTACAACCCCGCCGAGTACGTACACGGCGGGCACGAGTTCTCCGAACACGGAGCGACACTGCTCGAATGGCACGACGGTGCTTGGGATCTCGTTCTCGACCCCGCGTGACCGGTGATCGCGGCGGCATCCGGAGGAACTGCGTGACGCCGCGACACGAAGGGCACCGGCACACAGTTCGTAAGCGACGTGGAGGAGAGCACACATGGTGACGACGAACGCCGTCGGAAACCGGAATCGAACCGAGAAGGTGGCGCGGACGGCCGCGAGCGGCTCGGAGACCCACCGGCGCCGACTGGGTGTGCTGCTCGGTTTCACCGAGGAATGCCACACCCAGACGGTCCAGGAGATCGCCGCACGCATGGACATCCCGGTCAGCTCGGCGTACCGCTACGTCAGCCAACTGCGTGAGGTCGGCCTGCTGGAGGAAGCCGAGTTCGGCGGGTACCGCGTCTCGCTGCGCGCAGTCGAACTCGCACGGGCCGCACGGGCCGGGTCGGCCGGCATCGCCGAGATCACTCGCCCGGTACTCGAGCGGCTGACCCGCGAGCACGGAGAGACCTCGCTCCTCATCCGGCGGATGGGTCATGCCGTCGTCGCGGTGGACATGGAGGAGACCCGGTCCTCGGTGCGGCTGGCGTTCGAACGCGGACGGCTCATGCCCCTGAACCAGGGCGCCGCCGCGCGTGTGCTGCTGGCGGCCATGAAGCCCAGGGAACGCACCGAGTACTACGCCTCGGTCTACTCCTTCGGCGCGAGCCCGGAACTGCCCGGCGACGCCGAACTCGCCATGATCGCCGAGCAGGGCTGGGCCGAGAGCTTCGGCCAGATCGAGGAGGGCATCTGGGGATGCGCTGCCGCCATCAGGGCCCGTCGCCAGGTCGTCGCCGCACTGAGCATGGCCGGACCCATCTACCGACTCGACGCGAACCGACGTGAACAGGTGAAGGCCGCGGTCAGGGAGGCCGCCACCGAGATCAACGAACACCTGGCCCGCATCGAGTTCTGAGGAACCGGTCCGGGCGGATCGGTCCGGACACCCGCGACAACACTTTTCCGCACACGAATCTAGGGGTATTTCAATGGGACTGGATGTCACCGGCTACCGAGCGAAGATCGGAGTGGTGGTTCCCTCGACGAACACCGTCGTCGAACACGATTGCGCACTGCTGGCGCCGCACGGCGTGACCTTCCACGTGGGCCGCTCCTATGTGGAACAGCCCGCGATGGACGACCACGAGACGTTCATGGGGCTTCAGAAACAGATCAACGACTCGACCGCCGTGGCGCTGCGCGACGTGATGACGACGCAGCCCACCCACATCATGATGGGCATGTCGGCCCCCACCTTCTGCAACGGCGTGGCCGGCAACGAGGAGTTCCGTCGCCGGGTCACCGAACAGGTGGGAGGGCTTCCCGTCACGACGGGCGCCTCCGCCTGCCGCGCCGCGCTCGAAGCGCTCGGGGTCAAACGCATCGCGGTGTTCTCGCCCTACCAGCCGGTCGCCGACGGGTGGGTCGACCAGTACTTCGGTGAAGCGGGATTCGACGTCCTGCAGGTGACCGGCCTGCGCATTCCCTCGGCCACTGCGATCGCCGAGGTCGGCCCGGAACAGATCGTCGACGTGCTCCGGCGGATCGACGGCCCGGAGGTCGAGGCGATCGTCCAGGTGGGCACGAATCTCTCGATGATCCGTGTTGCGGATCAGGCCGAGCACTGGCTCGGCAAGCCGGTGATCGCGATCAACGCGGCCACCATCTGGCACACGCTGCGGATGGCAGGGTTCGACGACACCTGGGGTGACGCCGGGACGTTGCTGCGGCACCACTGACGGACAATTCTCGAAGGAGCTCGACAGACATGATGCAGGATACGAACCCGGCCGCACTCGACGCCGATGTCGTGGTCGTGGGCGGTGGCCCCGTCGGGACCACCACTGCGCTCAAACTGGCCCACGGAGGGATGCGCGTGATCGTGCTGGAAGCGCGGGAGGCGAATCTCCTGGAGGGCCGCGCCACCACCTTCCACCCCCCGACACTGGAGATGCTCGAATCCATCGGGGTCACCGAGGAACTCGTCCGGCGCGGTCTCAAGGCACCCTACTACCAGTTCCGTGACGCGAAGCTGGGAAAGATCGTCGAGCTCGATTTCGGTGTCCTGCACCAGGACACGCGTTACCCTTACCGGCTGCAGCTCGAACAGAGCCACCTCACGAAGCTCGCCGTCGACGGTCTGGAAGCACACCCGCTCGCGGATTTCCGGACCGGTTCGCGCGTCGAGTCCGTGACGCAGCTGCCCGATGGGGTCGAGGTGCACGTCGACGGTGGTGAGGTCCTCCGGGCCCGCTGGGTCGTCGGGGCCGACGGGATGCGCAGCGTGGTGCGGACCGGCCTGGGGCTCGACTTCAGTGGCCACACCTACCCGGAGAGGTATCTGGTGCTCTCCACGAGCCTTCCTCTGCACGAGATGATGGAGGACCTCGCCGCGGTCAACTACGTCGCGGACCCGGAGGCCTGGCACGTGCTCCTCCGCAATCCCGCGGGGTGGCGGATCCTCTTCCCGGCTCCGCCCACCGCGGGGACCGATGAGGAGGTGCTCAGTGACGAGTACGTCCGCCGCGAGCTCCGGCGCGTCCTGCCGGAGGCCGATCTCGCGGATCTCGACCGCGTGACACTGTACGAGGTGCACCGGAAGGTCGCGGAACGGTTCCGCGTCGGGGACATCTTCCTCGTCGGCGACGCCGCACACGTCAACAATCCGCTCGGGGGCATGGGCATGAACAGCGGCATCCACGACGGCATGCTGCTCGCCGACGTCCTGCTCGCCGGCGCCGACTCCGACGCCCTGGACGAGTGGGCGGCGAACCGCCGGGCGGTCGCCCTCGAGTTCGTCGGTGAGGAGACCGAAGGGAACTGGGAGGCGCTGCGTGAGGACGACGAGGAACGCCGGGCCCGCAAACGGGAGGAATGGCGCGCCCTCGAAGCGGACCACGGTGCTCAGCGGGAGTTCCTGCTGCGCTCGTCCATGCTCGCCAGCCTGAAATAGGTCACCTGTCCTCGGGCCGCGGGCCGGCGAACGGCCCGCGGCCCGTTCGTGTTCGGGTCCACCGTGCCGACCGTTAACCTGGGCAACAGTGCTGTTACCCGGGGGTCCGAATCCCGCAACAAGCGGTGAATACATTCGAAGTCACAGCGTGTCGGGCAGCGTGGCCGGAGCGCTTTCCCGTCTCCCCGTCCTCAGGAGTGAGTGTCATGGAAATCGGCGTCTTCATCCCCATCGGCAACAACGGCTGGCTCATCTCCAAGAGCGCCCCGCAGTACATGCCCTCGTTCGAATTGAACAAGACGATCGTGCAGAAGGCCGAGTCGTACGGACTCGACTTCGCTCTGTCGATGATCAAGCTGAAGGGGTTCGGGGGTGAGACCGAGTTCTGGGATCACAATCTCGAATCGTTCACGTTGATGGCGGGTCTGGCCGCGGCGACGGAGAAGATCAAGTTGTTCGCCTCGACGGCGATCCTGACGTTGCCGCCGGCGATCGTGGCGCGGATGGCGTCGACGATCGATTCGATCGCGCCGGGCCGGTTCGGGGTCAACATCGTGACCGGGTGGGCGCCGAACGAGTACACGCAGATGGGGTTGTGGCCGGGGGAGGAGTACTTCGGGTACCGCTATGCGCAGGCCACCGAGTACGTGACGGTGATGAAGCAGTTGTGGGCCGATGGGGTCAGCAATTTCAAGGGTGAGCACTACACGATGGACGAGTGTGTGCTCTCGCCGCGTCCGACCGGTGGTGGTGTGCCGATCGTGGCGGCGGGTCAGTCGAAGGCGGGGATGAAGTTCGCGTCGGAGATGGCCGATTTCAATTTCATCATGGGGTCGGGGATCAATACGCCGACGGCGATCTCGGAGTCGGTGGCGAGCCTGGTGTCCGCGGTCGAGGAGACGGGCCGGGATGTGGGTGCTCTGACGTTGTTCATGATCATCGCGGAGGAGACCGACGAGGCGGCGCAGGCGAAGTGGCAGGACTACCACGACAATGCCGATCTGGCGGCGCTGGGGTACATGGCGGATCAGTCGTCGGCGGATGCGACGGCCGATGAGTCGTCGACGGCGAAGACGATCTCGTTGCCCGAGGGTGCGGTGAACTTCAACATGGGTACGTTGGTGGGTTCGTACGAGTCGGTGGCGAGGATGCTCGACGAGGTCGCGGGGATCGACGGGATCAAGGGGATCATGTTGACCTTCGACGATTTCGTGGAGGGTATCGAGAAGTTCGGTACGCGGATCCAGCCGTTGATGAAGAGCCGTACCACGATTCAGGCCGCAGCCTGACACGAGCGGCGGGTGGGAGCGCGTGCACCCGGCCGCGCTCCCACCCGTCATCCCATTCCCAGGAGGTCCCCTTGTCATCACGCACCCTCGACGTCGCCATCGTGCAGGCCGGTGAACTGACCGAGGACCTCCTCGGCAACCTCGCCACGCTCGCGGACCTCGTCCGCACCGCGGCCGCGCCCGGCGACGACGGCACCACCCCCGACCTGGTGGTCCTTCCCGAACTGATCACCACCCCCTACTTCTGCACCAGTCACGAGGTCGACCGCACATCCTGGGCCCGGACCATCCCCGGTGACGCCACGAACCTCTTCGGCGACCTCGCCCGGGAACTCGGATGCGCCGTCGTCTTCGGTATGTTCGAGCGCACCGCGCACGACGTGACCCACAACTCCGTCGTGTTCGTCGACCCCACCGGAGAGGTGCTGAGCTGGCGCACTCCCGACGGGGGTGCGTTGCCCGCCTACCGGAAACTGTCGCTGCCCGCGAGCAAGGTCGGGGACGTCGACATCGACGAGAAGTACCACTTCGCCCCCGGTCAGGCTCCCGCCACCGTCGACGCCTTCGGTACCCGCTTCGGCTGCGTGATCTGCTACGACCGCACCTTCCCCGAGAACTGGGCCGTGGCCCGCGCCCTCGGCGCCGAGGTGATGCTCGCGATCGTATCCTCCCTCGGCACCCGCGAGGACCTCTTCCTCGCCGAACTGCAGACCCGTGCCCTCGAATCGCAGATGTGGATCGTTGCCGCCAACCGCGGCGGCCCCGAGACCCTCAACGGGGTGACCGTCGACTACTTCGGCCTGTCGTGCGTGATCGCCCCCGACGGTGCCATCGTCGCCCAGGCCCCGGCACACAAGTCGGGGGAGACCTTGCGGCTCACACTCGACCTCGACGCGGTCCCGGCCCAGCGTGCCGCATTCCCGCTCACCCGGGACCGCCGCCCCGACGTGCTGCGCCTGCTCGCCGACCTCACCGCCGGAACCGTACGGCCCGCACCGCTGCCCCGCGCTTCGAAGGAGCCGATCGGATGACCACCACCGACTACCCCGATCTCACCGCCGCGCCGGCCACGACCGTCGACGACCTGCTGCCCCGGGCCCGCACCGACATGGACGCCCTGCTCGAGACGAGCTGTCGCGCACCCCTGCCCCCGGTACCGGACGGACCCGCCTGCGAACCGGCGCATTCGGTGGTGTTGCTCGCCACGAGCCCCGTCCCGTCGGCTTCCGTGGCAGCCCCCGTCCACGGCGTCCGCACCGACGCGCCGTTGCACGAACTCGGTGTCCTCGACCTGCTCGCCGCCTACCGCACCGGAACCACCACACCCACCGATGTCCTTGCCGCGCTGCGGGTCCGGTGGAGCGATGCGGAGCTGGTGGGCGGGGCCGTCCTGGCCGTCGTCGACGGTGCGGACGAGGCCGCCGCGGAATCGGACCGGCGCTGGAGCACCGGCACGGTCCGGCCCCTCGAGGGGATCTTCTTCGCGGTCAAGGACATCATCGACGTCGCCGGAGCCCCCGTCACCGCGGGGTCGCGCACCACCGGCGACCGCATCGCCGCCGCCGACGCGACCGTCGTGGCGCGCCTGCGGGAGGCCGGTGCCATTCCCGTCCTCATGACGGCGACCACCGAGTTCGCCTGCGGTGCACCGCACAACGCGCGCTACGGCGCCGTGACCAATCCCTGGGACCGCACCCGGTGGACGGGTGGCTCCTCCACCGGATCGGCCGGTGCCCTCGCCGCCCGGCTCGTGCCGCTCGCCCTCGGCACCGACACCGGCGGATCCATCCGGGTGCCCAGCGCCCTGTGCAATCTCACCGGCATCAAGCCGACCTACGGGCTCGTACCCCGCACCGGGGTGGCGTCGCTGTCGTGGACCCTCGACCACATCGGGCCGATGGCACGCTCCGCCGCCGATCTGCGGGCCGTCCTCGACGTCCTCGCCGGGCCCGACGGCCACGACCCCGCCGCCGTCCCGGACGCGGTGGCGCGGCAGGTGCGGTCCGCGCTCGCCGCCGCGGGCAGTTCCGAGGCGCCGTCGCTGGCCGGGGTTCGGCTCGGCGTACCCACCGCCTGGTTCACCGAACTGTGCGACGCCGGTGTGCTCGCTGCCTGGCAGTCCGTGGTGGAGACCTTCCGCGGCCTCGGCGCCGAGATCGTGCCCGTCGACGTCCCCGACGCGCACCGCCTCCACGACGACGTCACGATCGTCATGACCAGCGAACTGGCCTCCAATCAAGAGGGTTCTCTCGGCAGGTTCGAGCTCTACGACATCGGCACCCAGGTGCGGATCGCGCGTGGATTCGTGCCCTCGGCGGTGGACTATCTGCGGTCGGTGCGCCGTCGCAGCCTGGCCCAGCGCGCAACCCTCGACGCCTTCGACGCCGCCGGTGTCGACCTGCTCGTCACCCCCGGTATCGGTGCCACCGCCGCCCGCCTGTCCGACGTGACGATGGAGATCGACGGCGTGCGGCATCCCATGCAGTCCATCGTGGGCCGCAACACCGGGCTGTTCGACTACCTCGGATTCCCCGCCGTCATGGCACCCGCCGGCTTCTCCGAAGGGATGCCGGTCGGGGTCCAGCTGGTGGGGCGGCCCTGGGCGGACGACACGTGCCTGCGCCTGGCGCAGGTGCTGCAGGCAGTCACCGACGTCCACGACCGCCGGGCCGATGACTGATCTGGCAGTGCAGCGCCATCCGCATCCTTGGCGGGTCTTCTCGGCGACGAGCATCGGCGTCGTCGCGGTGTTCCTGAGTCTGAGCGGACTGACGGTGGCGCTGCCCACCGTCACCCGCGAGCTCGACGCCTCCGGGGCCCAGTCGACGTGGATCCTGCTCGGCTACATGCTCGTCACCACCGCACTGATCCTCGTGTTCGGCCGGCTCGCCGACATCATCGGGCGACGCCCGCTCTACCTCGCCGGTCTGATCACCTTCGCCGCCGCGACGGGTCTGTGCATGCTGGCACCCTCCGCCGGCTGGCTCGTCGCCGCCCGCGTGGTCCAGGGCGTCGGTGCCGCCGCGATCGTCACCAACAACACGGCGCTGCTCACCGACACCTTCCCCCCGCACCTGCTCGGTCGGGCCCTGGGCTGGAACGCGACGGTCGCGGCGGTCGCGCAGGTGGTCGGGCCGCTCGTCGGAGGCGCCGCCACCGCCGTGCTGGGCTGGCGCGGACTGTTCGCTGTGGTCCTGCCCGTGGCGCTGCTCGCGATCGTGGCGTCGATCCGGGTGATCCCGCCCGGCCCGTCCCGCGCGGTGGCCCGCGAACCGTTCGACCTCGCCGGAGCGGTGCTGTCCACGGCCCTGCTCGCCGCCGTCGTGCTCGCGCTCACCCCCGGGGTGGGGTCGGCACCGTGGCTGCCCTGGGTGTGCGGCGGAGCGAGCGTCGTCCTGGCGGTCGTGTTCGTGGCCGTGCAGATCCGGCGGGCCCACCCGCTCGTGGACCTGTCGCTGTTCCGCAATCGGGGCATCGCCCTGGTACTGGTGGCGGTGCTGGTGAACGCGGTCGCCACCTATGCCGTGACGCTGCTCGTCTCGCTGTACGGGCAGGCGGTGGAGGGGATCTCCGCCGTCACCGCCGGTGCCCTGGTGATGCCGGTCGCGATCGGCACCGTCGTCGCCGCGGCCGCCGCGGGTTCGCTCGTCGTGCGGTTCAGCCCGCGCACGCTCACCGCGATCGGTATGGCCCTCAACGCCGCCGGACTGCTCGGTGTCGCGCTGCTGCTGGATCCCGACGGTGGGTCGCTCGGGGCGACCGCGCCCCTGCTGTTCGTACTCGGTTGCGGCAACGGTCTGTTCATGACCCCCAGCACCAGCGCGCTGATGCTCACCGCCCCTGCGGACCGACGCGGTATCGCCAACGGTCTGCGCTCGACCCTGCAGAACGTCGGGTACCTGCTCAGCACCGCGTTGGCCCTCGTGTTCGCGACGGCCGGCCTGAGTGCCGCCGCTCGCCAGGCCGCCTACGGCGGCACCCTCGGTGAACTCGGCGGTGGGGAGGTGGCGCGCTTCGCCGACAACGTGCGCGCCGTCGGTATTGCCCTCGCCGTCGTCGCCCTGATCGGAGTCGTCGTCTGCCTCGCGTTCCCGCGTCGCAACCCCACGGCGACGGTCCACACCCTCGAATCCGTCACGACCCTGAAGGAGTCAGCTTGACCATCGCAGATCGCATCGAACAGGCCGCGGACTACGCCCGCGCAGGATTCGGGAAGGAACTCCGGCCCGGCACCCGGCCCGCGTTGATCGTCGTCGACCCTGCCCGCGCCTACATTGATCCCGAGTGCGCGCTCTACGCCGGCGTGGAGGAGAACGTGGAGGCGATGCGCGCCCTGCTCGCCAGTGCCCGCGAAGCCGGAATCCCGGTGGTGATCACCGAGGTACGGCTCCGCGCCGACGGCGCCGACGCCGGGGTCTTCTTCAGGAAATCGGGCACGCTCGTCGCCTTCTGCGAGGGCAGCCCCTACGGAGAGCTGATCGAGGGTCTCGAACCGACCTGCGCCGAAACCCTGGTGACGAAGAAGTATCCGAGCGCATTCTTCGGTACCACCCTCAACTCGCATCTCACCTCGCTCGGTGTGGACACCGTGCTCATCGCCGGCCTGTCCACGAGCGGTTGCGTGCGCGCGACCACCCTCGATGCGATGCAGCACGGCTTCATCCCGATCGTGGTGGAAGATGCTGTGGGTGACCGTGATTCGGCGATCCACAATTCCAATCTGTTCGACATGCAGCAGAAGATGGCCGAAGTGTGGCCCCTGGACCGCGCGCAGCAGTACCTGAAGGAGATCACCGTGCGCGACTGAATCTCCGGGCGGCAATTAACACGAATGAACCAAGGATGTCGCCGCATGCAACACGCCGCAGATACATTCGAAGTCATCGACTTTCCCAGCCGGTTCCGCAACGACGCGGCCGCTTCTTCTTCGGCACCCTCCTCATCCCTCAGGAGAATCCATGCGTCACATCCTCCCCGGCCGCGCTGCGATCGCCGCGCTCGCCCTCTCGACGGTTCTCGGCCTCACTGCCTGCAGCAGTGACGGATCGAGCGGCGGCGACGTCTCCGACGCGGACGTCGCCGCCGGAATCGATTACGCCCGAGCACAACTCGCCCTGTACGCGGACGATCCCGAGTTCACGCTCGAGGCCGAACCCTTCCCGATGGCCGAGATCGCCGGGAAGACCATCTTCGCGATCCCCACCAACAGCGAGAACCCCTACAACGTCGCCGTCGACGAGGAGTCCAGGAAGGTCGCCGAACGCTACGGTGCCACCTGGATCGAATACACCAACCAGGGCCAACCCGCCCAGTGGGCGACCGGCGTCGAGCAGGCCGTGAACCAGAAGGTCGACCTCATCATCCTGTCACAGGGTGTCGACGCATCCCTCATCAAGCCCTCGCTCGAAAAGGCCGAAGCCGCCGGGATTCCCGTCCTTCTCACCCACACCATTCTGCGTGGCGAACCGGTTCCCGCCGACCTCGAAGGACTGATCGACGCCACCACCGACGCCCCGCTCTCCGAGGCCAACCGGCTCACCGTCGACTGGATGATCGACCGCACCGAAGGCGAGGGCAACGCACTCATCATCACCTCCAACGAGGTGCCCCCGGCCAAGGCCGAGGTGGCTGCGATGGAGGACGAGATCGCGCAGTACTGCCCGAAGTGCACGTACAAGATCGTCAACGTCCCGGTCACCGAGTGGGCCACCAAGATCCAGTCCGAGGTGCAGTCCGCGCTCTCCGCCGACCCGAACATCAACTTCATCCTGCCCATCTACGACTCGATGTCGCTCTACGCGCAGTCCGGCATCAAGGCCGCGGGCAAGACCGGGCAGGTCGAGATCTCCTCGGTCAACGGCACCCCCGCGGTCCTGAAGATCCAGCAGGACGACGGCATCGTCACCATGAACGTCGGTGAATCCATCCCGTGGCTCGCCTGGGCGACGATGGACCAGGCCGGTCGGCTCCTGCTCGGCTACGAACCCGTCCCGAACGGGGCGCAGGAGACTCCGCTCAAGCTCATCACCGCGGAGAACATCGACGAGACCGGCACCCCGCCGCAGCCCGACAAGGGATACGGCACCGCCTACGTCACCGGTTACGAGGCGCTGTGGGGTCCCGCCCAGGGGGCGCAATGAGCAGCCCCGATCCCATCGTCAACATCGTCGGCCTCTCCAAGACCTTCGGTGACCACACCGTCCTGAAGAAGGTCGGCCTGACCATCCACGCGGGCGAGGTGCACGGACTGCTGGGGGAGAACGGCTCCGGCAAGTCCACCCTCATCAAGGTCCTGGCAGGCTTCCACGCCCCCGACCCCGGTGCGGCCCTGCAGGTCCGCGGCCGGGACGTGCCCCTGCCCGTCCCGGCCGGCGGATTCCGCGACCTCGGAATCAGCTTCGTCCACCAGGACCTCGCCCTCGTCCCCGACCTGTCGGTGGTCGAGAACCTTCGCGTCGGACCCGTCGTGGCCGGCTCGAAGCCGTGGATCTCCTGGCGGCACGAGAAGCGCACCGCCCGCGCGCTGTTCGAACGGTTCGGACTCGACATCGACCCCGACGCCCCGGTGTCGACCCTGAACGAGACCGAACGCGCCCTCCTCGCGATCCTGCGGGCCACCGAGGAACTGGGGGAGCGTCGCACCCTGCTCGTACTCGACGAACCGACGGTCTTCCTGCCCCGTGAGGGCACCGACCTGCTGTTCTCCGTCGTCCGCGAGATCGTCGCCGACAGGAAGGCCGCGGTGCTGTTCGTCTCCCACGACCTCGACGAGGTCCTCGACCACACCGACCGCGTCACCGTCCTGCGAGACGGCGTCTCACAGGGCACGCACCGCACCCGGGACCTGACGGCGAACTCGCTCATCGATCTCATCGTCGGCCGCAGCCTCGATTCCGCCGACCCGCGCGTCGCCGGTCCCGCACGCGACTTCGACGGGGTGGGGCCACTCGCCCGCGTCGAGAACCTCGAGACCACGACCGTCGACGGCATCGGATTCGAGGTGCGGCCGGGCGAGGTCGTCGGCCTCACCGGCATCGCGGGTTCCGGCTACGACGACGTGCTGCCCGCGCTCTACGGGGCACGGCCGGCCCGAGGCGGCCGCCTGACCGTCGGCGACGACCCCGTGGACCTGCCGACGATCACCCCGATCGAGGCGCTCGCCCGCAAAGTGGTGTACGTACCGCCGGACCGCAAGGTCGAGGGCAGCGCACCCGAGTTGACCGTCGCCGAGAACGTCACCCTGCCGGTGCTGGGCTCGGGCTTCGTGAAACCCCGCGCGCTGCGGGAGATCGCGACCGCGCTGGCCGACCGCTGTGACGTGCGGCCCCGCGACCCGCAGGCCGTCTACGGGTCGCTGTCCGGCGGCAACCAGCAGAAGGCCCTGCTCGGCAAGTGGCTCCAGACCGACCCGGTGCTGGTGCTGCTCGCCGAACCCACCCAGGGCGTGGACATCGGTGCCCGCGCCCGCATCTTCGAGATGCTGCGGGAGACCGCACGCGGGGGAGCGGGCATCGTCGTCGCCAGCTCCGACTACGAACAACTGTCGGTGCTGTGCGACCGCGTCCTCGTCTTCTCCCACGGGCACGTCGTCGCCGAACTCACCGGCGACAACCTCTCCAAGCATCACATCTCGGACAGTGTTCTCGGTCTGAAGACAGTGTCCTCGGTTCGATCCGACAGGAAGTGAACGCCTGATGTCCGTCACCATCGACAAGACCACCTCCGCGAAAAAGACCACCACCGAATCGGATTCCGCACGTCCCCGTCGTTCCTTCGGGCCGCTGTTCGAGAAGTACGCGCTCGTCCTGGCGCTCGTCGCCGTGGTCGTCGTGTTCAGCGCCCTGCGTCCCGAGACCTACCCGACCGCCAACAACCTGCAGAACATCCTCGGCTCCCAGGCCGTGCTGCTCGTCCTGGCGCTGGGCCTGATCGTCCCGCTCACCGCCGGCGAGTTCGATCTGTCCACCGTGTCCACGATGTCGCTGGCCGCGATGACCATCGCGGTACTGAACGTGCAACAGGGCTGGTCGCTGCTGCCGGCCATCGCGGTCGCCGTACTGGCATGCCTCGTCGTGGGTCTCGTCAACGCCCTGCTGGTCGTGCGGTTGCAGATCGACTCGTTCATCGCCACCCTCGGCAGCGGCACCGTCGTCCTCGGTGTGGTGCAGTGGATCTCCGGCTCCACCTCGGTCACCGGTATCGACTCCGCGCTCGTCGACGCCACCATCGGCACCCGCATCTTCGGGGTGTCGCTGCAGTTCTACTACGCCCTCGCGCTCGTGCTGATCATGGCCGTGGTCTTCCAGTACACGCCCATCGGCCGCCGGCTGTTGTTCGTCGGCCGCGGTGCGCAGGTCGCCCGGCTGAGCGGTCTGCACGTCGACCGCATCCGGGCCGGGGCGCTCGTCACCTCCGCGCTCGTCGCCGCCGTCGCCGGCATCGTCTACGCGGGCATGCTCGGTGGTGCCGACCCGTCCTCGGGACAGTCGTTCATGCTGCCGGCCTTCGCCGCAGCCTTCCTCGGGGCCACGGCGATCGTCCCCGGCCGGTTCAACGCCTTCGGCACGCTGGTCGCCGTGTACTTCCTCGTCGCCGGCGTCGTCGGGCTGCAGATGCTCGGCGTGGCCAGCTTCGTGCAGCAGCTGTTCTACGGCGGCGCGCTCGTGGTGGCAGTCGCGCTGTCCGGAGCGGTACGCCGGCGTACCGCCTCGCGTCGATAGAACGGCGCGATCGCGGGACCGGGCTCCGGAACGCCTGGTGACGAAGGCGACCCGCAGCCGACGAGCGGCGTAATACGGCCGCCATCGTTCGGTCGCATTCCCGACATCGTTCTTGTGTCGAATGACAGACGACGGGCGGAACGTCTCGCCCGAAAAGGAGAAGCTCATGAAGGTCACAGTCGTCGCAGGCAATCCGAAGCCCGGTTCCCGCACTCTCGACGCCGCCACCCTGCTGGCCACCGCGCTCACCGGATCGGCTCCCGACCACGTCGTGGACGTCGTCACCCTCGGCCCCGCCCTGCTCGGCTGGGGTGACGACGCGGTCGAGGAAGCGGTCGGGACCGTCGCCTCCTCGGACCTGGTGATCTTCGCCAGCCCGACCTTCAAGGCCACCTACACGGGAATCCTCAAGCTGTTCCTCGACCAGTTCGCCACCGGCGACGGACTGCGCGACGTCACGGTCGTGCCGCTGATGCTCGGCGCCGGACCGGCCCACGCGATGGCGCCGGACCTGCTGCTCAAGCCGGTTCTCGTCGAACTCGGCGCGACCTGCCCCGCCCCGGGGCTCTACCTGCTCGATTCCACCTACACCACCGACACCCGGATCGCCGAGTACGCCGAGCGTTGGGCGCCGGTGCTGCGATCCACCATCCGGACGGAGGCACGATGACCACTCTCTCCCTGGACGGCGCCACCCTGCGCCGCGCATTCGCCCACGTCCCCTCGGGTGTCGTCGCGATCTGCGCCGACAACGGCACCGAACGCATCGGCATGGCCGCCAGCACCTTCGTGCCGGTCTCCCTCGAACCGCCCCTGGTCGCGTTCTGTGTGCAGAACAGCTCCACCACCTGGCCGAAGCTGGAAGCGCAACCGCGGCTGGGGATCAGCGTCCTGTCGTCCGAGCACGACATCGCTGCTCGGGTGCTCGCCGCGAAGAACGGTGACCGGTTCGCGGGTATCGAGACCGAGACGCGCGACAGCGGTGCCCTGTTCATCAGTGGCTGCAGTGTCCGCATGGACGTGTCCATCGAGCAGCAGGTGCCGGCCGGCGACCACGCCATCGTCGTGCTCCGCGTGCACGAGTTGCACTGCGACGAAGAGGATTCGGTGACCGAGCCGATCGTGTTTCACCGCAGCTCGTTCCGCAGGCTGGTGGCGTCGTGAGCCGCGTCGACGCGGCGCTCGATGCCCTGCGGGCGGGCAAGCCCGTCCTCGTCGCCGACGCCGCCGACCGTGAGAACGAGGGCGATGTCATCCTCGCGGCGCAGCACGCGACACCGGAATGGATCGCGTGGACGGTGCGGCACACCTCCGGTCTGTTGTGTGCCCCGATGACCGGTGCGCGCGCCGACGCCCT